>JAVBOI010000133.1:0-5122 GCA_031550695.1 Desulfovibrio sp. | reverse complement strand
TTATGGATGACAGTATTTTCGGGCTCGCGCCCCGCCGGAAAGCCGGCAAACAGGCTTTCCCCAACGCCTGGCTTACCATCACCCCTTTGGGCGGCTTTGGCGAAATAGGCATGAACTGCATGGTCTGGAGCACGCCGCAATCGCGCGTGGTCGTGGACTGCGGCCTGATGTTTCCCAGCGACTACCATTTGGGCATTGACGTGGTTATTCCCCGCTTTGACTTCATCAAGGAGCACAAGGAGGAAATCCGCGGCGTGGTCCTCACCCACGGCCACGAGGACCACATCGGCGCCCTGCCGTGGCTGGTGCCGCACCTGAACGCGCCCATTTACGGCTCGCCCTTCACCCTGGCCCTGGTGGAACACAAGCTGCGCGAACGCGGCCTGCTGGACCGCTGCGAGCTGATCGCCGTGGGCCCGGAAAAGCCGGTGACGCTCGGGGACATGACCTTTCACTTTTTCCCGGTCTGCCACTCCATCATCGACGGCCTTGCCCTGGGGGTGGAAACCCCGGCCGGCCGGGTGGTGCACACGGGTGACTTTAAAATCGATCCCAAGCCCCTGGACGGGCCCGGCACAGACCTTGGCCTGTTCAAGTCCTTTGCCGGCAAGCGGGGCGCCATGCTCCTGCTCTCGGATTCCACCAACGTCGAGCGCGAGGGCCGTTCCCTTTCGGAACGCGAGGTGATGGCCAACCTGCGCAGCCTGTTCGCCAAGGCCACGGGCCGGATTATCGTCACCCTGTTTTCCAGCCACATCCAGAGAATTCAGGAAGTGTTCGACTGCGCGGCCGAATTCGACCGCACCGTGGTGGTGGGCGGCAGAAGCCTGGTGAACAACATTGAAATGGCCCGCAACCTCTCCCGCCTGCGTCCGCCGGCCAACCTGGTGCTTGACGCCAGGACCGCCCCTGCCCTGGCGGACAACAAATCCGTGCTTCTGGTTACCGGCTCCCAGGGCGAGCCTTTGTCCGCCCTGTCCCGCATCGTTTCCGGCGGGCACAGAAGCCTGAGCATCCACGAGGGCGACATGGTGATCATGTCCTCCCGCCTGATTCCGGGCAACACCATGGCCGTCAACACCCTGGTGAACAACCTGTACCGCCTGGGCGCGGAAGTCTATTACGACAAGGAACACCCCGTGCACGCCTCGGGCCACGCCCAGCAAAGCGAACTGACGGAAATGATAAAAGCCGTGCATCCGGAATACTTTGTTCCGCTGCACGGCGAATACCGCCATCTGGTCAAGCACGCCCGTCTGGCCGTACAGTGCGGCGTTGATGAGACCAACTCGCTGATATTCCAGGATGGTCAGCCTTTTACCATCACTCCGGCCGGACTGACGCGGGAAGAACCCATTCCGGCCCAGTCCATTCTGGTGGACGGCAAGGGCGTGGGCGACGTAGGCCAGGCGGTGCTCAAGGAGCGCCACATCCTTGGCGGCGAGGGCATGGTGGTGGTGGTGCTGGTGCTGGACAGAAGCACCTGGCATATTCTTCAGGGGCCGGAACTGTTCTCCAAGGGTTTCGTGTTCGAGCAGGAATACAGCCATGTGCTTGAAGACGCCAAATGCCTTGTGCTCGATTGCGTCGAGGGCTATCCTCCGGGCGAGCTGGACAAGCTTCAGGAACGCATCCGCGCTTCGCTCCGCCGCTTTTTCCGCAACATCCTCGACCGCGATCCCATTATCGTGCCGGCCATAACCGCGGTGTAAAACAGTTTAGAGCCTTTCACGAATGAAATGAGTGAATTGCTCTAGTATTGAATTTGTCCAAGAGAACGATTGCCTCCGGCGGCCAAAGGGGGTGACCCCCTTTGGAAACCCCGTACGGGATGACGTATTGCGGCGGTGAGCCAGCGGGCATTCCCGATACGGCTCCCATTAGTTTCAGGCTGAAAACGCTCCGGTCGGGGGGCTGCCGGTTTCGACCAGAAAAGGGCCGGTCCGCGTTTTCGCGCCTTGCAGGTCATAGTCTATGCATATTCCGCGTCTTATCATATCCGGGCTCTCCGGCGGCGCCGGCAAGACCATGGTCAGCCTTGGTCTTGCTCGGGCCCTGGTCCGTTCCGGCCTGCGCGTCAAGGCCTTCAAGAAAGGCCCCGACTATATTGACGCGGCCTGGCTGGCGCTCGCGGCCCGCTCCCCGCAAGGGAACCTCGATCCCTTTTTCCTGCCGGCCCCGGCCCTGCGCGCCTTGTTCCGCCGGGGCGCGGCCGGGCATGATCTGGCCCTGGTCGAGGGCAACCGGGGGCTGTTCGACGGCCTGGATCTGGCCGGTTCCTGCTCCACGGCCGAGCTCTCCCGCATCCTGCTCGCGCCGGCGCTGCTGGTGCTCGACTGCACCAAGATGACCCGCACGGCCGCCGCCCTGGTAAGCGGCTGCCTGAACTTCGAGCCGGGGCTGCGCATCGGCGGGGCCATTCTCAACCGCACCGGCAACCCGCGCCATCAGTCCATGGTGCGCCGGGCTGTGGAGGAGCTTGCCGGGCTGCCCGTACTCGGCGTTTTGCCGAGGCGCCGGCATCCCTTTATTGTGGAGCGCCACATGGGGCTGGCCGGCCTGGATGAATACGCGCGGGCGGACGAGGAACTGGACGCCCTGGCCGATTTCATGGCCGGCAACGTGGATATGGACGCTGTGGCCAAATTGGCCGCAAGCGCCCCGGAGTTGCCGGAAGAAGACGCCGGCGCGGCCCCCGGGCTTTCTCCCGAGCGCGGGGAAGGCTGCGTTGCCCTGGATTCCGTTTCGCCCCCCACCAAGGCGGCCGGCGCTTCTCGCCCCCGCATCGGCTATGTGCGCGACGCGGCCTTCTGGTTTTACTACGAGGAAAACCTGGAAGCCCTGCGCGCCGCCGGAGCGGATCTGGTTCCCTTGTCCCTGCTGGACGGCCAATCCCGGCCGGTTGATTGGGATACTCTGGACGGGCTTTACATTGGCGGCGGCCAGCCCGAGCTTCATGCCCAAGCCCTGGCCGACAATCGTTTTTGCCGCGAACGGGTGGCCGCCCTGTCGCGGGCCGGGTTGCCCATTTATGCCGAGTGCGGCGGTTTCATGTATCTGGCCAGGGAGTTGATAGTGGACGGCGCGGCCTTTCCCATGGCCGGCGTGTTCCCCTGCTCGGTCGAATTCCTCCCCCGTCCGCAGGGGCTGGGCTATGTGGAAGCCGAAGTGAGGGCGCCCAACCCCTATCATCCTCTTGGCGCGCGTTTCCGGGGGCATGAATTTCATTTTTCCCGCTGTCTGGCGCGGGAAAGCGACCCGGAACAGGCGTCCTCCTCCGGCCGGATTGCCGGCGATTCCGGCGGCCATATTTTACATCTGCACAAAGGCCGCGGCATGTGTTATATTCCAGAGCAAGAAGGCTTTGACGGGCTGCTGCTCAAAAACACCTTTGCCGCCTATACGCATGTCTTTGCCCCGGCCCTGCCTCACTGGGCGGCGAATTTTGTCGCTCTCTGCGCGGGCAGGAAAGGGTAGCAAAGCCCATCGCAACGCTCATACCATACTTGTCAGGTTCGCCTATGCCTTGCCAAAACGCTTTCTCTCCCGGCCTGTTCCGGAAATACGCCGTATCCCTGCTGCTGGCCTGCGTCGCGCTTCCGCTGCTTTTCGATCCCGCGTCCACCGCGCAGGCCGCCAGAAGCCGGGTTGCCCTGGGCTCCTACAACGACGCCCTGGGGCTTGAGCCTTCCCCCGAGTCCCGGGGCGACGCGGCCCGCAGGGTCTCGCGCGCCAGCCGGAGCGCCCCTAATACCGCCGGTAAAAGCTCGTTCCGCGGTCCCATGCCCGCCCTGGATCCGGCCTGGAAACCGCTTATCGATCGCCTTGCGGAAGACGGCTTTGACCGCGCCAAAATGGACGATCTGTTCGCCGGTTTGGGGCCGCAATCGTATTCGCCCGCCTATATGGCGACCAAAATCACCGAACTGTACGGCGTGGGCGGCATTGGCATCAACCGCGCCGACGGCGCCGTTCCCGAGCTGCCGGAAAACTACGAGCAGCCCGTTTCCGACGTGACCGTGGGCAGTTGCATGGAATTCATAAAAAAATACGCTTTTGATCTGGCGGCCATCGAAGACAAGCACGGTGTCCCGACCAGGGTGATCATCGCCATTCTGCTGGTGGAAACCGGCCTCGGCCTTGATCTCGGCAGCGATACCTCTCTGCGCGCCCTGGGCAGCATGGCCGCCACCACCACGCCGGCCCTGTTGGGCCGCAGGGGCAACACCGGCCAGATCCGGCGGGTCAGCCCCGGCGCCCTGGCCGCCACCCTCAAGGCCAAGTCCGACTGGGCCTATAACGAGGTCAAAGCCCTGATCCGCTACGGACAACAATGCGGCACGGACCCGGCCAGGATACCCGGTTCCATTTACGGCGCCGTGGGCATCTGCCAGTTCATGCCGTCCAACATCGAACCCTACGGCGTGGACGGGGACAAAGACGGCAAAGTGGACGTGTTTTCCGTGGTGGACGCCATGTACAGCGTGGCCAACTACCTGGAAGCCAACGGCTGGCGCAACGCCAAAACCTCCAGACAACAGTTCGCGGTCATCAAGACCTACAACCAGGACAACTTTTACGCCGCGCGCGTGCTCGGCATTTCCAACTACGTGGGCCGGGCCATTGCCGGCAAGGTGCCTTCCGGCCGCAGCGCCATGGCCGGCATCGGGCCGGTGCCGGCCTCCGCCCTGGACCCCAGCCTCAGACGCGGCCGCCGCGGCGGCGCCAGAATACCCGGTCTGGGCAGTTACCAGGGCCTGCTGCAATATTAGGGAAACGCTGATTTTTTCCGTTTGGCGGCGTTGCGGCGCTATTTTTCAAGGGGGGCTGGCCGGAAGAGGCCGGCCCCCTTTGGCCGCACAGGGCCTGTGTCCGCGACCGGAGGCAATACGACTCGTGGGCAGCTTCCCTAGAGCATTTCACGAATGAAATGAGTGAATTGCTCTGCAAGGATTTGTCCTCAAATCCTTGCCGCGAAAGAGGCGTAGGCGGGCCTTGCCCGCCGTTAAGCGACTCTTTCAAGCGTTAATTGCCCTAAGTGTCCTGCTGCGTAAAGTCCACTCCGGTCAGTTTGGATATGTCTCTCAAATACTCCTCGTAGCGGGCCAGATAAAAGGCCAGG
>JAVBOI010000028.1:0-10714 GCA_031550695.1 Desulfovibrio sp. | reverse complement strand
TCCCTCCAGGGCGTTGGACGTATAGATAAGCCCCACCCGGTAATACTTTTGGATCTGCGGCAGAAGCTCCGGTCCAAAAGGGCGGTAGCCGTTTATTTCGTCCTGAAGGGAACCCAGTTTTTCCAGTCTCGCGTCGTCCATGCGGGCTCCGGTATACTGCTTGAACATCACATGCCGAAACGTAGCGCCCTTTCGAGCAGCGTTTTCTGAATATCCCGCCTGCCGTCCGTAACAAAGAGAATGTACACCTCATTCTCGATAATCCGGTAAATCAGGCGGTAGACGCTGGCGTGTATTTCCCGGATGCGCTTGTCCGGGTGCTCCTCAAGTTCGGGAGGAAAATGCCCGCGCAAAGGCAGCGTTTTCAAAGACGCGAAAGCGCCTTCAAAAGCCTGCCACAGTTCCAGGGCCGGGCCTTCAGCGCCCTGCGACAGCAAGTAGTCGATGGCGGACTCGATATCGCCTTCCACCGCCTTGGTAACATGCACGGCAAACACGGATTACTGCCTCCGGCCCGCAAGCCTGTCGCGCATGGCGGCCGCGAATTCTTCAACAGGCCTGGTTTTCCCCGTGCGTATGTCTTCGTCGCCGAGGGCCACCAGCTTCAGAAAGGCCAGCGTGTCCTGGGTGCGTTTGTATTCGTCGGCGCCGACAAGCACGGCCTTGACCTCTCCATGCTGGGTGATCCCCATGCTTTGGCCGGATTTGGATATCTCTTCCAAAATTTCAGACGCATTCGCCTTAACAAAGCTGATAGGCTTTATGACGTTCAAATTCATAGCACACCTCGATTCAGATCATTAATGGTCTTTTTTTAGTCTTATGCCTTGCGGGCAATAAAAGCAACTATAGTAAGGACAGAACATGCAATACAGTCAGGAGTCCTTTTTCTTTTTCATTTGCATCATTTCTCCCAATTTGCTCTAACAGAAGTCATGTGCTTTCGCGACGCCACCTGTCGTCGCCCCTGCCGCGAATGGTGCCCCCCTCAATGATTAGGAACCGCCATGAAATACAGCCTTGACGAAAAACCCGCGCTGGTCCCGCTGCTTCTGTATGGTTTGCAGTGGTGGGTTGTGTCCCTGCCTTCCGTGATCATTATGGGCATGGTTGTGGCGCGGCTGCATTTCACCGGCATTGGCGAGCAGGTCGCGTACATGCGGAAACTGTTCTGGCTGATGGGCATAATTACCGTGGTCCAGGTCTATTGGGGGCACCGTCTGCCCCTGGTGGTGGGGCCGGCCTCCACTCTGCTGGTAGGTCTGGTGGCCTCGGCTTCGGCCGGGGTCAACGCCATGTATTCATCCATACTCATCGGCGGGGCGCTGCTTGCCCTGGCGGCCGTCACAGGCGTGTTGTCCAGGCTGCGGGTGTTTTTTACCGCCCGCATTGTGGCGGTTATTCTGGTGCTTATCGCCTTTACCCTGAGTCCGACCATCCTGCGCCTGGTGGCCGGCGAGGCCGGGGGGCACGCCTCCGCCAATCTCTGCTTCGCCCTGGTGATGGCCTTTGCGCTGGTAATCTGTAACGCCAGGCTGCCGGGGGTCTGGAAATCCCTGACCGTGCTCTTTGGCATCGGCGTGGGCAGCCTGTGCTACTTTCTCGCCTTCGGCCTCCCGGCCGTGCCTGCCATGCCGGAAAACGGCGAGGGAATGCGGTTCTTCCTCTCTTCCTTTGAACTGCACCCCGGCGCGCTGCTGTCCTTTCTTTTCTGCTTTCTCGCGCTGACCATCAACGAACTGGGGTCCATCGAGTCTGTCGGGCACATGCTGCGGGCGGAAGGCATGGACGCGCGCATCAAGCGGGGGGCCGGCCTGCAGGGCGCGGCCAACATGGCGGCCGGGGCGCTGGGGATCATCGGGCCGGTGGATTTTTCCTTCAGCGCCGGGCTCATCACGGCCACGGGCTGCGCTTCGCGCTTCACCCTGGCGCCGGCGGGCATCGCCTTGGCGCTCTGCGGGTTTTTCCCGCACCTGGTTCTGCTGTTCTCCTGCATTCCCGGGGTGGTCATGGGCGCGCTGATGCTCTACCTGATGACCACGCAACTCGCCGGCGGCCTGACCGTGCTGACGCAGAGCGGCGGCGTCACGGATTTTGCCGGCGGCGTGGTCATGGGCCTGCCCCTGATGATCGGGCTGCTCATCTCCTTTGCGCCGCCCGCGGCCCTGGGCGGCTTTCCGGAATTTTTACGGCCTGTCGTCGGCAACGGCTTTGTTATGGGCACGGTGGCGGTGATTCTTCTGGAACACGTCGTGTTCAGGAAAAAGACGGCGGGGTGACGGCAAAGGGATGAAACGGCACGCCGACGGGATGCCGCATGGCGGCGACGCAGTTGGGGGCCCGTTGACACTACGGCCCTTCCGCCCTCTGCCCGCGTCAGAAAGCTTTTTATTCCAGCTGTTTTCCGGCCATACCGTGCAGGATATGATAGCACAGGGGGTTGATGCCCGAATACTTCAGTTCCGGCACTGCGCTCACGTATTCCGCCGTGTTGAAGCGCGGGCCGGGGTTGCGCCCGGTACGGTACCCGCACAGCGCGTAATGCCAGGCCGGGTTGAGACCTGCTCTTGCCACATCCGGGTACGTCCGCAGGTACCACTCGGCGTCGAACAGTTCAGAGGCGGCCACCATTTCGCAGCAGGCGGCTTCGTCGGTCAGGCGGGGGTCGGCCTTGTCTCCGGGGCGCGGAGCCTGCTGCGTCAAGCGGTTATACGTTGAGTCAATGCCAAGTTTTTTTTGCGCGTAGCCGGCGGCATTGTTGCCTATCGATCCATGCAGAACGTTCGCATTGAGATCCACAAGGGCACGGTACGGTTTTCCGCTGGGCACCGCCCGCGTCACGTATTGACAGACAAAGGCGTGCCGATCGCGCAACAGCACGGCGGCGGCTGCCGGCGGAAGCTCCCCTTTGAGTTGGAAAACGTCCAGTTCGTTCGGGTAAAAAAAGACCGGGGCGCACGTTGTGGCTTCCAGACCCGTTTCAGCCAGCAGAATCGCCACACTCCGCCAGGTGAAAAATTTCAGATGCGTTTTATCCAGAATGCCATATTCGGTATACTCGAAACTTCTGAGCGCAAGGTTCCAGACAATGGCGGCGTGCGCCACATTCGGCAGCGA
The DNA here is from genome assembly GCA_031550695.1 of Desulfovibrio sp. Classification (GTDB taxonomy): domain Bacteria; phylum Desulfobacterota; class Desulfovibrionia; order Desulfovibrionales; family Desulfovibrionaceae; genus Frigididesulfovibrio. The sequence goes on along the minus strand of JAVBOI010000028.1, from coordinate 7,597 downwards.
AATAATTAGAGAACCATCCTGGGCCAGCAGCCTTTTACAGATCTTCAGCAGTTCTTCCGGCCGGCGCAAATGTTCCAGCACGTCGCCCAGATAGATGTTGTCGAAAGAAGCAAGAAACTCCAGATAGTTGCAGGAATACATCCGGTCCAGGTCATCCACAAGCACGCGTTCGTAACAGCCGGACTGCCTGGCAAGCTCGCAGCCGGCCGCGTTGATGTCCACCCCCCAGATCTCCGCGCCGAGCTTCTTTTTAAAAAAAATGCCGTTATTGCCGCAAGCGGAGCCGACATCAAAAATCTTGCCGCCCGGGCGCATCATTTTCGCTGCCAACACTACGGGATGATTTCGGTTTTCACCGTCAATCGGTACATTGTACAGCAAACTGTCATCGTGCGGCCGCGGGGCGACAGGGGCGTGCATGACTCCCACCGATCGGCATCCCGGGGGGACCGTGTCGCCTATAAACCCGCATAGCCCCGCGAACAGCCGGCCCGTATACTTCGCGTTCAGGTAGGCTTCCATTTTCAGATAGCTTGGCCGCTCCTGAATATCCCGCACAATGCTCCAGTGCCTGCACCGCAATCCGAGCACCCTGGATTTGAGGCCGCGGGACCGGGCTTGCAGGCAGAAATCCTCGACATAGCCGTCAAAATCCAGGTTCTCGTCAAAGCGAAGGCCATGGGCGCGCACAGTGTCGCTGTGCACCGCCATCATCTGGCAATCAAGGGTCTCCACTTCGGTCAGATCGGGAAAATCAGCGCCCAGCAGCCGGGTGTTGCTTCCGTCTTTGGCGCAGTCGTATATTTTGCCCACGTATGTTCTGATGAGGTCCCCGCGCAGATTTTTGACCAATACACCCCCAAAGACGCCGATAATGTCCCTGTGATCGCATCTGGACAGCAGCGGCAGAGGATCTTCAAGAAATTCAAAATCTTCGTGGCAAAAGACCAGCCAGGCGGGAGAGGAATAGTCGAACCCGTTCAGAAAGTCGTTGTAGCAGACGGAAATGGTCTTGCCGCTTTTTTTGTTGTTTTGGGGGGCAAGCGTCGTCCGTTCGTTTTTGAGGAACGAATTGGTGTAAATCAGCTTGTTGTATATGATGAAATTAATGACCGGAGACACAATGAACAGTCTGTCGGCATCGTGCACGCGCGAGCCCCCCTCTTTGCGTAAATGCTCAAGCCCACGTTGTTCCGGCGTCCTCCCCAGGAATTCGCCGCTCCTCACCACAGCCCGTTTTTAGCCGGTTTTGCCGGTAAAATCAACGCGCTACCCAAGACGGCGGCCTGCCGTGCCATGCGCGGGCGGTTTGAGGCTGTTCGCCTACCCAAAAGCCAGGCCCGCGCCGCTTTATTGTTGGCGTTGCTTCGGCTCTTCCGTCTTTGGCGCGTGTTTTGCGGAGCCGTCGGTGTGCCTGGCCTGCAGAAAAATGGCCGAGGACATCACGGCAATGGCCCCCAGGCAGTAATAGGTCTCGTGAAAGGCCTGCAGCAGCTCCGGCGATCCCGGCGTGACGGCCTCGCCCGAAAATTCCCACAAAATGGCGGCGGCGCAGGCAACGCCCATGCCTATGGAAACCTGCATGACCACGGACAGCAGGCTGTTGCCGCTGCTGGCCAAGCTGTCGGGCAGATCCAGCAGGGTCAGGGTGTTCATGGCCGTGAACTGCAACGAGTTCACCATGCCGAACACGGTGAACAGCGCCAGTATCCACGGGTACGGAGTATCCTGGTCGATGAAGGAAAAGGCGGCGATGAGCGCGCCCAGGGCCAGGGTATTGCAAAAGAGCAACCAGCGGTATCCCAGGTGTTTCAGGAGAGGCCGAATTATCCTTTTGACCAGCATGGCGGCCAGGGTCATGGGGATAAGGGAAAGGCCGGCCTTGAGCGGGCTGAAGCCCAGCCCCACCTGCAACAGCAGCGGGGTGAGAAAGGGCATGGCCCCGTTGCCCAGCCTGGCGAAAAGATTGCCGAAAATGCCCACACTGAAATTGCGGATACGGAAAAGGTCCAGGGAAAAAAGCGGGTTGTCATCGTGCCGGGCGCGCAGGCAATAGACCACCAGGTTGCAGATGCCGAACAGAAAGAGCAGCACCATGGGCGTGTATGAAAGGTGCAGTTCGCCAATACCTTCAAAGGCCATGGTCGCCGACACCATGAAGACGCCGAAGAGGAAAAATCCCGCCCGGTCAAAGGGGGCCGGTTTTTCCGGAACGGGCAGATCGGGCATGAAGCGCAGGGTGGCCAGCGCGCCTATAAGCCCCACGGGCAGATTGATGAGAAATATCCAGTGCCAGGAGGCGTAATCCACCAGAAAGCCCCCCAGACTGGGGCCGAGCAACGGCCCGATGAGCGCGGGGACGGTGATAAAGCTCAACACCTGCACCAGTTCCGAACGCGGGTACGCTTTAAGGATGGAAAGGCGGCCCACAGGCACCATAAGCGCGCCGCCCATGCCCTGGATAATACGCGCGCCCACCAGAAAAGGCAGGGAGGGAGACAGGGCGCACAACAGCGAACCGCAGGAAAACAGGCCGATGGCGAACAAAAAAACGGGGCGTGCGCCAAAGCGATCGGTTATCCAGCCCGAGGCGGGAATAAGCAAAGCCACGGTCAACAGGTACGAAATGACCACGGCTTCCATTTGCAGGGGGTTGGCGCCCAGGCTTGCGGCCATGGCCGGCAGGGCGGTGTTGACTATGGTGGCGTCCAGCGTCTCCATGAAAAAGGCCGTGGCCACCAGCCAGGGCAGAATGCGCGCCCGTGCCGGATCAAGGAAGGGAGTAGACATGATGTTCCTTCTTTGAGCAATTCGTTACTTTCATTCGCGAATTGCTCCGCAAGGATTTGTCCTCAAACCCTTGCCGCGGGATGCTCGTAAGGCGGGTCGCGGACACAGGCTCTGTGCCGTGCCCGCCGTTACGCAAGCATCTCAAGCGTTTAATGCTCTCAAGACCGGATGCGGTCTTCTGACTACTCCATTCAGAATAGATCCGGTGTCGGCAAAGGGCAATGGGAAACGTTAATTTTTTCAAGAGGGCGGGGGACAGCGCGGCGGAATCGGTGTCGCCCGCTCTTTCGCGCATCCCGCAACGACAAAGCCCCGGCTTTTTCACGGCCGGGGCTTTCGTTCGCTACGGTCTTTTCGGGATGGCGGAACTCGCACTTCAGGCTCCGCCCGTTCTCCTCAAAACTCGTACTTCACCCGCAAACTCCCGGTCACTCCTTCCCTGACGCCAACGTAGCCCTGCACGCCAAGATCCATGGACAGGCCGGAATACGGGTCCGGCTTGATGGTCAGACCAAGTTCGCCCATGCCGGTGCCGCAGATCCGGGCGGTCCACGTCGTAGCTGCCGTGCGTGGTGGCCTTGATCCTGCCGTCGAACTCATACTCGTAGGCCGCGCCAATGTAGGGCACCACCCGCTCGTTGATGGCGTAAGAGAACCGCGCCCCGCCGCGCAGACGGTGCGAGTTAGCGTCGTCGAATTTGTAGGGGTCTTCGCCCACGTCGGTGGAAAAGCCTTCCTGGTGGGTCCAGAAATACTTGGCGTACAGGTCCAGGGCCATCTGCTCGTTGATGCTCCAGATATAGCCCAGGCCGGCGTGCGCGCCGTGGTAAGTGCGCGTCTTGTCGTAGTCCGCCTTGCGGCCGGTGAGGGGATCGCGCAAATCGTCGCTGTCGTAGTCGTTGCGCACCCCGCCGATGCGGACCGAGGCCTCGATATACCCGCCGCAGGATGCGTCGTAGCGGCCGAGCAGACCGCCGCCGTAGTATTCGGTGGTGCCGTCGCCGTCCACGTCGGCCGCGTTGGAAAAGCTGTTGTCCGTGTTGTACGAGCCCCAGCCGGCTTCGAAGAAGGGGCCGAAGGTGATGCGCCCGCGCGGAAGCTCCGGCTTCCAGGCCAGGCCGGCGATGATGGACGCGCCGGAAACCTCCACGCGCGAGCCGGAGTTGTAGCGGCTCCAGCCGCCGGAGGCCGCGAAATAGGCGCTCATGCGGCCGCCGGGCAGAAGATCGGAGTTCACGGCCGCGCGCATGCCCTCGCCGGCGATTAGGTCGCCGCCCTGGTTCACCAGGGCCAGCGGCGCGATCAGGCTTTCGGCCACGGCCTTTGTTTGCGGGTTAATGCGCAGGCCGTGCACCCCGAGGATCAAAGGGAGGTCAGGAGCGCCGCCGTAAACGGTGTGCAGGTCATAGAACAGCGAGAAGCCCTTGGGCACGTTGTTGAACACGTTCCGATCGCCGTTGCCGCCGGTTTTGCTCAGCAGCACCACCGCGTCGCCGGGCTGGAGCACGCGCCCCCCCGCCCTGTATGCCGGGTATGGCGATGCCGGTTTCGTTCATTCTGTTGGCCGCTAACCCGGCGTCGGTAATGCCGATCAGGGTGCCGCCGTTGCCCAGGCTGTTGGGCAGCACGAAATTGTAGTTCTGGAAGTTCTGCACGCCTCGCACCGTTCCCGAGTAGCCGAGCACGTTCAGGGTGTTGCCGGTGAACACGTCGTCCGGCGTGCTGGAATCGTTGTCACACCCGCCGTAAACGGCGGCCTGGCGCAGATCCGGGTTGCCGGCCAGGGTTACCGTGTTGTTGGTGGCGCTGCCGCTGTCGGTTAGGCCGCCGACCACCAGGCTGTTGTTGCCGGAAGTGCCGATGGTGCCGCCGGTGATGCTCACGCTGTTGCCCGTGGCCGCGCCGGTGATGCTGTAGCCGCCGTAGACATGGCCGTCTGCGCCCGCGCCGACCGTGCCGCCCTTGATGAACACCCGGTTGTTTTCCGCCGTGCCCGCGCCGTCCGACAGGCCGCCAAAGACATTGGTGGGCGAGGCCGCGCCGTTAAGGGCGTCCACCGTGACGCTGTTGCCGGACAGGCTGGTTCCGGGGAACAGGGAGAGCCCGCTAAAAATCGGATGGTTCACCAGGGCCGTGCCGTCATCGGGGTAGTTGATGGTTGCGGACCAGACCGGGCCGGCGTGAAGGGCCGGGCAGAGCAAAAGACAGAAAAGGGCCAGCGCGCGAAGCGCGGTTTTTTTGCACATGGCTTGCTCCCTGAAAAGCAGGCGGCTAAAAGTACCGCCCCTTGGTCTGGTAGTTGCGGCGCCGCTCCCTGGCCATTTCCAGCATGGTCTTTTCCCGGAGTTCGGGAACCGCTTGCACCGCTTTGGCCCACAGGCGGGACTGTTCGGGAAAGATCACCTCGCTTTGCTTGCGGCTGACGGCGTCCAGAATGATCCGCGAGGCTTCTTCCACCGGCAGGGCGTCATCGGGCACGGCGCCCGCTTCGGCGAAAATGGCCGTGGCCACATTGGCCGGGTAAACCGTGGTGACATGGATGTTCTCGTCCGCCAGTTCAAAGCGCAGGCATTCGCCTATGGCGGCCACCGCCGCCTTGCCGCCGCAATACACCGCCTGATAGGGAATATTGAGCAAGCCGCCTATGGAGCAGGTGTTCACGATATGCCCGCCGCCCTGCTTGCGCATGAAGGGCACCGCATAATGCAGCCCGTAAATGACGCCCCACAGGTTAATATCCATGACCGTGCGCCAGAAATCCAGGGTGAGGGTTTCCCAAGGCATGGTCGCGCCCACGCCGGCATTGTTGAACAGAAAGTCCAGCCGCCCGTCATGCCCGGCCGCCCGTTCGATCAGCGCCCGCACCTGTTCCTCTCTGGTCACGTCCGTGACAACGGCATGCGCGTTGTCGTTGCCAAGTTCCTTCCACACGCGGGCCAGGTTTTCCTCGTTAACGTCGGCCATGAACACAACCGCCCGCGCGGCCAGCAGATCCTTGACCATCTGCAGTCCCATGCCGGAAGCCGCGCCGGTAACAACACACACCTTGTCCTGAAAATGCTTGTCCATGGTTCGTTCCTCCGGAAAAATGCAGATTCGCCTCCGGCGGCCAGAGGCAACACGACATTCATTTATTTTTGTTCGCCTACTCCAGAACGCGGGCCAGCGAGGACATCAGGTAGATGGCGCCCTGCGTCATCACGGCCGGAGCCATTTCAAGCATGGGCAGTTCGGCCAGGGCCTTGATGATATGGGCCTGCATGGGGCACTGCTCGTAGCGCAGGGCGGTCCATTGCACGCTTCCCTCGCCCAAGCTGACGCTTTGCGCCTCAATGCGCTGGGGAAACAGGACCGGCTGGCTTATGTCTGCGCCCGGTCCGCCCACTTTGGGAATATAGCGCCAGTTCAGGCAGTTCACCGGCATGTTGCGAAACCGCGCCGTCCCGGCTTCGTCCATGGGTTCGGTCACGGCCATTTCCAGCCGCAAAAAGGTGTTTCCCTCAAAGCTGGCGGCGGTGAAACGTTTGTCGCCAAGGATGTGCAGATCCTCAATGTCCGCGTAAATTTTGGGTACCCCGGTCTCCTCGCGGCCGGTAAGGATAGGCGTTGTCTTGTTCTCCCAGACCACCAGGGAAAACGCGCCTTCCACACGGTCGCGCCGGCCGTTGAAGCGCACCGGAACGGACACGTCGATCAGGTTGTAGGCGGAGCCGCCCATCCAGTCCACTTCCCGGCACTGGCTGTAGCCTATGGACAGCTCGGGCCGCAGCGGTTCAAAGCCTTCCGGAATATAGGCGGACAGGCGGTCGCCGTCGGTGGCGCAGGTAAAGGTTATGTTGACCACGTCGTGGTAGCAGGTTTCCGCCGGCTGGTAGGTCCAGCCGCCGAAGTGGGCCGGCATCCGGTAACACTTGTCGTTTTCAAACGTGAACATGACGGTTCTCCCGTGGGGTTTTTGGGGGCTGTTCCAAATGCGCGCCGCAAGCCTGCGCGGCAAAAGACGCCCGTCGTCAGACGGCGGCGGCCGCCAACTGCCGCAGGATCACCCAACGGGCCACGGCATAGGCCACAATCGGCGTGTACACCGCTTTGAGCGCGGCAAAGGCGATGAATGAAAACGAGGTTACGCCAAAGGCGGAAAACAGCCCGGTCAGACAGGGTGTGACCACAACGGCGGCGGCAAGGCCGAGCAGAAGCCCGAGCAGCCCGGGACGGGCGGGCAGGCGGCGCAGCAGGCGGCCGGCCCGGAGAGACCACTCTGTCATTTTCAGGGTTCCGTCCCTGATGGCGCGCCGGGTGTCGGCGGAAATGAACAGGGTTACCAGCAACGACATGATGAAGCAGGTGATGGCCGTGTCTATGGCGGCCTCGCCGGCCAGGGACACGGAGGCCATCTCCCTGTTGCTGAGCCAGGTGAAAAAGGGGTTGAGCACGAGATTGAAAACCCCGGCCGTCACGCCGGTTTTGCGGATAAAACTCTCTACCGGTTGCGCCATGGCGGTTTTCCTTTCAGGGCGTGCGATGTGAAAACGCCCTTTTAGCGGTTCATCACGACTGCAACATAGTGAATTATGAGATACTATAATGAAAAGCCGCCGCGCGCATCGTCCAAACGGACGACTTTACGGGGGGAGAAGAAAAAAAGGCGAAAAAAGAGAAGCTGCCATTAGAGCATTTCACGAATGAAATGAGTGAATCGCTCTGCAAGGATTTGTCCTCAAATCCTTGCCGCGAAAGAGGCGTAGGCGGGTCGCGGACACAGGCTCTGTGCCTTGCCCGCCGTTAAGCGACTCTTTCAAGCGTTAAT
>JAVBOI010000118.1:0-37973 GCA_031550695.1 Desulfovibrio sp. | reverse complement strand
ACGTGGATTGTCCCCGCCGGTTATCAGTATTGGCCGTTCCTTTGCGGCCGAGGGTGAGCAGCTTTTCACGGCCCTGGAAGCGGTACTTTACGCGCCAGCTTTTCGCGCCGCTTGGAGCGACGAAAAGAAAAAGGCCGTTGCCGTCAAAGAGCTTCTGGGGCTTGCCCGGCTTGTCAGCGGGGGGCTTTGCGCCGCGAATGGCGGTATCTGTGAGGGGCATGGGGGTATTACTCCTGGCAAGGGTTGTATACCCCCAGAAGTACCCCCAAAAGGTGGGGCTGTCTATGGATTTTTCCAGCCGAACCCGGACAAGCCGTTTCGTTAAATCCCTTGCCAGGAAGCACTTTCCGGCTTGCCGGGGACTCGGCTGAATTGAAATCTGGCGGAGAGGGAGAGATTTGAACTCTCGATACAGGTTTAAGCCCGTATACTCGCTTAGCAGGCGAGCTCCTTCGGCCGACTCGGACACCTCTCCGTGCGATCGAGGGAGGCTGTTGCCTGCCGCCGGACCGCGAGCCGCAATGTTTACCGCATGGACTATTCCCTGTCAAGAAGGGAAAACAGGCAATTTACCGCCCACCGTCGCAAAAAAGCGCGGCTGAAGCGTGTTTGTCGGTCCGCCTCAGCCGCGTCTTTCCACTATCGTGAACCACCGGTGTTCCCTCGCCCCGTCCCGAAAGCCGGAATCGGAAGGAAGCGCGCCGAACTACGAACGCTTATCGAAGTAAAACGCTTTGTTGGCCTGTGCGCTGGCGTGGCGGTAGCCGTCAAAATACTTGGACTGCTTGCGCTCGGCGGATATTTGCGCGCCCAGCTTGGCGCGCAACGCTTCCGCCTTGCCCCGCAAATGCCGTTGCATATCCTGCAACTTTTGCAGGTGCTCGGCAAACAGGTTGTCGGGGCAGCCCTCGCGTACCCGCCAGGCGTCAAACAGCAAACCCGCGCGTCTGTCCGCCAGTTCCTCGGCCCGGTCGACGTCTTCTTCCGCCAGGGCCAGCTCTTCCAGCCGGACCAGAGCAAAAACTTCGTCGAGTATCGCGGCGCTGGGGTGCATGGCTAGACCGCCCTGACGGTGGAAATGTCGCCGGAAATCTGATCGATGACCGTCCGCCAGCCTTCGCAGGCCGGAAGATATTCATACTCCAGCAGGTCAGCCACAAGAATCCAGTCCTCGTTGGCCATGGCATCGCCCATTTCGCCGAGCAGATCGCCCAGAACGTCGCCCAGGGAATCCAGTTCGCGGCTGGCGCCGCTGCTGAACTGGGCGCGCAGAATGCGAATGGTGTTGAGCAGATCGCGGCTTACGGCAATGATGTCCTGAAGCACTTCAAGTCCTTCGGCCAGTTCAGCCTGGCGCAGAAGCGCGGCCGAGCGCCGGCTGCCGGAGGCCATGATGCTGATGACTTTGGGCAGTTCCACCACCACGTCGCCGGCCATTTCCTCCATGGAAACGGTGCGCAGTTCCAGGCGTTGGATGCTTTTGGAATCGATGTCTTCCGCCTGGTGCGGGTAGAGTTCCGAAAAAGCCTCGTCGTCCACGAACACGTCGGTGACAACACGCTGCTCAAGGGCTTCTTCTTCCATCAGCTTGCTGAGCACTTCTTCCAGGTTGGCGTAATTGGAAAGCGAAAGGCTGCTTTCACGTCCGTCGATAACAATCATGTTCTTTCTCCTTGTTCCCCCCCGCAGGGGCAAATTTTGCAGTCATGCCATAAAAATGCAAAACACATGCCATTGCGATAAACTTTTTAGTTTTCTCCGGTTTCACGGATTGCAGCGCCAAGTTCGGCCAGCAATTGCGAAAAATTCTCCGCCACGGCCAGAACCACGGGCAAATCCTGTCCCTCGGCCTGGGTTTCCTGCATCCAGATCACGGAAAGCGCGCTCAGATAGGGGCTGCGCCGCAGGCAATCGTGCACCTTTTGCCAGGTAGCCAGAAAGCGCTCCCGCATCAGGGGCAGAGGCCGGGCGAGCAGCACCCGCCCCTGCTGGATCATCAGGTCGGCCAAGCCGGCCGCTTCGTTCAGGGCCGAGGCCAGCGCTTTCCCCGCCGCCGCCGGCAAGGTGACGGCTTCAGGCAACGGGCGCGGCGCAAAGGCCTTGTCACGCCCGCCGTTCAGGTACTGACGGATATAGTGGCGTTGGAGCAGAAACCAGAGGGTACGCGCCTCACCATCGTGGCCCGACAGGGAACGCAAATCCATAAATCCCTCGCCGTCGTATTCGGACAGCCAGACGCGGGCCGCCGGACGGACGGGTTCAGACGGCCCTTGTTCCCCGCGCAGACGGGAAAGGGCGAGTTCCGCCAGACAGTCCGGACTGATAGCCAGACGGCAGGCCGCCATCTGTCCCTCGCTGCCGGGTTCACCCGTTTCCGGGGAAACCGGCAGCGTGTTGCGGCAGGACTGGCCGAAGGAGCACGGATGGCAGGGTAAATCCGGCTCCACGGACAGGCTGCCCGCGCGATAGGGGCCGGTGTCAAAAGGCTGGGCCGTGGCCAGAAACACGGCCAGAACAGGCACGCCCAGCCCGGCGGCGTAGTGCATGGTGCCGGTATCGTTGGTCACCAGCAGGCGGCAGGCGCACAGGGCCGCTGCCAGTTCCGCCAGGCCGGTTCGGCCGCACATATCGATAAACGGCGCTTTGGCCGCCTGGGCGTAACGCCGGGCAAGCTCCGTCTCCCCTTTGCCGCCCAGCAGGACGGGGCAGACGCCTTCCTCACACCACAGCCTGTCCCCAAGCGCGGCGAAAAAACCCGTGGGCCAACGCCGGACATCCTCGCTGGCCCCGAGCTGAAAAGCCACAAATCCCTTGCACCCAGCCGGGACGGCACTTTCCAGCCGTTGCCGCATGGCCGCAAGGGTCTCGCCCGCCGGAGGCCGCAGGCCGGCGTCGCCGGGAAGCGTCCCCACGGCGGTTTCCGGCCCAACCGCCAGAGCGTCGGGTCCGGCCACCTTGCGAAACATGTCCACCACATTAAAGGGACTCACCCCGCGCGTAATGGCGGCTCCTTGCAAAAAGGCCGCCCAGAGGCTTTTGTTCGCGCTAAAGCCGAACTCATCCACGGCAAAGCCGGTACAGGGCCTGTCGCCGGCCAGAAAACGCGCCAGCATGCGCGCCGACAGGGAAGGCGTCATGTTGCAGACCACATCCGGGGCAAAGTCCGCCTCCAGTTTGTTACGCAGGGAAGCCAGGCGCGCCAGGGCCGCCGGCCAGTTTTGCCGCCGCTCGTTGCCCGTCGCCCGTCCGTTGTCCAGGGCGGCAAGAAAAGCCGCGGCAGGCAAAGGCGCAACCAGCGACACGCCGGAAAGCAAAGCCGCCGCTTCACCGAAATTTTCCAGGCAGAGCACGGCCACTTTGTGCCCTTGCCGGACAAGATCCGTAATGGCGGCCTGGCTTTGCAGCAGATCGCCGAAACGCGTGAGATTAAGAAGCAGAACGTTCATAGCCGGGAACAGTCCAATGCTCGTTATAATTTTGACGCTCCGCTCCATAATGCAATTGCCGTTCCGCCGGCAACGCGAACCCCCAGGCTTTTTTCTGGAAACATTTTCCCGCCCGGAGTATGCTGGCCGCGCCGGCATGCGGCCGCGAACCATTGCCGCGCCCGTCGCCGCCATTAGAGTATTTAACGTTCGAAAGTAGTCGCGAAACTTCGGGCAAAGCACAGAGCCTGTGTCCGCAACCCGCCTACGCCTCTTTCGCGGCAAGGATTTGAGGACAAATCCTTGCGAAGCAATCCACTCATTTCATTCGTGAATTGTTCTAACGCCGCTACTGAATAAGGAGAAACGCCATGACTCTGATGACTGTGAAGTATCTCGGCGACTTGCACACTGAATGCACGCACCTGGCCAGCGGGACCACCATCGGTACCGACGCGCCCGTCGACAACCAGGGCAGGGGCGAGGCCTTTTCGCCCACGGATTTATGCGCTCTTTCCCTGGCCGCCTGCGCCGTTACCACCATGGGCATGTACGGCCAGGCCCACGACTGCGACATCGCCGGCGCCTCCGTAAGCGTGGAAAAGGTCATGGCCTCGAACCCGCGCCGCATCGCGGCCGTGAACATCGTGTTCACCATGCCGGACAAGGAGTACACGGACAAACAAAAGCAGGGCCTGGAGCGCGCCGCCCTGGCCTGTCCGGTGCACCGCTCCCTGCATCCGGATATGGAGAAGAATATGACCTTCACCTGGGCCAGGTAGAACGGTGAAGCTCAATATCGGCTGCGGCCGGGATATCCGGGCCGGGTTCGTCAATATCGACCGCAACCCCGGCCCGGGCGTGACCGTAATCTGCGACGCGCGCGCCCTGCCCTTTGCCGACGGCTGCGCCTCCCACATTCTTGCCAGCGATATTCTGGAACACTTTTCCTGGCGCGAAACGCGCAAGGTGCTCAAAGGCTGGACCCGCCTGCTGCGGCCAGGCGGCCTGCTGGACTTGCGCGTGCCCTCCCTGGACGGGCTGGTCAAGCTCTACCTCGTGCGCCCGCGCGGCTGGCGCATCGAGGACGGGCACGGCGTGGACCCGATAGTCGAACGCCTGTTCGGCGGCCAGGACTACCCCGGCAACACCCACCTGACCACCTTTGACGCTCGCTCCCTGGAAGATCTCCTGCGCGACGACTACGCCGTTCTGGAACTCGGCCCGGACGGGAACGACATCTCCAACCTGCGCGCCTTGGCCCGGCGGCGGGGCGAGTAGATAAAGACAAAGTGAATGAAGCCAGCCCGGTCGAAGTGGGGCTTTGCCCCACGCCCCACAAGGGGGCCGCGGCCCCCGTGACCCGCGTATTTGGGGCCGGTCCACGTCATTACTTCGAAATTATCAACGCGCCGGCAGTAGCTCCGCCCGACGTTCACGCGGACTTTTTGCCGATTTTGCCGCCGGCAACAGTTGACGTATCGGGCTTCCCATGCTTGAATCGGATTTCGGCATTTCGCACCCCGCTCCCTAAACGCCGGAGGAACAGCATGCGATTGACAGGCGCGTTTACCGCTTTGGTGACGCCGTTCAGAAATGGACGTATTGACGAGGAACGCTACCGGGAATTCATCGAATGGCAGATCCAGGAAGGCATCGACGGGCTCGTTCCCTGCGGCACCACCGGGGAATCGGCCACCCTTTCCCACGAGGAGCATGAAGCGGTTATCCGCATTTGCATCGAGCAGGCCAAAGGCCGCGTACCCGTTATTGCGGGCGCGGGCTCGAACAACACCAAAGAGGCCCTGGGCCTGGCCCGTTTCGCCAAACAGGCCGGCGCGGACGCCCTGTTGCTGATCACCCCCTACTACAACAAGCCCAGCCAGGAGGGCCTGTTCGCGCACTTCAAGGCCGTTACGGACGAAGTGGCCCTGCCCACCATCGCCTACAACGTGCCGGGCCGCACCGGGGTGAACGTTCTGCCGGCCACCATCGCCCGCATGTATAAAGAACTGCCCAACATCATCGGCATCAAGGAAGCCACCGGCAACCTCTGCCAGGTCTCCGACATGCTGGAGTTGTGCGACAGTGATTTTATCCTGCTGACCGGCGACGATTTTACCGTGCTGCCCAGCCTGGCCGTTGGCGGCAAAGGCGTTATCTCCGTGGCTTCCAACATTGCGCCGCGCCAGTTCGCCCAGCTCTGCGCCGCCTATTTCGCCGGCGATACGGCCAAGGCCATGCAACTGCACTACGATCTGGCCCCGCTCTGCCGGGCCTGTTTCCTGGAGACCAGCCCGGCGCCGGTCAAGGCCGCCCTGGCCCTGCTCGGCAAAATGACCCCGGAACTGCGGCTGCCTCTTGTGTCCCTTACCCCGCCCAACTTTGAAAAGCTTAAGGAAATACTCGTTTCCTGCGGCTATCCCATAGGGTGAGATTGGCGCATGCCGCGCCTTTCGCCGACGCGCCGCCCGAATTCCGGCGTGGGGAAAGCCCGGAGGACTATGGCGTCCTCCGGGCTTTCCCCGCGTACCGGCATAAGAGTGAATTAGCTTTGAGAGTATCCACTTGAGTCTGACCCATACAATGGGGTTTCCAAAGGGGGGTCACCCCCTTTGGCCGCCGGAGGCAATAATGCTCTTGGGCAACTTCAAAACTCAATAGCTCTATTCCGGCGCTTCCCGCAGCTTGCGGTACAGCGTGGCAATGCCGATGCCCAGGGCTTTGGCGGCCTGCCGCTTGCCGGCGGAGGTGGCGCCGAAGCGGGCGATGGCGTTGCGAATGGCAACGGCCTCCAACTCGTCCAGGGGCACGATGTCCGCCTGCGGCTCTTCCGGCCGGACTGGCGCGGCAAGGCTGGCGGGCCGCGCCCCGTGCGGCGCGGCGTCGGCGCGGGCGTTGCGGATTTTCAACGGCACCAGGGAAGGCGACATCATGCCGCCTTCGTGCATGTTGATCATGTATTCGATGCAGTTTTCAAACTCCCGGATGTTGCCGGGCCAGGAATAAGTCTGGAACATCTCGAGAATGTGCGCCGAGAGCCGCATGGGCGGCTTTCCGAAGCGCTTGCAGTAGCGGTCCAGAAAATGCTCGGCCAGAAGCGGGATATCTTCCTTGCGCTCCCGTAAGGCAGGCAGTTCCAGGGGGATGACGTTCAGCCGGTAGAACAGATCCTTCCGGAACATGCGCTGCTCGATAAGTTCCTGAAGATTATCGTTGGTGGCGGCAATCACCCGGACATCCACCTCGATCAGGCGGTTGGCGCCGAGGCGGGTGAAACACTTCTCCTGCAGCACGCGCAGAAGCTTTACCTGAAGATACAGGGACATGGAGCTGATTTCGTCCAGAAAGATCACGCCCCGGTTGGCCAGTTCGAACTTGCCCATGCGGCCGGAATCGCTGGCCCCGGTAAAAGCGCCGCGCACGTAGCCGAAAAGCTCGCTTTCCAGCAACTCGTCCGGAATAGCCCCGCAGTTGATGGCGATAAAGGGCTTGTCGGCCCGATCGCTTTCCGCGTGAATGGCCCTGGCGAACAACTCCTTGCCCGTGCCCGACTCGCCGGAGATAAGCACAGTGGACGAGGTTCTGGCGATTTGCCGGACCCGCTCTTTCAGCTTGGCCACTTTCCGCCCTTCGCCCACGATGGCCTCCAGAGCGCCGGAGCCTTCCCCGGACGAGGCGGCGTGGGACAGCATTTCCGTCAGGCGGTGCAAGGGGTCCGTGATCAGCACCGAGGCGAACTCGTCGTCGCCGGACTGCAACGGCATGTGGCTGCCAAAGACCAGGTGATCCGCGCCGTTCACGCGCACTTCATACTCCGCCATGTTAGCGAAGGCGTTGCCCGTGTCCCACAGCCCTACCGGCAGGCCCTGGCAGTTTTCCGGGAGCGAAAAGGTCTGGCGGGCCGTGTCGTTGATGTACGAAATATTGCCGGATCGGCCGAGCATGAGCACGCCGCGCGCGTTGCCGTCCGTTACCTGCATGAGGGCGTCCAGCATCCGGTTGACCTTGTGCGCCTGCTGTTCCTGGTCCGCACGCCTGGCAATGACCGTGGCGATCTGCTCCACGAATTCGAGGTACACCTCTTTGCGGGCCATAACCCGCCGCTTGTCCTCCTCGGAAAAGCAGACCACGCCGATCACGCCCAGGGTTTTGCCGTTCAGGGTGATGGGCGCGCACATGTTGAGGTGCTCGCGGCAGTGGGCTTTGTCCGAGCAGTCCAGGCAGAGCGTGTTTTCGCGCGGGTTGTCAACGTAGACGGTTTTGCCGCCGGAAAAGGCGGCGTGGTAGATGGCCCCGGCCGGCCCGAGGTTCTGGCCGACCTTGTCGGCGTAAACGCCCGTGCCCGCCACGCGGGTCATGTCCGCGTCGACGATTTCGATGTCCACGCCGGTCACGGTGGACATGATCCGGCACAGCCGGGCAATGTCGGGTTGGATGCTGGTAAGCATGGCAGCCTGAATCCTGAAAAAAAAGAAAGAGCCGCCTGAAAAATAGCACCAAATACGCTGCCTGCCAATGCACCCGCCGGGCTTGGCCGCCGCGGTTTCCAAAATAAGCCGCCGCAGTTCCGCAGCATCCGCGCCTTGGGCCATGGCTGTTTTCAAATCAACGCCGGGGAGTCGCGCAGGCCGGTCGCGGCCGCGTCAGGTTCGCGCGTAGTCGCCACTTTTGCCCCCCCTTTTTTCCAGCAGCCGGACAGCGGTGATTTCCATTCCCTTGTCCACGGACTTGCACATGTCGTACACGGTCAGCAGCGCGACCGAGACGCCTGTGAGCGCTTCCATCTCCACCCCGGTCCGGTCCGCGGTTTTGGCCGTGCACAGCGCCCGGATGCCGTCCGCCTCCAGTTCGAACACCACCGAGCAGTGCGCAAGGGACAACTGATGGCAGAGCGGAATAAGCTCTGAAGCGCGCTTTGCGCCCATGATGCCCGCAATCTGGGCCACGCTCAGCACGTCGCCCTTGGCGGCCGCGCCTTTGCGCACCGCCCGCAGCGCTTCGGGAGCGAGCAGAATCTTCCCTTCCGCCGTGGCGCTTCGTTCCGTGGGCGCCTTGGCCGAAACATCCACCATGACGGCGTTGCCGTTCGCGTCAATGTGCGTCGATTGCATAGTCTGTCCTTTTTGGCGTTATGCGGCGATCACGCGGCCTTCGCGCGGCGTGATCACATTGTCTGTCAGGACCTTGATTTCGTGCAGGGCGTGGCTCACATACAGGATGGGGATGAAAAACTCCCGGCCGACGGCGGCGATAAACGGCAAAAGCTCTTCCTTGCGGGCGCTGTCAAAGGAGGCCAAGAGCTCGTCCATCAAGAAAGCCGAGGGCGAGGCGAACAGCGCCCGGCCCATGGCCACGCGCTGTTTTTCACCGCCGGAAAGATTTTTGGGCCCGCGCCCAAGCAGGTACCCTATGCCCAGAAGATCCACAATCCGGCAAAGGATATCCCGCGCTTTGCCACGGGCACGAGCTTCATGCCGTAAAAACGATACGCCCATGGCCCGCCGTTGTCATGCGCTCATTGCGCGGCAAAACGGAGCACGGCCGCCGCAAGGCAGTGGGGCTGTCGGCAAAATGTTTTTGCCGACAGCCCCGGCGCTTATTCTTTTGCTTTCTTCTTCCGGTAATGGGTGTCTTCCAGCGGCAGCTTGGCGCGGAACACGCCGTCAAAGGCGTAGTAGGCCCCGGCCACGGCCGGTGCCGTGGGGATGGTGGCAAGCTCGCCCACCCCCTTGGCCCCGTATGCGTATTCCCCGTCGTCCTTCGCCTTGACCAGAATAGCCTCGATGGGCGGCACTTCCGTCGCCCGCAAAAGTCCCAGGGTGCCGTATTTTGCCAGCGGCCGGCTGTCCTTCAGGGGGTAGTCTTCCGTCAGGGCGTAACCGAGCCCCATGGCCACCCCGCCCTCGATCTGGCCCGTGGCCGACTTGGGGTTGACCACCCGACCCACGTCGTAGGCCGCCACAACGCGCTCCACCCGGCCCTCTTCGTCCAGCAGCACCACCTGGGTCGCGTACCCGTACGCTACGTGGCTGATGGGATTGGGCTTGTCGCTTCCCAGGGGGTCGGTATCGGTGCGGTATTCGCCGTAGAACTCCTTGCCTTCCAGATCCGCCAGGGTCTTGCCCGCGTCAAACTCGGCTTTGAGCAGTTTTGCCGCGCGCAAGGTGGCCTCGCCCGTGAGCAGGGTCTGGCGGGAGGCGGTGGTGGTGCCGGCGTTGGGCGTGCGGCTCGTGTCCGGCGCTTCCACAATCACCAGATCGGGCGAGAGCTTCAGGGTTTCGCAGACTATCTGGGTGATGACCGTGGCCATGCCCTGCCCTATGCAGGCCGCGCTGCTGCGCGCGTGAAGCCTGCCTTTTTCCACGGATATGATGCAGCGGCTGGTGTCGGGCACGCCCATGCCGAGCCCGCTGTTCTTGAAGCAGGAGGCAATGCCCGCGCGGGGGTGCTTTTCGTAAATATCCTTCACCGCTTCCAGACAGTTGGCGAGCGCCGTGGTGCCGTCGGCCGTCTGGCCGTTGGGCAGAATCTGCCCCGGGCGGATGGCGTTGCGGTGGCGTATTTCCCAGGGGGATATGCCGACCTTTTCGGCCAGCAGGTTCAGGTTGCACTCGGTGGCAAAGGCGGACTGCGACACGCCGAAGCCGCGGAACGCGCCGCCCGGAGGGTTGTTGGTGTAAACCGCCATGCCCACCACGTCCATGTTCTGGTAGTTGTACGGCCCGGCGGCATGGGTGCAGGCCCGTTGCAGAACCGGCCCGCCGATGGAGGCGTACGCGCCGGTGTCCGAAACAAGCACGGCCTTCATGCCGGTGAGTATGCCGTTTTCGTCGCAGGCCGTGGTGAAATCCATCTCCATGGCGTGGCGCTTGGGGTGGACCATGATGCTTTCCTGGCGGGAAAGCTTGACCTTGACCGGCTTTTTCACATGCCAGGCCGCCAGGGCCGCGTGGTGCTGCACGCTCATGTCCTCTTTACCGCCGAAACCGCCGCCCACGAGCTTGGAAGTGACGCGCACCTCTTCCGGCGCAATGCCCAGCATCATGGCCACTTCTCGCTGCTCGTCATAAATTCCCTGACCGCCGGTGAACAGATGCACGCCGCCCCCGTCCGGAACGGCCAGGGCGCATTCCGGCTCCATGCAGGCATGCTCCGTAAAGGGCACGCTGTAATGCCGGGTGACCACATGGGCGGAAGCGGCAATGGCCGCGTCCGCGTTGCCGCGCACCAGATGCTCGCGGCGCAGGACGTTCCCTTTTTCGTGGATCAGGGGCGCGCCCTCGGCCAGGGCTTCCTTCGGACTGGTCAGCGGGGGCAGTTCCTCGTAGCCGATGTCCACCAGGCCCTTGATTTCATCCAGCGCGTCCTCGCTTTTCGCAATCACCAGGGCCACGGCGTCGCCCACGTAGCGCGTGGTGTCGCCAACCGCGATCATCACGTCCCAGTCAATGACCAGGTGCCCGATTTTAAGGCTTCCCGGCACGTCGGCGGCTGTCAGCACAGCCTCGCACTCGGGATGGGCAAGGGCCTTGGAGGCGTCGATATGCAGCACCCTGGCCCGGGGAAATTTGGCCCGGATGGCGGAGGCGTGCAACATGCCGGGCAGGGTCATGTCGTCCACATACTCGCCCGTGCCAAGCACCTTGTCGCGCGCGTCCACGCGGTGCAGGTTCTCGCCCAGCATCCCGGAACATTCGCGCGCCGGCACGGGGGTGTTGTCGCGCAGCATGGCGGCCGCCAGCAGCACGGCATCCTCGATTTTCACGTAGCCGGTACAGCGGCAGATGTTGTTGCGCAGGGCCTTTTTCACTTCCTTCCGCTCAGGGAAGGGGTTTACGTCCAGCAGTCCCTTGGCGCTGATGACCATGCCGGGGATGCAAAAGCCGCACTGCACCGCCCCGGCCTCGGCAAAGGCAAAGGCGTAGACGTCTTTCTCACGCGGAGAAAGCCCTTCCACGGTGACCACCGACTTGCCGGCCAGCTTTTCCAGGCGGGGCACGCAGGCGCGGGTGGCCTTGCCGTCCACCCGCACCGTGCAGGTGCCGCATGCGCCCTGGGCGCAGCCGTCCTTGGCCGAGGTCAGCCGCAGATCGTCGCGGAGAAAGGGAAGCAGTTTCTTGTTCGCCGTGGCCTGCACCTGCTTGCCGTTAACGGTCAGTGTATACATGGGGCTCTCCTTGCGGGGGTCGGGCCTGGTTGCGTCAGGATTGGGCCGTATTAAGGCCGGTTACGTTTGAGATTATTCACCGTGACTGATCTGAAAACGGGGTTTCCAAAGGGAGTCACTCCCTTTGGCCGCCGGAGGCAATAATTCTCTTGGGCAACTTCAAAATTAGTTTGCTCTAATGATGGAATATGCCGGGTTGGGGCTTGTTGCCGAACAGGAGGCAGGCCAGAACGGACACAATACAGACCGCCGTTATGGGCTCGCCGAGCAGGAAATGCACAACCGGCGAAAGCCCGCTCGTGGCCGCCGGAACGGTTCCCAGGCCGTAGCCGAGGCCGAAGGTGACGGCGATGATCAGGCAGTTGGCTTCGCAAAAGCCTTCCTTGGCGATCATCTTGATGCCGTTCAGGAAAATCATGGCGAATACGGTAATGACCGCGCCGCCGAGAACGCTTGCCGGCAGGGAGGAAAACACCGTGCCGATTTTCGGGCAAAAGGCGGCCAGAACCATGATCACCCCGGCCACGGCGATACAGTAGCGGTTGATCACGCGGGTCATGGAAACGATGCCCGCGTTCTGCCCGAAAGCGGCCATGGGCAGCGAGTTGAACAGCGCGCCCACCTGCGCCCCCACGGCGGCCGCCACAATGGAGCCGGAGGTTTCTTCCGGTGTGGTGTCCCGCCCCATGGTGGCCATGGTGATGCCGGCCGTGTTGCCCATGGTTTCCAGGGCCACGATGATATACACGGCCGCGAAACTGACAATGGCGTCGGTGTGGAAGGTCAGGCTGAAATGGAAAGGAACCGGCAGATCCACCCAGGGCGCGGCCGCGATGATGGAAAAGTCCACCTTGCCCATGACGGCGGCCAGCGCGTAACCCACGGCAATGCCGATCAGGATGGCCACAGTTTTCAGCATGCCCCTGGCGAAACGGTTAAGCAGAGTAATGACGGCAAAAACGACAAAGCCCACAAGCAGGTTCTGCCAGGAGCCGAAATCCTTCGCGCCAACGCCGCCGGCGAAATAGTTGGCCCCAATGGTGAGCAGGCTGATGCCGATGGTGACAAGCACGGACCCGATCACCAGGGGCGGGAAAAAGCGCTTCAGGGGCCGTATGAAAATGCCGAAAAAAAGCTCCACGAACCCGCCAAGCAGGGCCGCGCCGAGCACGCCGCCCACCCCGTAGGCGGCGCCCACGGTCTTCATGGTGGGCACAAAGGCGAAGGACGTGCCCATGACCACCGGCAGGCCGGCCCCGATCCGGTACTTGCCCAGCTTCAGCGGATAGGCCTGCAAGATCGTCATCAGGCCGGCCATGAGCATGGCGCACTGGATCATGACCAGGCGATCGCCGGCGGAAAGCCCGCCCACCACGCCGCTGAGAATGAGAATGGGGGCAAGGTTGCCCGTGAACATGGCAAAAACGTGCTGCAACCCGATGGGCAGGGCCAGAGCGAGGCTCGGGCGCCCGTCAAGCTGGTAAAGAAGCTCTTCGCCTTCGGGGTGGGTGATGGAACTGTTCACGCTGTGCTCTCCTTCCCTTTCGGGATTGTTGCGGAGGGGCCCGGCTTGCGGCGCGGGCGGGAAGCTATGCCGCCTATGCCCCGCGCGGCAGAGCGCCGCGAAGCAAATCGCAAAGAATGACCGTTTGCGCCACATCGCCCAGGTTGGCGCTACCCGCGCCCTGTTTGAGCTCCGCGCGTTTGGCGGCCAGCGTTTCCGCGTCCAGCAGGGAGGTCAGGCGCTCGTCCTCATACAGCCAGCCGTCGGCCTGGCGGCGCAGGGACCAGGGCGCATTGTCCCGTTTGCCGATAAATCCGCCGTCGGCAAGGACCATGATTCCGTTCGCGTCGGCCTTGAAGGAAGCCTCGCTGACATGCACCCGCTGCTTGACCTTGTACGGCGCGCCGGCGGAAGGACAAAAGGCTTCGCAGTTGCCGCACTCATTGCAGAAATCGCCGATGTTCAGCACCTGCCAGGACTGGCGCAGCACGGTCAGTCCAAGGGTGCGCACTTCCGTGCCCTCACCTCTTTGCACCGCCTCCTGCACCGGCCAGGAGCGTTCCGGGCCGAAAACCGCCAGGTTGGCCCGGTTCGGGCAGACCGAAACGCAGATGCCGCAGTAGCGGTCGCATTGCAGGCAGCGGGAGGCTTCCTCGGCGGTGGCCTCCGGCGTGAGCGCTCCGGCGGCCTTGGAGGAAGGAATTCGGAAGGCCTGCCTGCGGCAGCTTTCAGCCGCGTTCACCGGCGCGCGGGAAGGGGCGGCGGCCAGACCGGGCAGCACGCCCAGATAAGCGAGAATATGGCCGGCCGCGCGCCGGCCTTCGCCCACGGCGGTCACAAGGGAAGGCGCGCTTTTTCCCTGGAAGGGGTCGGGATAAAAGACGTTGGGAAGTTCCGCGCGGGGAGCGCCGTCGCCCATGGCCTGGTATACGGCGTCATGTTCCATCGCCAGTTTCAGCACGTCGTCGCCGTCAAGCCGGACGCCGGTCGTGAGAACGACCCCCAGCTTGAGGATGGCGCTGATGTCGCGCTCCACATTGTCCTTCTCCCGGGCCAGCTTGCCCCTGATCTTGCCGCCCGGCTTGTCCCGGGCTTCGGATACCGAGACCCCGCAGCCGGCCAGGGCCAGGAAATAAGCGCAGGCAAGACCCACCGGGCCGGCGCCGACAACGGCCACGGACTTGCCGTTGGCCGGGGCCGGGGTGAGGGCGGCGGTTCCATTCATGGCAGCACAGCCCTTGACGGCGCGAATCTGGAGCGCGTCGTCGTAATGCACCCGCATACAGTGGTTTTTGCAGTCCTGGTTGCACACCTTGCCCAGCACCGAGGGGAAGGGGTTGGTGGCCAGGATGATCGCCAGGGCCTCGTTCATGGCCCCCTTGGCCGCCTGTTCCAGGTAGGCCGGGATATCCTGGCCCGCCGGGCATGCGCTCACGCAGGGGGCGGAGGCGCAGTCCAGCACCGGCAGAGGCCGCTTTGTCTTGACCCCGCGAGCCAGGGCGGCCGAGCGCGCGTAACGCGTGCCGGGCACGGCCAGTTCGGCCGCGTAGGCGTCCAGGTTATGCCGCACGGCTTCTTCATGCGAGCCGCCGCCGGCCTTCTTCCGGATGAATTCCGCAATGCTTCCCGCGCCAGCCATGGCCTCGCGGATGGTGACGAAATACTGGGCCAAACGCCCATAGCCGCCGGGCTTGAGCAGGTCGGAACAGACGGTGACCGGCGCCAGATCGCAGGCCAGCGTGTCGGCCACGTTCAGGGCGTCCACCCCGGCGCAGAAGGAAATATCCAGGCCGCCGCCAAAATCCTTTTGCAGTTTGGCCGCCAGGGCCACGGCGATCGGGTGCAGGGGCTTGCCGCTCATGTAGAGCATCTTTTCGTTGCCCGGCAGGCAGCCCTTGTTCAGGGTCTCGAGCGTGTTGGTCAGCTTGACCCCGAAGCGCACGCCCAGCTTTTCGGCCGCGTCCAGGCAGGTTCTGATGATGCCGAGCGTCGTGTCGTAGGAGAGGTCGTGCTCAAAGGCGATGTCCGGAATCCGCGTCTCGTAGCCCATGACCTCGTTGACCAAGCCGCGCACGCGCTCCGGCCCGAGCAGGGTCGGGTTCATTTTCAGAGTGGTGTTGAGCTTGCGTTCGTTCAGGAAGTAGAGGGCGATCTTTTCCACTTCATCGGGCGGGCAGCCGTGCATGCAGGAAATGGTCAGGTTGTCGCTGATGCAGCCGGGAATATCCAGATTCCCGACGCGCGGGTACAGCGGCTCAAGCTCGCGCTTGAGCGCTTCCACGTCTTCCGTGCAGTTCCGCATCCGGTCCAGGAAGCGCTGCATGGTCGGGTTCAATATCCCTTCCATGCTGTAGCCCGCGCTCATGTTGAAGAGCATGCCGGGCTTGCCGGCAAAACCCAGATGAGCGTGAAGCACGTGGATCAGCACCCAGGCATTCAGGTATTCCCGGTAGCTGCCGTCAAGATTGAGCTCCTGCGACCATTCGCAGTTGTAGCCCTCGTCGGTCATGTCAATGCAGGGTTTGGTGACGGTTATGGCGTCCAGAACCTGCACGGTTTTCAGTTCCATGTAGCGCGCGCCGCACAGCCATGCGGCCACAAGGTTGTGCGCCATCTGGGTGTGGGGCCCGGCGGCCGCGCCCAGGGGCGTTTCCAGCGTTTTGCCGTAGCGCTCCATGCGGAAGGGATCGCGCTCGTCCGGCCGGAAGAACAGTTCCTTGGGAATGCCGAGGGCAAAGCCTTTTTCCAGATCACGCAGCAGCCAGCCGAGCAGCGTTTTTGCGTCCATACAGTGCATGTGGTCCGTTGCCATACTGATCCCCTGAAAAAGTTAGAAACGTTCGAAAATTAGGCCTGGTAACGCTACGAGCCATTTTGTTCTCTGCCAAGGAAGAAAGCTTTTTTATTGAGGGAGTGTACTCTTACGGTACTCGACCGAGATAAAAAGGTTTTCTGACGCAGGCAGAGGGCAAAAGGGCCGTAGCGTTACCAGGCCTAGCGCAGTTCCCGCCAGAGCCGTTCCGCCTGTTCGCGCGCAAAGGCGAGAATGTTGCCTTCGTCGCGGGTGAGCAGACGGCCGCCGGACACGATCAGACGGCCCTGACTGATGACGGCGCCGATATCGCGGGCCGTCAGGCCATAGAAAAAATGCCCCAGAAAGTTGTCCGGGTGAACCGGCGTGGGCCTTGTGTCGTCAAGAACAATCAGGTTGTTCTGCCCGTCGCCGCAATGGCCGTGCAGGGCGGCGTGCTTGTGGACGTTGCGCAGCCTTTCGTAGGCCCCGGCGCAGGATTGCCCTTCCACCCCTATACCGATGAAATAGGCGGCCTGGGCCGAGCGGATCATGTCCGAATGCATGCCGTCGGTTCCGAGCATGACGTTTTTGCTGTAGCCGTACCCGGCCAGCCCAACGTTGTTGTTGCAGTTAGATTCCACGTTCTGGGCGATCCAGCAGGGCGAGGCGGCCAGTATGGCCTTGTCCTGGTCGGACAGATGCACGCAATGGCCGAGAATGGTTTTGGGCAGGTCCAGCGCGCCCGCGTCCTTCAAGCGGCGGATCACGCTTTTGCCGTGGGTGTCCTGGCAGTGTTCCTGGTCGTACTTGTCTTCCGCCGCGTGGATATGGATGCCCGTGCCGTGCTTTTTGGCCAGGTCCACGGCGGCGCGCAGGGTGGCGTCGGACACGGTGAACGAGGCATGCAGGCCCACATGCCCCTTGCGGCCGGACGCCAGAAAGGCGTCGTGCTCGGCCAGGCCCTTTTGGGCGATTTCCGGCCCGTCGCGGTCCGATGTTTCGTAGCAGAGCAGGTGCCCGATGCCGATGGAGTCAAAGGCCTGGGCAATGAGTTCAAGGCTTCCTTCCACGGCGTTGGGGGAGGCGTGGTGGTCGATGCAGAAGGTGACGCCGTTTTTCGCCATGGCCAGGCCGCAGGCCAGGGCCGAGGCCACGATCATGTCCCTGTCCAGGCATTTGTCCAGCCGCCACCAGACAAGTTCGAGCACGTCCAGAAAATCGGCCGGCGTTCTAGGCGTAGGGGGCATGCCGCAGGCCAGGCCGGAATAGATGTGGTGATGCCCGCAGGCGAGAGCGCGGGTGACGATGCGCCCCTTGCAGTCGAACTCGCCATCCGTGGCGGCGCGTTCCGCCGCCGGCGGAATGGTGTCCACCGGCTTTACCGAGCCGGCCGCGCCTTCTTCCACAGCCAGATGGCAGCGGGTCATGGCAAAGGTTTCACTGTCCAGATAGAGCGCGTCGCGCAGATACAACATGGTTCGACTCCTTGGTTGCCGGCGGGCCAGAACTGATTGACCTTACTGATTGACCTTATGGTTATTCACTATGGGGTTTCCAAAGGGGGTCACACAGGGCCTGTGTCCCCGACCCCCTTTGGCCGCACAGGGCCTGTGTCCGCGACCGGAGGCAATACTTCTCTTGGGCACCTTCAAATTAATTTGCTTTAGCGAACAGCGCGACTCCGCGCGCCGCCGTCCGGGCGCAGCGGCATGCCCATGCCGCGCTCGCCCGTGAATTCGCCGTGTTCCGCAACCTTTTTCCCGCGCAGAAAAACGCTATCAACCCGGCCCGTAAGCCGCATGCCGTCATACAGCGAAAAATCGCCGGGGCCGTGCAGTTGCCCGGCGTGCAGCGTGTATTCGGCCCTGGGGTCGAGAATGACTACATCCGCGTCCGAGCCCGGCGCGAGCGTACCTTTGCGCGGATACAAACCGAACAGCCTGGCGGGATTGGCGGCAACGCATTCCACAAAGCGCTCCAGGCTGATGCGCCCCTTGGCCACGCCTTCGGAATACAGAACGCCGATGCGCTCCTCAAGGCCGGGAGCGCCGCCGGGACAGCGGGTAAAATCGTGCAGCCCGGCCATTTTGTCCTGGATGGTAAAGGCGCAGTGATCCGTGGCCACAACCTGGATATCGCCGCTTCTGACGCCGTCCCAAAGCGCCTCCACATCCGCCCGTTTGCGGAGCGGCGGGGCCATGACCGCGCGCAGTCCTTGCACGGGGTTGCGGTACAGATCGTCCGTCAGGCACAGGTACTGGGTGCAGGTTTCGGCATAGACGTTTTTTTGCCCGGTCGCCCTGGCCCTGCGTATGGCTTCCAGCCCGGCCGCGCTTGACAGGTGGACGATGTACACGGGCGCGTCGTCCGCCTCGGCGGCCAGGCGCAGCACGCGGGCAATTGCCTCGGCCTCGCTTTGGGCCGGACGGCTGGCCGCGTGCCAGATCGGGTCGCCTTTGCCTTCCTCCCGAAACTTTGCCCTGAGGGCGCGAATGGCCGCGTCATCCTCCGCATGCACCGCGAGCAGCAGGGTAAGCTCGCGGGCCCGCCGCAGCAGGCGTGAAAGATCCTGGCCGTCAACGTGATTGTTATAGGTCATGTAGGCCTTGACGCTGGAAAAACCGGCCTCCGGCAGGCGGGCGAAATCGGGCGAGCCGGCGGCTTCCGGCCCCTGGGCCAGGCCGTGGAACATATAGTCCGCGACGGACATGCCCGAGGCCAGAGCCCGGTAGGCGGTGATATGGTCTTCAAGAGTTCTGCCGGAAGGCATGAAGGCGAGATGGTCGATGATGGTGGTCGTGCCGCCGACAACGGCGGGGATGGTGCCCCGGTAATAGGCGTCCGTGCCCTTGGCGGCGTCCAGGTTCAGGGTGATGTGCGTGTGCGCGTCCACGCCGCCGGGCAGGACGAGCTTGCCGGAGGCGTCCAGAACAACGGCCCCGTCGGCTGAAAGACCTTGCCCCACGGAGCGCACAAAGCCGTCTTCCATCAGGAGATCAGCTTGCAGCGTCCGCTGCTCCGTAACTATCAGGCCGTTTTTGATAAGCGTCTTCATTTTTCGCCTCCGGGTCCGGAAAAAGCATGCCTCCGGTCGGTCAAACACGAACCGTAAAACGTTCAGCCCTGGGCGGCGATGCTTTCAAAAACAAGCACGCGCCCAACCCTGACAAAGCAAATACGGGGCCATAAATTGCGGTGGGCAAATTATTGTGTGAAAACACTATGATGATTGTAAAAAAAGCGAAAAAAACCGAGGGGCGAACCTCTTCTCATTTTGCGAAAATTATCAAAATGAGAGATTCGTCATACGTGAAGATTGTGACAAGCAGCCGGGACAAGGGGTAAATTGTTTTTTCTCACTTTGAGAAGGCCGTAAGTTTGCGGTAGAGCGTGGCCAGGCTCAGGCCCAGGGCCCGGGCGGCCCGCTTTTTGCCTGTTGTGGAATCCCCGTAATGGAGAATGGCCGCGCGGATGGCGCGTTCTTCCAGCACGGACAGGGGTTCGATGACGGGTGGTTCCCGGTCCCCGCCGGCCGGGACGGAAGCTCGCGCTTCAGGCGCGGCCGTTCTGCCACGCGCCGCTTCCAGCAGCTTGGCCGGCAGGTTTTCCAGGCCGATAAAGCCCGTATCGGGCATCAAGTTGACCGCGTATTCCATAACGTGCTCAAGCTCGCGCACGTTGCCGGGCCAGGAGTGGCTTTCCAGAAACTCCACCACGGCGCCGCGCAGCCGGGGTTTGCTTTTTCCGAACAGGGCGCAGTATTTGTCCAGAAAATAATCGGCCAGAATGGGCACGTCCGCGCTTCGCTCGCGCAGCGGCGGAATTTCCAGGGGAATCACGTTGAGGCGGTAGTACAGGTCTTCCCGAAAGCTGTTCCGGGCGATGCAGTCTTCCAGGTTCTCGTTGCTGGCCGCAATCACGCGCACGTCGATATGGACCGGGCGGTTCGATCCCAGCCGGGTGATCACCCGCTCTTGCAGAACGCGCAGCAGCTTGACCTGCAAGTACAAGGGCATGGTGGAAATTTCGTCCAGAAAGATCACGCCGCCCTCGGCCAACTCGAACTTGCCCATGCGCCCCTTGTTCGACGCGCCGGTGAACGCGCCGCTCACATAGCCGAAAAGTTCGCTCTCCAGCAAGGTATCGGGAATGCCGCCGCAGTTGATGGCAACAAACGGCTTGTCCCGTCGCTCGCTTGCCTGGTGAATGGCGCGGGCGAGCAGTTCCTTGCCCGTGCCGGATTCGCCGGTGATGAGCACGGTGGAGCGCGAACCGGCCACCTGGCACGCGTTTTCCTTGAGCTTTTTCATGGCGCTCGACGCGCCGATGAGCGTGTCAAATCCCCCCCCTCTGACCGTGGAGGCCAGCTCTCCGGCCAGAAAAGCGACCCGGGTGGGCAATTCGAAGGAGAACAGCGTGGTCATGCCCGCCGCGCCGTGGGACATGTCCGCCATTCTGCCCAGCACGGTCAGGGGTTTGCCCTTTTCCGGCCCGCCGGGCAGCGAGATTTCAAACTCCTCCATGCCGTACAGGGTGCTGCCGCTGTGTTCGATGAGTGACAGCGAAAACACGTCGTCGGGGGCAATGTGGAAAATGTCCCGCGCGGCCTGGTTGCTGTAAAACAAGTTTCCGTCATAGCCGAAAATCATGACCCCCTGTCCCGGGGCATCCACCACTTTCAGCATAAGATCCAGAAGCTGGGTGGCCCGGTTGAGCCGCGTGTGTTCGCTCACCTTGTAGGCAAGCGCGTCGGCAAGAAAGGATATGAAGGCGGTGTAGCTGTCCAGCGATTGCAGAACCCGGCTTCTGTCGGCCGCGGTAAAGCAGACAAAGCCGATTACGCCAAGAGGCGCGCCGTCCGCCACAATGGGCGTGCCCAAGGTGAAGAGTTCCGTGCAATTGTTTCTGTCCGGGCAGCGCGCGCAAATGGGATGGCTGCGCGGCGACTCCACCAGAATAGTCTTGTGGGTGCGCAGAACCTCCTTGTATACCTCGCCCGCGCCGGTCAGGCTCTCGCCCACGCCGGCCGCGTAAACGCCCGTGCCGGCGATGCGGACCATGGTGTTGTCCATGATTTCCACGTCAACGCCCGTAACCCGGGAAATAACCTCGGCGTATGACTGCGCGTAGTCGCGCATGCTTGTATGCTCCTGCCTGTCCTGCATCATGGCCGCAGGGTAGCACGACTTTTTCCGTGATGCCACATGGCGGCGGAAGCGCGATCCTATCCACAACACAGTAATAAAATTACATTATTCTGGAAAATTATCAGGTCGAGCGCACAACTCTTCGTATGCCTCGGGCGTGTCCACGTCGTGCAGAACGCCGGGATCGTCCACGGGCACGAGCAAAAGCCTCTTGCCGAGCTCCCGCAGAATGCGCCGGCCGCCGGAGTCGCCCCGCAAGGCCATAAGAGCCGGAAACAAACAGGGGGAAAAGATTACAGGATTGCCGCGCAGCCCATGATACGCGGGAGCGGTGGCCGGGTGATTGGGATTTCTCGCGCGGGCCTCGCCATGCGCCCGGATAAGCGCTGCCAGGGTGCGGGGCGTGACAAGAGGCTGGTCGCCCAAAAGGAACAACACGCCGCCGGCTGTTTCGCCGTCCGGTGCGGCCAGCGCGCCCGCAAGCCCGCAAAGGAGCGACGAGCTCAACCCTTCCCTCCACCCGGCGTTTAGCGTAAACTGCACCGGCATGGGCAATTCGGGCAGGCGCCGCTCAATTGCCGCGCGCACGACGTCCGCGTCGTGCCCCAGCACCACGGTCAGGGAAAGCAGATCCGGGGTTTGGGCCACGGCATCCACAACACGCGCAATGAGTGGCCGCCCCTGACAGGGCAGGAGCAGCTTGCCGCCCCCAAGACGGCTGCCGCCGCCGGCGGCCAGCAGAACGGCCGCTACGCCGTGGGCATTTTGCGGCATCGCAACCCCTCCTTTTGCGCGGCCCCGCAATACAGGCCGTGCAGAAACGCCGGATGGTCGCGGGCCAGTATGGCGGCCAGGGTTTGCATGGCGCCACGCGTTCCGGGCAGATCGGCCTGGTTGCAGAACAGCAGGCGCGCCGCGCCGGGCGGCGCGTTTTTGAAAAGCCCCTCCGGATGGGTGACCAACGCGGCAACGGCTTCGGGCGTTATCGCATCCCCGGAAAAAAGCCCGGTTATGGCTGTCACGCGTTCCGGGCGAAACACCGTTTCCGGCCCGAACGGTCTCAGGAAACAGGAAAGCCCGACAAGCGCGATGACCGCGCGCGCCGCGCCGGGAATGACCGGCTCATGATCCGCCGGAGCTTTCAGCGGCCTTCCCGCCGCGCCGTCCGCCTCGACCACGATGTGCGAGGCCGCGCCGCGAAAATGGAGCGCGTCCACTTCTTCCGGGCCGTAGCCGTACACCTTGCCGGCATCCCCGCCCGGCGGCGCGCTTCTGGCGGCGAACAAAAGACCGTTCGCGGGCACGAGTATATTCGCGGGGTCGTCCGGAAAGTCCACGGACAGACCGGGAACGGACAAGGGCCGATGCATGCGGGTTGTGGTGGTGCAGAGAACGCTTTGCCCGGCAGCGGCAAAGGCCCGGCCGAGCGCGAACAGCAGGGTTGTTTTTCCGCCGCCGCCGGTCAGGCAGAGAACGCCCGGCACGGCCACGCTCGGTTCCGTGTCCAGGTTGACGGGGCATCCGGGCATATCGTTCTCGCGTAACGGTAACAAGGTATGGGATTATGAAAACAGACCCGCGCATCATCATCAAAAGCGGCGGAGAAATGGCCTCCGGCATTGCCGTACGCCTGTACCGGGCGGGCTTTCGCAACATCGTGATGCTGGAAACGCCCCACCCCCTGGCCGTGCGCCGCGCCGTGTCCTTTTGCGAAGCCGTGCACGACGGCGAACAGCAGGTGGAAGGCATAACCGCCGGACGCGCGGACCGGCCGGAAGACATCCGGAATATGTGGCGAAACGCCACGCTCGCCGTGGCCGTGGACCCGGAATGGGCGCTGATTCCGCAGCTTGCGCCCGAAATAACCATAGACGCTGTGCTGGCCAAACGCAACCTGGGAACCGCCATGGACGAGGCCCCGCTTGTGGTGGCCCTGGGCCCCGGATTCACGGCCGGCCGTGACGCCCATTACGTGATCGAAACCAATCGCGGGCACGACCTCGGCCGCGTGTACGCCGCGGGGAGCGCCCAGCCCGACACCGGCATTCCCGGCAATATCGGCGGCTACACCAAGGAACGCGTGCTGCGCGCGCCCGTTGACGGCATTGTGGAATCCTGCCGGGAGATCGGCAGCCCCATCAAGGCCGGGGAAGCTGTCTGCGCCGTCAGCGGCGTGCCTGTTCCCGCGGCCATCGACGGCATTGTGCGCGGCTGCGTCCGCGCCGGAACGCGCGCGCGCGCCGGTCTGAAGCTGGGCGATGTCGACCCAAGAGGGTTGCCGGAATACTGCGTGACCGTCTCCGAAAAAGCCCGCGCCCTTGGCGGAGCCGTGCTGGAAGTTGTATGCGCCCATTTGAACCGGCAGGGGGATTAAAGATGCCTCCGGCGGCCAAAGGGGGTGACCCCCTTTAGAAACCCCATTTGGGGGGGCGTGTTGTCGTGGTGCATTGGTGGGTGTTCCCGAGCGGAACTCCCGTCCGATTTGCGTTTAACGAGGGTAGTATCCATGAAATATATCGCCGTTACTGATGCCGTCGGCACGGTTCTTTGCCACGACATAACCAGAATCGTTCCCGGCCGGAGCAAGGGGCCGGTTTTTCGCAAAGGGCACGTCGTGACCGAGGCGGATATTCCCGTGCTGCTCGACGTGGGCAAGGAGCACCTTTACGTTTTTGAGCAGGAGCCGGGCATGCTGCACGAAAACGACGCGGCCGAACGCATTGTCGACCGCGTGGCCGGGCAGAACCTGCTCCGCTCGGAACCCGAGGAAGGCAAAATAACCCTGCGCGCGGCCTGCCACGGGCTTTTGCGCGTGGATACCGAGGCCCTTGCCCGCGTCAACGGCCTGGGCGAAATATCCCTGGCCACGCTCCATACGCTTCAGGAAGTGCGCGCGAAACAGGCCGTGGCCGGCACGCGCGTTATTCCGCTGATCATACGGGAAGAGAAACTAGTTGAACTGGAAAAGCAGGTCGCCGAACCCGTGGTGGAGGTGCTGCCCTTGCGGCCCGTTTCCGTGGGCATTGTGACCACGGGCAGCGAGATTTTTCACGGCAGGATCACCGACGGCTTTGGCCCGGTGCTGGAAAGAAAATGCGCCGGCTGGGGCTGTCCCATCATAGGGCGGAAACTGACCAGCGACGACGTTGTGCTGACAAGCGCCGCCATAAAGGACTTTGTCGCGGCCGGGGCCGGGATGGTGCTGGTCACGGGCGGCATGTCCGTGGACCCGGACGACCGCTCGCCCCTGGCCATCCGCGAGGCCGGGGCCACAATCATCGCTTACGGCGCGCCCATGCTGCCCGGCGCCATGTTCCTGCTGGCCCGCATCGGGGATGTGCCCGTTCTGGGCCTACCGGGCTGCGTCATGTACCACAAGGCCACCATTTTCGACATCATCGTGCCGCGACTGCTGGCCGGGCTTGAAGTCACGGCCCGCGACATATCCCTGCTTGGGCACGGCGGCCTGTGCGCTAACTGCCCCAAGTGCAGTTATCCGTTATGTTCTTTTGGCAAGGGTTAAGCGTATCCACCGCAGCCACCTGTAGCGCGACACTTAGATCTACCCTAAACGACACTTATTTCTGACGGAGATCAAGGGGGGGGGGCGTCTTGCGACAGCTGTCACTTCGCTCTCGTCGCGGAGGATTGCAAGCAATATTTTAACGATTCGTAAAATATTTACATTGACCGTCAGTGGCAAACTCGGCAAGGTGAAGGCGGGAGATATTTATGAAGAAATCGTCTACCCCCTTTGCTCTAGCCCTGGAAAGAACGGGGCTGAAGCCACTGGAGTATTGCCGGGCGGTGACCAAACTGACCGGGTTGCCGTATTCGCCAGTCATGACCAGCCGCTGGATCAGCGGCCTGCATGATGCCCCGCCTCCGGCCATCGCCCTAGCCGTCCTGCTCGGCGGACTGGAGGAAGAGGACAGAAAAGCCCTAACCGTGGGACCACCAAGAAAAAAATATGTGCGGAGGACCGATGGGGAGAAAAACTGAGAACAAGTCGCCCACATTTACGTACAAGCATTTTTTCGGCGGCCTTATTTGCGTCATAGTGCTCTGGGCTCTCTTGCTCTCAAAAGGGAAGACTCCTGATTATGGTAGTCCTGATGCCGTGGCTGCCCTTTTTGGCGGCATGGCTTTTGCGGCTATGTTTTTCGCCTTAGCGCTCCAAAAACAAGAGCTTGAAGAGACTCGTGAGGAACTGAAGCGCACGGCGGATGCCAACGCGCGGTCAGCTGAGTTGGCGGCAAAAAACCTGCGCTCCCAGTTTATCTTCTTCTGGCTTCAGCAGAATAAAGAACGATATACCGCTCTTAGAGAAGAGGAAGAGGGGCTACGTCAAGCGGTTCAGGCTTGCGACGAAACAACCTATAAAGAGCAATTATCGCCAGCAGCACAGGAAGCCTTGGAAAAGATCCTTAATGGTATTGGCCGTAAGCCGCCGCCCACTGTAGATATTGAAGCTAAACTCTTACAAAAGCATTTCCGCGAGATAATACTAACCAATTTCGTAAAGGAGCATCGAGAATTTTTCCAGCAATACCAGTCCTATGAGCAGGAATTGATACGGCTGACAGAATTAGGGCTGAGTCCGACTGAGTTCTCAGCCCCTAAACATACTACCAGTTCCTGATCAACACCTCCCCCGCCTTCATGTTCTTGCCGTTGCTGCACGTATACTGTGTGGCAACGGCCTCTATTTCGAAGCCCTGGAACACCTCCCGCACACCTGGCGTATCGTTCAGGCTTAAGATAAACCGGCCTTTGATGCCGGCCAGTTGCGCGGCCAGCTTGGCGAAGTCTTCCCGGCTGAAGATGCCGGGACCGTAGTATTTTTCGCAGTCCCAATAGGGCGGGTCGATGTAGAAGAAGGTGCCCGGGCCGTCATATCGGCTGATGACCTCGGCATACGGTAAACACTCCACATAGACCCTGGCCAGGCGCAGGTGCGCGGCGGACAGGTATTCCTCTATACGCAGCAGGTTCAGCTTCGGTCCCCTGGTCACTCCGTAGCCGAAGGTCGGGTTGGCGATACGGCCGCCGAAGCAGGCTTGCTGCAGGTAGTAAAACCGGGCCGCCCGCTGGATGTCCGTGAGCGTGTCTGGGTTGGCGGTCTTCAGGCGCTCGAACTCGTCGCGGGCCACCAGCGCCCATTTGAAGTAGCGCACGAACTCCTCCAGGTGCCACTGTAGGCAGCGATAGAGCGTGACCACTTCCTTATTAATGTCGTTGATGACCTCCACCTTGCTCTCGGGCTTTTTGAACAGCACCCAGGCCGCGCCGCAGAAGGGCTCCACGTAGCAGTCGTGTTGGGGGATGCACTCGATAATGCGCCTGGCCAGGAGGCTCTTGCCGCCCATCCACCCGGCGAGCGGCGGACGGCAGTTGCGGTTGATCGGGATATCTTCTGTCATGCTTGTCATAAAAAACCTGTAAACACTCTTGTGTGCTTGCCCGTATTCGCTGTAAACACTTTTGGTCCGGTGGCCCTGGACAAAGGGCAGCGGATCGAATCATCAGGTGCCGCCTGATGGGGCCGTGGGCGGTGTTCCCGCACCGTTCGGTGGAGTGTTGGGGCACCCCGCCTGCCTGAAAATATCACTCCCCCGGCCCGCCGCCGATAACGGCGGGCCGGTGCCATAATACACCCTATTCGATTGTCAAAGCCCTTTGCCGGCGCGGCCGGCCGGTGTCCTGGTGACCGCCTACGTAACAAGCTCCCACTGCCAGAGCCCGGCCGTGCCGGGATTCCACACGCACGGAATCATGTCCGCCTTGGCCAGATACACCGCTCCCTCGAACGAATAGTACTTGCCGTTGAACACGTCCATGCCGCTGATGAAGGTGTACGGGTTTTCCAGGCTGCCGTCGGGTTCTTGGCCGGTTTCCGAGTTTGCGCTTATGGGCCGGTACACGGCCAGCATGCCGGTAGAGCCGGGCGCCTGATGTTCCTGGGCCGTCACGGGCTGCTTTACCTCGTACACGACGCCCTCATGGGCGATGCGGTTTCCGGCCAGGTATTGCGCGCCCGAAGTCCACACGGGGAACAGCCCGGCTTTGGCGAACACCGCGAACTCCGTTGCCGTGAATTCCTCGGCCTGAACAAGCTGGCGTTGCGCGCGCGCCGTGAGAATGGCGGAGGATTCGGACAGGGCGGCATAATATTCGGTTTGGGCGGTTTCCTCGGGCGTGGGCGGCGGCGGCGCGTCGCTCCAGCCTTCGGGCAGCGGGCCGAAGTCCTTGACTTCGCAAGGCTGGCCGTTGACGTAGCCGCTTTTGCCGCGATGGTCTTCTATGTCAATCCACCGGCCGTTTTGTTCCGCCGGATGGAAACCGGGCCGGGCCGTGGGGGTTTCCCCGCGCAGGGCGTTGGCCGGGGGGTGCGTGCCCGGCATGGCCGGCAGGCTGTGAGTGTAAGGATGCAAAGTATGGTTGGCGTCAAAGTAGTTGTTTTGCATGGCTATACTCCAAGGAAAATGGCGGGGGTGGCGCCTTTGTTAAGCGATGTGGTTTCCGGGCCGTTGTAGTTCTCGCCCAGTCTGGAGGAATCTAGGGCCAGGACAAACGAGGCCTGGGAAGAATCATTGCCTTTTGAATTTCCCCCTCCCGCATAGGTATAGAAAACTCCGGTTCCCCATCCCGGCGACTGGTTCACCAGAGGCACAAAGTACCCGGCCGTGCCGGAAATTCTGCGCATGTAATCCAACTGCGCGCTGCCGGGCAGGCGGGTGGAGCCGTTTACCGCCCGCAAAAAATACCCGCGCCCGTCCGTATGGAAGAGATTGGGAATGCTGATGTTCGCCCCGGAAACCGCAATGCCCCAGTCCGCCTTGTAATTCGCCGGCAGAGAATTCAGCGCCGCGCCAACAGCGCTTTCCAGCGGGTACAAATCGCCGTTGCAGAAATGCCAGCCCGGCGCGTATTCGGCCAGGTCGGCAACCCGGAAGGGCAGCAAGTCGATTTTGCCGACAATGACGCTGGCCGGCGCATCGCCCCAGCCGTAGCCATTGTCGCCGGCCCGGAACACCTGCCCCGGCAGGCCGCCGGGGGGAACCGCGCCGGGGGCGGCCGGCGCGGCCAGGGGGAGCATATCCGGGGTAATGGTAATCGGTTTTGTACTCCCGCTCACCTGCTCGTACCAGAAATCGCCCTCGCGTTTGAGGTGCATATATTCCGTGGTGGAAAGCGTCTTGTCGGCGCCGCCGTAAAGGCGAATGCCGTTCAAATCCGTGCTGTGCCTGACCGTGATGACGCGCGAGACATCCGCTGAAAAAAGCAGCAGTTCAGCCCCGTCATGCATGGCGGGTGTTATGGTCGCAAGGTCGTCAGCCGGGGCCTGGCCTTCGGTGTCAACGCGCAGCGATGCCGTTGCCGGAGTAATATTCCCGTCCTGTATGGATACGCTCGCGGTCGGGTCAGCGCCGCGAAGCTCCCGCGCCGTATCATAAAATTGGTTAAACAGTTCATTCGCCTGCTGGCCCGGCGTATCCATGTTGAACAGTTCAGCTTCATTCGGCCAATTAGCCATGGCAACCTCCTTGAACTCCCTGCATCGTCACGTCAACAACGCCCGATGTCGGATTATTGTTTATGTCCAGACACCGGATAAGCGGTCCCTGTACCACGATGCCATCCTCAATAATTCCCTTGTCAATCCATGCCGCACGATAAGCCGTTGATCCTTCTCGGTATTCCTGACCGAAAGAAATGTTTTTTATGCGCCTGAAAGATTTTGTCAGAGGAACCCGCAGGCCCGCTTCCGGGACCTCAAGATCGTCGGAATAATCAACTTCGTCAGGCACATCAAAAACCCAGTGCATTTCATTTGTTTCGCCAAATGAACCGGCGGCAGTGGAAAAGCGAACCTGGATAACGTCATGGTCGTTTCCTATCCATATTTTTGAAGGCATGGGACGCCATTCGGAATCGGGGACCCATCCCCAAAAGTTTTCAGCCTCCCAGAACTTTTCGCGCCGCCATATGGCTTCGCCGGTTCCAAAGCGGTATTCCACCGATCCGAGCGTTCCTTGGGGCATATCAATTTGCAAAGACAGCCAGGAGCACCGCCCCTCGTCCGGTATGCGGAAGTAGGTTGTATAGGACATTGCGAGCGTGCTTTTTGCCTGCCAGAAGTCCCCGGACGCCCAAAGTTTTTCGCGCCGCCAGAAACTTCGCTCTGACAACGGGAAAAGAGTTCTGTCCGATGTTTCCACCCCGTTAACTGTTTTCCCCGGCCAGTGCCGGTCGCTGTTTTCCAAAACCTCATGGACAACGTTGTCCACCAGCGCGTCGCCAAGATTGACGGCAACGCTCACAAAGCTGGAATACAGGCCAATATCGTCAACGGTGCGAATCCAGATGCGCCGCGCCCATCCCGACCAGCGCGCAATATCGAATTCCATCGCCGGCACATAAGGCTCTGTCAGGCGCTTGGCGTAGGAGACGGGATCGTCGGCGTCAAAGCCCATCCAGACTTCCCAGCCGCGCACGTCAATGGGGTAATCCGGTTCCATTTCCCACCAGATGCGGGGGCCGTCTATGTGAACGGATATAGGGGCCGGCGGCGGGGTTGTTCGACCCACAACAAGAACCGAATACACGGGGGAAAAGGAGGAAGATATGCCCAGCGTGGAAACGGCGTACAGGCGCACCTCGTATTCAACCAGTTCCTCGACATCGGATATGTGGATAAACCCGGATGCCGGCGAAGCTTCCCCGCCTTCCTGCCAGTCCGAGACGGAGTCCTTCCGGCGGTATTGGACGCGGACGGTCTTTACCGTTACGTCGGAAACTTCGTTGACGGTAAACGATATCTGAATGCGCGGGATAAGCGTGCCATCGCCAAGGCGAAGCAAAACCGCCTCGTTGGTAAGAATGCTGACAACGGACGGCGCGGCCGGCTTGCCAAGCTTCCAGCGCGAAGGGATGGTGATGTCGCTGTCCCAGGGCGGAACAGGCCCGGTGAGCGCGGCGTAAATCCGGTCCGACGAATAATCCTGGCAAACGATTTTCGCGCACAGGTTATCCATGGTTTCAATGGCCGTAACGATGCAATCATGGGTTTCCTGCCCGGCAATGCCGAAATGGATAAGGCCATCCAGCGCGGGCGCGTTTACAGCCGGAATAACCAGGGGGAAGCGCAGGATATTGGTGCTTTTGTCTTCGGTTTCAACGGAATACGGCACCGGATTGCCGGAAGACGGAAACCATTTGAAAGCGTACGATTTACCGGCATCCATGGTGATTATGTCGTCAATCATGACTCCGGCGGCCAGGGTGTAATCGCGCAGCTTCTTTTCCCTGATAATGCCGCGGATATCGTCATCACTCATTTCTTGCAGCCAGGCCGTGAATTCCGCCAGGGTAGCGGCGTGATTAATGTCGCGCTGGCGGGAAACAGCAAGGTCTATAAGCGCCGCCCGCCCCATGTCGCCAAGCGGATAGTCGGCGTAAACGATATCCGTTACCCGGGCCTGCCTGAGCCCCCACATGGGCACATCATGCGTGACCGGAACACGGTCCCCTTTTTGAACGCACAGGAAGGAATAGTCGGTATTGAACTCGTAGACTTCCGGCCGCCACTCCGCGTCGGCAAGGCGCAAACGTCCGTGTTTGTAAATCAGATCCGGGTCGGTAACGCCGTCCTGTTCCGCCTCGAGAATGCGGGTGGCGTTTTCTCCGGTGTAGCCGTCCGCGTAAACAATGCGCTCGTCTTCCTGATAGTCCCGGTTTTCGTTGATAAACATATAGCGCAGGCCGTGCGCCCTTTCTTCAACAAACGCCTTGCTCGCCTTGAATCCCCATGAATTACGCGGCCCGTAAGGATAGCCGGCGGGTTTGTCCGTGGCGTCCCAAACGCAGCCGACACGGCCGTTACGGACGCTGACAGCCCCCCTGGCGGCGGAAAGAATGCTGTGCATGACTTCGCCGCAAAGCCGCTGCGTGGTCTGCACGGAATTAAATTTCCAGCCGTATTGCTCGCACCACTCGTAAAGCCCCTGCCAGGAATCAAGGTCCAGATCTTCCAGCGCCACCGGCTCGCCGATAACGGGCGTTGTCGCCAGCATCAGGCAGAGCGCGGCCGGGTTGTTGCTTGGCGCGTCAACCCATTCCTCACCGTTCCAGGTGGGGCAGTAGCTTTCAAAAACAGCGTTGAATTCGTCCACATGGCCGGCAAGCTGTTCAGACGCCTGGATATCAAGCTCGATTATCGTATACGGCGTGCCGTCGTACTTCATGACCGGGCCGGCTTTGATGGACTTGAGCAGCGGCCAGGCCGTATCGTCCATGTCGGTATAGTTAGTTTCGTCTTTGCTGGTATTTTCCGTTATGCGGCGCAGGCGGAATTCGTATTGCCCCTGCGGAACCTGAAGCGAATACCCCTTGCGGACCAGGGCGGACGTTTTTCCGGAAATGGAAAACTCGTTGTAGGCGATATCGCCGGCCGAGACATAGACGGTCATGCCGGATACGGAAACGGAACCTCTGAAGGTCGGGCTTTGCGATACGGATACCGAGGAGCCGGCTAACGTCCAGACAAAATTGTCGTATTGATTTCTTGCCGCGCGCCAGGTGCTGGTCGTGGTTCCGGAGCAAAGCAGGTCGCTGCCGGAAAAAGAAACGTTCCCGGAGGCGGTTGAGTACACAGAGAAGTTTGCAGTCGTTCTTATTTCTTCCCCATATTCAGAAGGGGAATACGAAGGCGCGGGCGCGGCGGGGACAACGATGCTTCCGCCGTTGCAGCGCGCGTTGCCGAACGCGCCGAGCCAGGCGCTTGTTCCCACCGGCCGGTATTCGGCCTGGAATACGACCGTTCGCTCCTTTCTGTCACCGCTTTCCTTTACCCTCAACAAGCCGTTAGAGTGGACCTCCCACTGGATTTCAATGGTATCCTGAGCAGTTGTTCTGCTGTGCCAACCGCTTGCCTGGGTAAGGGTTACGCCTATTGCCTCCTGATAGACGGCGGCCGGGAAGAATTCAAATTTTTCACCCTGCCAGTTCTCGTGAATATTCAGGCGCACGCCCTTGAATTGCGCGACATCGGTATCGCCTATGCGCGGGCTGGTGACCTTGTTGTGCCCCATTACCCCGAACAGGTAGCGGGCGAACTGGTTTTTGCCGTTAAGGTAGGTGTAGTATTGGGCGAAATAGCGCGGCGCGAACCGGGTTTTGCCCAGAATGAGCGGCACGGGGCCGTAAGGATCGGCCCGATTTTTTATGCCGTCCACAGACCAGAGTTTTTCCGCGTTTTCGGCCTTTGCACTGGAAAGCTTTGGCTGTGATATGGGAGCTATGGCATTGACCAGCAGCATGCCGCCTATGCTGATAGCCATACCAGCCATAGTTCCAGCCATCGTCGCTGCAAATGTCCCCCCATATGCCGCAAGATACCACTGTTGCGTCAGTGCCGAAACAACAACCGCCGCCACCATGACTACAATACTCAAAATCGTATTCAGCGGGTTCTTGCCGCCCCCCCCGCCTCCGAGCATGGGAACGCTTACCGCTATCTTCATGCCGTGGCGGATAAGGAACGTGCCCCAATCCTTGCGGGCTATTTCCTCCGGAGGCGCGATACCATCCCTGGAAACAAAGATCTTGGCGTTGCGCGGAATATGCCTGTAGCCGTTTTTGCGCATGCATTCGCGAACGCCGGCCAGAAGGGTGACGCCCGTGGTCATGCCCATAACAAGCGGGTCAAGCTTCATGGGGTCCGGGCGAAAGTGCAGGGATGCCGCCAGAGCCTCTATGGATTCCGGGGCCTGGGCGAGCGGAACCGGCAGATAGCCGGAGGAGCTTGCTGGATCAAAGGTCATGCCGTATTCCTCCCGATCATCGCTTTATGCCGCCGAAACTCCATGAAACGCGGCCCCCAGGAAAGATCCGTCATCGGCGTCAGGCGGGTGAAAAGGCCGTCTTTTTCCACATGCAGAAAGGTGTTGCCGTATCCGGCCCATAGCCCGACATGACAAGGAAAACGGCCGTAAAAGAATCGAACCAGGTCAAAGGGTTGCGGCGTATCCACAACCGCCCATTCCTCGCGCATAAGGCTTTCGATGCCATCCGCCAGTTTGTTAAAACCGTGCCGGCAAAAATCCGCTGTTTCGTAGGCAGTGAAGTCAAGGGCCTGAATGGCGAATTCCCGCTGCAGCACCAAAAGCACCAGGCCGCCGCAATCGCAGCCGGATGTATCCCGCCCGCCCTCGCGAAAGGGAATGCCTATGTATTTGTTCGTCCAGTGCTGATTATTCATAGGTGCTGCTTACCGGCGATTTGAACAGGGCCGGAAAATTGGCCGGGGTGAACTTGCGCTTGGGCACGGGCGAATTGAGAAAGTGCTTGAGGCTGAGCGTGGCCGTTATGCTGGCCGCGTCGTAATCAACGCTTTCTATCCACAGCGTGGGAATTTCGCTGATGATCGTATCCGGGTCTGAAGCGTGAACGAACATCGCCTTCAGCGTCAGCCGGTCATGAACATTGCGAATCGCCTGGGTTATGCGCACGTCCGCATTGGCGATCACGAACTTGCCCCGCGGCATCTTGCCTTCGTCCGGGGTGCCGGGCGGAATGAAGGAAAACGGCATGGAAAAGTAAATATTGCCCTGGCTTCTGGTCACATAGATCGGATCGCCGCTGTCCTCGTCATAGCCGTAAATTTCGGCCATATCCGATGTCAGGCGAATGGGTTCGGTAAGGCTCGGGTGGCGTATCTCCACCAGGCACACCAGAACCTCCGCCGTTTCCGAGGCCAGCGTTACGCTGGAAAAGTCGGTGCTAAGTACGGGCGCGCCAGGCATTGGGCCAGACCTCCGCTTGAACCGATACGTCCCAATACATTGCGGAGTATGGGACAAGCTCTTGCCCCACCTCTTCGGACGCGGCTATGAATTTAACCTTGAGACAGCGCGACGGGTCGGTCGGATCGGGAAACCAGAAGGACAGCCCCTCGACAATATTCATGAAGTCAAGAAACAGGGCGAATTGGTCCACAACGCGTCCGTCGTCCGTTTTCTTTTTCCGGCAGAGAAAAAACGTCCACGTGCGCCTGCTTACGTTTGACGAGGCGCGCCGCCGTGTTTTGGCCGGTCCGTACTCCATCTTGTACGTGGTGGTATTGTTCGCTGTGCCGTGCTTGTACCCGCTCACCTGGGGAACCTGGGGCAGATCCGCCGGCCAGAAGTATTCAGCCATTTTCTACCTCCCCACCGTTTGCACGCGCGCGCCGTAGCGGTTGCGCATAACGGAATCCATGCCGCCGGAAGCGATCGAACTTTTCATTTTTTGCTCTATCAGCACGTCCAGGTTTACGCCGCCGTTGGCGGCCGGGCCTTGGCGCACGCTGACACCGGCGCTGTCACCCATATTGTTGACCACGTTCACATACACCGGGGAACCTGTCCGCGAACCCAGGCCCGAGGCGTCAACGCCCAGCCTGCCGCCAGCG
The DNA here is from genome assembly GCA_031550695.1 of Desulfovibrio sp. GTDB lineage: Bacteria > Desulfobacterota > Desulfovibrionia > Desulfovibrionales > Desulfovibrionaceae > Frigididesulfovibrio. The sequence goes on along the minus strand of JAVBOI010000118.1, from coordinate 3,480 downwards.
CCGCGCGTAAGCGGCATAATCGCCTCCGGCCCGGCTTCGCCCATCAGGCCGATGTTCGGCGCGCCGCCGCGAGCAAAGGGGAAAATGGTAGGCTTTGAAACGATGGAGCCTGAATAGGCTGATAGCGCCCCGGCCGGGAAAGCCGCGCCCTTTGAAAACCACATACCGCTGGCGCCAGACATATTGACGAAGCTGGAACTGAACTGCGAGCCGACCGTTCCTGCCCCGCCGGAAAACATGCTTCCAAACCAGTTGCCCAGCCCGCCGACCAGCCCGCCAAGCAAGCCTGTGGTGCCGCTTTTTTCACTCCCGAAAAGCATGAGCCGCATGCCCACCCGCATGAGGTCGGCGGCGATATCGCTGAGAATGCCCTGAATGGCCTTGCCCATGTCGGAAAAAAGATCCGAGGTGCTTTTGGTGCCTTGGGCGATGCCCATGAACAAATCGGCAAAAGCGTCCGACGCCTTGCCCAGGGAATCCGGGATCGTGTTGTCATAAAAACTTGCGAGCTTGTCGTCCGAGCCCTTGGCCAAGCTTTTCATGCGGTCGTCAAGCCACCATTGCAGGTCGGATTTCGGTTCGAACTTCTTACCCAGTTCGCCGAAGGTCTCGGCGAACTTGAGCATTTCTTCGTTGGACATTCCCGTCAGCTTCTGGATTTCGCGCAGGCTGTCTATAAAAGATTGGGTGGATTGCTTGTCAAAAGCCTTCGCTTGTTTCTCGGCGAGCCTAGTAATCGCTTCTTCCGACAGGTTGAATTCTATGCCTATGTCGCGGAGCTTCTCCTTGACTTTCCCCAGATAATTATTCGATAATGATTCAGCCGCCTTTTGGACTTGCTCAATCTTTTTCTTGAGTTCGTCGACAGGGTCGCTTTGTCGCCCGGACAAAGCTTCAGACAGGCTCTTGCCGATTGCGGCGGCCGCCTTTGCAATGGCCTCAAAATCCTGCTTGAGTTGCGAAGCATCGCCGCTGATCATGATTTGGCTTGTTGCCATATTACTTTCCTCACGTTACGTATGCTCTTATCCCACACTGTGCCTGTCATCCGGCTTCGTGATGTGCTTGGAAAACCGAATAAAGCTTGGAAGGAGTGGTGATGCATATATACACATGTATAGTCTTCTCGTTGCTATTGCTGTGCTCTTGTGTCCACCAGCCTGCTAAAGCTTGGGAGCCGAGCGCAAAAGAGGTATGGGTAACCAAATTTGAACGGTTGCCTGGCAAACATATCAGTGAATTAATCCAAGCGTGGGGAGAACCCGAAAAGCTTGGAGCGCATAACTATCGTTGGTTCAAGGGAAAAACCTACCAACTCGGCGGGTATTATGAACCTGACGGCCACACGAGCTCGAAGATTTATAAGACAACCAGCACCGGCGTCGCGAAGCATGTGGGCTATATCGATACGCCCAAAGAACGCTATGTTGAACCATCTACCCATGAGGATTCATGCAATATCCGCATTATTACTGATAAAAAAGGTATAATCATCCATGCTGACTATGACGGCTATTTTATCAGCAGAGCCTCACCTACGTACTGTGTCGGGCGTTTTCCATTGCCATAAGCATAAACAGATTGATATATGCTGCGACTTATATTTGTAAGCGTCTTGTTACTTCTGCTGTGCTCTTGTGTGCAAAATAAATACGTTCCCGACCCTGCTGGGCTCAAAAAAACAGGCGAATTTGTAGATCGGCGCGATGCGGAGATCGCTCTTTGGAATAAAAAATTTAATCAGTTGCCCGGAACGCATATCCGTGGATTAATCCAAGCGTGGGGAAAACCGGAAAAGCTTGGGAGTAATGAATATCTCTGGGCGCCGCTTGAAGTGACCCAAGGCGGCGGTTATTATGAACCTGATGGCCACACGACCTCGAAGGTCTATAAAACAACCAGCACCGGTGTCTCAAAGCACGTAGGCTATATCGATACGCCCAAGGAACGATATGTGGAGCCATATACAAATGAATTTACCCCGTGCAAAATCAGAATCACTACTAATAAAAATGGGATAATTACCCATGTCGGCTATGACAGCGTCATACGCGGCGGCACTTCCTGCGAGAGGCGTTTTCCCATCCCTGAGAAATAACTCCAGGGGGAAAATATGTTGCGCTTTATATCCGTAAGTCTTCTTCTGCTTCTGCTGCACTCCTGCGTACAACAGCCCGTTCAAATCGGAACCAAGCAGAGAGCAAGCGATGCTTGGGGGGGGAAGACCCCAAGCGACGGTTGGGCGGCGAAGCTTGAACAGGCTCCTGGGACACATATCAGTAGATTTATCAACGCATGGGGAGAGCCGCAGAAGCGTAAAAACAATGAGTATCTTTGGTCGAAGCGCGAAGTGACTCAAGGTGGCGGTTACTATGAGCCTGATGGCCACACGAACTCAAAGGTCTATAAGACAACAAGTACTGGCGTCGCAAAGCATGTTGGCTATATCGATACTCCCAAAGAACGCTATGTAGAGCCATATGTAAGTGAAGAGTCGTGCGATATCAGAATCACTACTGATAAAAAGGGGATAATTACTCGTGTTGCCTATGAGGGCATTTTTCTCGGACGTGCCTCCAAAGTGCGCTGCCCAGGATTCTTTCCCTTTCCCAAAGACTAGCTCCGTCAACTTGAGGCTGATATGCTGCGTTTTATATCTATGGGCATCTTGGCGATGCTTTTGTGTTCCTGCATACAAAAACAACCCAGCGGCAGGAGCGTAATGGAGCGCATAGCTGAGTATGAGGAAGAGTGCAGGCTCTGGGATAAAAAATTTAAGCAACTGCCCGGAACACATCTCAGTGGGTTGACCCAAGCGTGGGGAGAGCCGGAAAAGCTTAAGAACAATGAGTACCGTTGGCGGCGCGATAACCCGATCCAAGGCGGCGGTTATTCTGAGCCTGACGGCCACACGAGCTCAAAAGTTTATAAGACAACAAGTACTGGCGTCGCAAAGCATGTGGGCTATATCGATACACCCAAAGAACGCTATGTGGAGCCATGGACACTTGAAAACTGGTGTGAGATCCGGGTTACTACTAATAAGAAGGGGATAATAACCCGTGCTAGTTATGACGGCGATGGCTCCGGGAGCACTCGCGCCAGTGGCCGCGCTGCGCTCTTCCCACTGCCGTAGGCATAAAATGCAGGACCGCTACATTCACCCAAGGGCCGGGCGTGGATGCTTGTCCGCACCCGGCCCCTTTCCTTCCAAACCCTATTCGATTGTCAAAGAACCGGCCCGTTTTTCCGGGGCTATGTGTTCAGCGCGTCGCGCCGTTTCTGATACCCGCGCATGGCCCTTACAATATCGCCGCTCAGGCGTCGCTGTTCCCGCGCGCTTGCGCCGTAGCCGCTTTGCGGGGTGTTTTCCCGCTCAGCCCTGATGGCGAAAAAGGCCAGCCATTCGTTAAACTGCATGGCGGTCATGCTTTCCAGCATGGCGTCCACGTCCGTCCAGCCGAGTTCGAGGGCGAGGGA
>JAVBOI010000127.1:0-14579 GCA_031550695.1 Desulfovibrio sp. | reverse complement strand
TTTGAAATTGTCCAAGAGTAGTATTGCTTCCGGCGGCCAAAGGGGTTGAACCCCTTTGGAAACCCCATTTTTCTAAGCAGATTCAAGTGAATAATTTCAAAATTGAAATGCTCTAAAAAGTTTTGAAGGATAGGGATGGGGGGGTCCGGGGGGGAAGGGAAAGGCAACTTTTTCAAAAGTTTCCTTTCCCTTCCCCCCGGCGCTTCACAGCACGTCGACTTTCCAGTTGAACTCGCTTTCGCGCTTGGCTTGGGCGAGGGTTTTGGGCGGGTGCTCGTCCATGTGGACGAAGGTCACATAGCCCGCGCGTTCAAGGGCGGGCCGGCGGGCGGACAGGTCCAGGGGCCAGGCCGGGTAAATCCAGGTATTCTGCCCGTAGCGGCGCATCCAGAACTCCTCGCCTTTGGGGCTTTGGAAACTTTCCTGGGCCTTGAGGGGCTGGGCCTGGTGGCGGCTTATGCCCATGGGCCAGAACCCGTCGAGCACGATGCCCAGGGGCAGGGGACTCTGGCCGGGCAGGGAAAGAATGTCCTCCTCACCCAGTTCCGGGCTGATGATAACGGACTCGAAGCCCATGCCGGCCAGCAGGGCGATGGCCGGGGCATTGGCGATGTTGCAGAACGGGCCGGCGGTAAGGGAAAGGCCGTTGCCGCTGAAAAACGCCGCCTGCCAGGGGGCGTTGCAGACAAAGTGGCGGGCGCCGCCGCGCTGGGCGGCGAGAACGAGCTTGGCCCAGGTATCTTCCTCGTCGGGCCAGATCACGGGCGGAAGCCACCAGGACACGCGGCTGAACAGGGTTTTGGACACCTCGCGCAAGGCCCTGGGGGAGAGCCAGAGTCCCTGGACAGTGCCGGGCTTGAGGCCGCTTTTGCCTTCCCTGCCGTGGGGCAGGGAACTACGCAGAAGCACATCCAGCTTTTTGGCGCCGCTCGCGCGCAGGGGCGCGGGCATGACGGGCTGAAGGGCGCTTATGTCTTCCGTGGGTTTTTCCCGTTTCTTGCGCTTTTGCAGATCGCGGCCCCAGTCGGCCAAAAGGGAGACCAGTTCCGTTTCCTTGCGGTCGATGAGGAAGACCGGCGTGCCGGCCTTGGGGTGCTTGCCGCGCGGCAGGGAAAGGACGAAGTTCTTGCCCTGGGCAACGGGAGCGGGCACGGACAACGTGCAGTGCCAGGGCTCGTCCTCGTAGCCCACGCGCAAATAGTCCCTGGGCAGCAGGGGCAGACGGGGTTTTATCTCGTAGCGGCCGTCCTCGTTTTTACTGACGCGGCCGCAAAGCAGGCCGGAGCTTGTCTGGACGTCCTTGTCGGAAGGGGAGGCGGTGGGGCTTTCCGCCCGGCCGGGCACGAACAGGGAGCGCGTGCCCGGTCGGCCCAGGGCCAGACCGATAATGCGCTCCGCTTCCTGGCGGGCTTCTGGGGCGTCCGGTTCGTCGCGCAGCAGACGATAGGCTGTGGTGATATAGTAGACGTAATGCGGTCCCTTTTTCCGGCCTTCGATTTTCCAGGAACGCAAACGTTCCAGGGGCAGAAGGGAACGGACCAGTTCATCCAGGGACAGGTCCATGCAGGAAAAAAAGCGTCCTTCGCGGCCCTTTTGCGTATAGGCCCGGCGGCAGGGCTGCACGCAACGGCCGCGCAATCCGCTTTTGCCGCCCATGTAGCTGGACCACCAGCAGCGGCCGGAAACGCAAAAACACAACGCGCCGTGCACAAAAAATTCCAAATCCAGCCCATCGGGGCAAGCCGCGTTCATCTGGCGGACCTCGTCCAGGGAAAGCTCGCGCGGCAGGATCACCCGGTCGGCCCCCAAAGCGCGGGCCGAGGCCAGGGCTTTGGGGTGGGTGACGTTGGCCAGGGTGGACAGGTGCAGCTCGCCCTGAAAACCGGCCTGCCGGGCCAGATCGATCATGCCCGGATCCTGTATGATCAGGGCGTCCGGGACGACGTTCAGCGCCAGACGCCGGATCAGGCGCAGGGCCTGGCCGGCTTCGCCCGGTTTGAGCATGGTGTTCATGGCCACATAGATGCGCCGGCCTTCGGCGTGGGCGAGATCCGCCAGATCGGCCAATTCCCCGGTGGCGAAGTTTTCCGCCTGCATGCGGGCGGAAAAATGCTTGAGCCCCAGATACAGAGCGTCCGCCCCCGCGGCCAGACCGGCCAGGGCCGAGGGCATGTCGCCGGCCGGCGCGAGTATTTCCGGCCCAACCAGCGAAAAAGCCGACAAGGGCTCATCGGGGAGAGTGATGCCCGAAAAGGCAGGCGCGGCCTGGGCGACGGACTTTTCCCGAACGGGATCGGCGCGCCGGGCGCTTCCGCCCCCGGGTTTGCGCGAACGGGCGGGCTTTGCCGCCCCTGTTTTTTTTCCACGGCTGCTGATGGTCATAAAAGATTCCTGTGGTCCGAAATATATGAAGCGTTGCAAAAAATAAAGGCGAAAGCCCTATGGTATCGTAGTGCAAAGGGCCTGGTCACGAGAAAAATTTTGTCGCCCGGCAAGAAGAATTATTCTTAGCAAAGGAAGCGATTAAAATCTATCTTGCCGGAATAAAAATATTTTTTATATCAGCAGAGAACAAAGCGCTCTTTGTGACAACCCTCATTATAACCCCTTGAGAAAAAAACGAGAGAGCGCTATTACCTTGTCAGAACGCGCGCGGATGCCGGCACGGGCCGGACTCGCGTTGATTATCACAGGTTTTATTTTTTATTGTGGCGCTCCGTTTTCCACGCTACAGAAAAAAGAGCGGAGCCGCAAATACCCACACGTCCGGACAGCACCGCTGCCGGACTGTTTCTGTTGCCCCGCGCCGCACAACCTAGCGCGGGGCCGCTTCCGGCAACGAACCGGAATGCTCCCGACACCCCAGCGGCGTTGCCTGCAACGCCGATCGGAACGTGATTTATGTCTCAACCAATGTTCTCGCAACTTGCCGTCATTGATCTGGTGCCTTTTGGCAATGTGGGGACGCAGACCGGTTTTTACGCCCTGCGCCTCACGCCTCCCCCGTGGAAAGACTGGAACCCCGGCCAGTTCGTCATGGTCCGCCCTTCCGGCAGCGGTTCGGAAACGCTCTGGGGCAGGCCCTTTTCCATCTGCCGCACCAGCAGCCGCGATCTGGTCATTTTTTTCCAGGTGCGCGGCCGGGCCACCAGCGCCATGGCCAAGCTGTCCCCCGGCAGCCTGCTGGATGTCTGGGGACCGCTGGGCAACGGCCTGGTCATGAAAGCCAAAACGCCCACCCTGATTCTGGCCGGCGGCATAGGCATCGCCCCGTTTGTCGGCTATGTCCACGCCCACCCCAGCCCTTGGGATATCACCATGGAGTTCGGCCACCGAATGCCGCTGAACTGCTATCCTTTTGACAGCATCAACGAAAAGGCCATGGCCGACGCCCACCACGAAAAAGAGGACAAGGACAGGGAAGCCTTTCTCCGCCTTGTTGACGAGCGTATACAACAATTCGCCGGCAACGGCCTTGTGCTGGCCTGCGGGCCCACGCCTTTCATGGAAGTGGTGCAGAAACTTTCCCTTAAGTACAACGCCCGCACCCAGCTCTGCCTTGAAACCCGCATGGCCTGCGGCATCGGCGCCTGCCTCGGCTGCGTGGTCAAGGCCGTTCTGCCGCCGGAAACACCGCCCCTGCCCGGTGTTTCGGCGGACCGGGCCGGCGCCGCCATTGCCTCCCCCACCGCGGCCAAGGCCGTGCAAACCTGCACCTGCGGGCCCAATTTCTGGGCCGATACCGTCACCTTGCGCTGACCCGAGGGATCCATGGATAAATTGCGCGTCACCCTTAAAGGCTCCGGGCGTTCGCTGGAACTGAAAAACCCCGTGCTTACGGCCTCCGGCACCTTTGGCTACGGCCTCGAATTCATGCCCTACGGCGATCTGCAAAGCCTTGGCGGCATTGTGGTCAAGGGGCTTTCGCTTCTCCCGCGCGAGGGCAACCCCATGCCCCGCATCGCGGAAACCCCCTGCGGCATGCTTAACTCCATCGGGTTGCAGAACTGCGGCGTGGAAGTTTTTCTGCGCGACAAGCTGCCCCAGTTGCCCGCGGACAGCCTGCCCGTCATTGTCAATCTGTACGCCACGTCCACGGCCGAGTTCGGCCAACTGGCCGCCGTTCTGGCGGCGGAAAACCGCATTGCCGCTCTGGAAGTCAACATCTCCTGCCCCAACGTGGCCGAGGGCGGCAGCAGCTTCGGGCAGGAGCCGCGCATGGCCGCGGCCGTGACCGAGGCCGTGAAAAAGAACGCCGGGAACAAGCCCGTGATCGTCAAGCTTTCGCCCAATGTCACGGACATCTGCGAAATAGCCAGGGCCTGCGAAGCCGGCGGGGCCGACATACTCTCCTGCATCAACACTTTGAGCGGCATGGCCGTTGATCTGGCCAGCCGCAAACCCCTGCTGGCCATGGTTACCGGCGGCCTTTCCGGGCCGGCCGTCAAGCCCGTGGCCCTGCGTTGCGTCTGGCAGGTCAGCCGGGCCGTGGCCATTCCGGTCATCGGCATCGGCGGCATCCAGCGCGCCGAGGACGTCCTTGAATTTATCCTGGCCGGCGCCTGGGCCGTGCAAGTGGGCACGGCCAACTTTTCCCGGCCGGACGCGGCCTTCCGCATCGTTCAGGACCTGCCGGCCGCGACCGAAAAATACGGCGTCACAAGCTGGGATTCCTTCCGGGGCAGTTTGCAGGTGTAAATGAATAAAGCAGATTCATTTTGAAGTTGCCCAAGAGTAGTATTGCCTCCGGCGGCCAAAGGGGTTGAACCCCTTTGGAAACCCCATTTTACGAGCCAGATGCCGATGGGCAATCGCAACGGCAAGGGCGGCAGACATGCGGCATCTGATCATTGTCCGGCACGGGAACACCTTCCGGCCCGGGGAAACGCCCACCCGCGTCGGCGCGAGAACGGATCTGCCCCTGGTGGAGAGCGAACGCGCCAAAGGGGCGGGGCGAATCTTGCGCGGCCTCGGCCTTGTTCCGGACAGAACCTTTGCCGCGCCCCTGAAACGGACACTCCAAACAGCGGAGCTGATTCTTGAAGAACTGGGGCTTGATGCCACAGTGCTGCCCGCGCCTGATTTCACGGAAATAGACTACGGCCCGGACGAAAACCGGACCGAGGACCAGGTGCGCCTCAGGCTGGGCCGTCATCACCTGACAGAAGAAGGGCTGGACGCGGACCGACTGCCCGAGGAGCGCCTGCGGCAGCGCGGGGAAGCGGCGCTTGGGCTGTGGAACGCGCGGGGCATTCCCCCCCACGGCTGGAAGGCGGACCCTTGGGCCATTGCCGCCGCCTGGCGGACCTTTGCCGCGAATATCGCTTCCGGGGAAAAGGTTTTGCTGGTTTCGTCCAACGGCATCATCCGTTTCGCCTTTCATCTGCTGCCGGAAACGGAACGGAGCCGCTTTCTGGAAGAACGGAATCTCAAGGTGGGCACGGGCGGCGTCTGCGTTTTCGCGCGTAGCGGCGGCGACTGGCGCTGCCTGCACTGGAACCTGAAGCCCGAATCCGCGTAGCGGGTCCGGGAAAAGCAAGGAGGCATTGCGGGCGTTATATTCGAAGCCGGCCCAGGCGGAAGAGCCGCTTCGCTTTTTTTCCGCTGCCCCTCGTTACTGCGAGTTGGGTCCGGGGGTGTTTTTGCGCTTTTTCCTTTTGCCTCCCCGGATCCCGCATTCTCCCTCTTGGCAAAACACCCCCTTTGTGCTATTTGGCACAAGGTAGGCGTTTTACCGCTCCTTCGAAATTTTTTCCCATCGCCTTTCTCACTTCCAACCAACCCGTATTACGGAGGATTACCATGGCAGCACTTGTCGTAGGCCACAAAAGCCCGGATACCGACAGCGTTGTTTCCGCTATCGCTGTTGCCGATCTCATGACCAAGCGCGGCACCCAAGCCAAGCCGATCTCCCAGGGCGACGTGACGCCTGAAACTGCCTTTGTTCTGGATAAATTCGGTCTTTCCAAGCCCGAAGTGGTTACTTCCGTTGCCGGGCAGAAAGTTATCCTGGTCGACCACTCCGACCTGGCCCAGGCCCCGTCCGACCTGAAAGACGCTGAAGTGATCGCCGTTGTCGACCACCACAAGCTGGGCGACGTCACCACCTCCAGCCCCCTGCTCATGTGGGTGTGGCCGGCCGGGTGTACCGGCACGGTCATCAAGGCCATGTACGATTTCTACGGCGTGGAAGTGCCCAAGAACATCGCCGGCGGCCTGCTGTGCGCCATCCTGTCCGACACCGTTATCTTCAAATCCCCCACCACCACGGACGACGACAAGAAGGCCGTTGAAGCCCTGGCCAAAATCGCCGGCGTTTCCGACTACAAAGCCCTTGGCATGGACATGTTCAAGGTCAAGTCGGCCGTTGACGGCGTGCCCGCCCGCGACCTCGTGTTCCGCGACTACAAGGACTTTGACATGAGCGGCACCAAGGTTGGCATCGGCCAGTTGGAAGTCATCGACCTGGCCATGCTCGACAAGGTCAAAGGCGACCTGGCCGCCGAAATCGTCAAGGTGAAAGCGGAAAAAGGCGCTCACAGCATATTCCTGCTCCTTACCGACATCATGAAGGAAGGCTCGGAAATGCTGATCTGCTCCGACAACCCGGACGTGGTGAAAAAGGCCTTTGGCATTGACGGCGACAAGGCCGTCTGGCTGCCCAAGGTCATGAGCCGCAAAAAAGACGTCGTGCCCAAATTCGAAGCCGTGTTCAAAGGCTAATTGGTAAAAATAGCCTTATACGCGCCCGGCGGAAACACTCCGCCGGGCGTTTTTATTCCCTTTTCCGGCCGTACGCCTTGACCCTGCCCTTTTCAGGCTATACCCTGATTGGGTGGAATTCGCGCGGACGCGGCCCGCCGCGAACGGCCAGTGGCCGCTGTCTTCCGGGCAGATTAATTTTGAAGTTGCCCAAGAGTCGTATTGCCTCCGGTCACGGACACAGGCTCTGTGCGGCCAAAGGGAGTGACCCCCTTTGGAAACCCCATTTTTTTGGCCTGACACTAAAGGGGTATTGCGTTGAAACTACTTGTCTTTTTACTATTTCCCGCCCTTGAGCTCTATCTGCTGGTCAAAGTGGGCGCGATGATCGGCGCCTTAAACATGGTGGCATGGGTGTTCGCCTCCGCCTTGCTCGGCATATGGGCGGTACAGACCCAAGGCCAGAGCATCATGAACCGGGTAATGTCCGAGGTCTCCCAGGGCCGCGTCCCGCAGGAAGCCATGACGAACGGTCTGTTGCTGTTCATCGCCGGGGTGCTGCTGATACTGCCCGGCCTTATCACCGATGCCGTCGGCATACTGCTTCTCATTCCCTTCACCCGCCGCCTGTTCATGATCGTTCTTAACCGCTACCTGACCACCCGGGCGGGGCAGGCGGGGCAGGGCAGCGGATCATCCAGGATTTTTTTCTATACTTCCTCGACCGGATTCGGCGCGCCGGAACAACCGCCCCATACGCCGGATGCCGGCCCCAGACAGGCCACGGTCATTGACAGCACGGCCGTGGAACTTGGCTCCAGTTTGCGCGATTCCGATTCGGACGCCCGGCCGGACGACAACGCGGACGATGGCGCGGGCAACGGCCCGGCAAAGCGATAAGGCGCGCCCTTCGTGTCGGAAAAAGAAAAACTCGCCGCCGGGAACGGCCCTGGCGCCGCGAATCGCGTTGACTCGTCCGACAAGGGCGGCAGGCGGGGCGCGGTCAAAGGCTACCGCGTCAGGCCGGAGAAAAAGGCCGGCCCCCGGACGTTGTCGGCGGGCGCAGCCTTGCGCCTGCCCGACGGCAGGACGCTTGTTCTGCACAAGCCCCCTCACGCGCGGAACGGCTCGCGGCCGGGCAAACGCCCGCCCCGCTACTGGCGTTCCCTCACTCCCCTGCTTTTTTCGGGAACCCCCGTGCCGGAGCGGCGGCTCAACGGCTGGCTGCTGGTGCTGGAAGCGAAAAAAATCCCCCATCTGTTCCTGTCGGGCGGAGCGCGTCCTTTCCTGTTCGTCCCTCCTCTTTTTGAGGGCGTGGCCCTGCACGAGATCCGGGCCTTTGAGGCGGAGCGGCCCGTGCCCATTTTTATGCCTCCGGTCCGGAACAACGTTGCCGGCGTGCTGCTGTTCCTGGCCCTGTTCGTTATTTGGCACGGCCTGCGCTGGCACTGGTTCGCCTTTCAACTGCCCTCGCCGCTCTTTCCGGCCGCGCCAGGCGATTGGGCCGGGCTTTTCGGCCTGGATGTTTATCGCGCCCGTTTTCTGCACGAATGGTGGCGCGCGGTCACGGCCCTCACCCTGCACGCCGACGACTCGCACCTGTTCGGCAACATGATTTTCGGCCTGTTCTTTTTCATCCCCCTGTGCCGCCGGGCCGGGCTTGGCCTGGGCATTGCCCTGGCCCTGGCCTCGGGCATTCTCGGCAATGCGGGCAACGCCCTTACCCGCGAGGCCCACGTGATCAGCCTGGGCTTTTCCACCGCTTTGTTCGGGGCCGTGGGCAGCCTGTGCGCGCTCGTCTCCGCCGACGTTGTCGGCCACTATCTGCGTTTCGCGCACCTGCAATCCGACGGCTCCTCCGGCGGCAGGGGAGAGATGCTCTTTGCCCTGATCCGCCGCCTGGCCCCTCCCCTGGCCGCCGGTCTGGCCCTTTTGGGCCTGCTGGGCGGAGGCGGGGAAGTACGCACGGACTATGCCGCCCACATCTGGGGGTTCTTCTGCGGGGTGGGCTGCGCCGTGGCCGCCCTGCCCGTGGAGCGCGCCCTGTTCAGGCTGAAGCCGGCCAGACAGGCCGTGGTGCAGGCGCTTTTATTCGCGGCGAGCCTGGAGGTGCTCGCCGGCGCCTGGTGTTACGCCCTGATCAGGTAAAGTTGCCACCGGCGCGCGGCTTGCGCAAAATTCCATGAGTGCGTAGTGAGATTGGAAGAACGGCTTACGTATACGATCAAAATAATGCCTCCGGCGGCCGGGGCTCCGCCCCGGACCCTGCTGGGGGAAATGATTTCCCCCAGACCCCCTCAATGGGGTATCCAAAGGGGGTCACCCCCTTTGGCCGCCGGAGGCAATACGACTCTTGGGCAAATCAAAATAAATTTGCTCTAACTCTTATCAGGACGCGCCTGTGGCGTTGGCTTGTCCGTGAACATTTCCTCCCCCTTCATTTCGCGCCCCGTGGGCACTACCCTGCTGACACTGGCCGTGGCTCTGGTGGGGATAGTCGCCTATGTTCTGCTCCCGGTATCCCCGCTGCCCCAAGTGGATTTTCCCACCATCCGGGTGCAGGCCAGTCTGCCCGGCGCCAGCCCGGAAACCATGGCCGCCACTGTGGCCACCCCTCTTGAGCGCATGCTCGGCCGCATCGCGGGCATCACGGAAATGACCTCGCAAAGCAGCATGGGCAATGCCAGCATCGTCTTGCAGTTCGACCTAAGCCGCGACATTGACGGCGCGGCCAGGGACGTACAGGCCGCCATCAACGCCGCCCGGGCCATTCTGCCCACCATGCCGCGCAATCCGACCTACCGGAAAGTGAACCCGGCCGACTCCCCGATCATGGTCATCGGCCTGACCTCGGACAGCCTGCCGCTGGGCGCGCTTTACGATCTGGCCACCACCGTGTTCAGCCAGAAGCTTTCCCAGGTTATCGGCGTCGGCCAGGTGACCGTGGGCGGCAGTTCGCTGCCGGCGGTGCGCGTGGAGCTTAATCCCGACTCGCTGAATAACAAAGGCATTTCCCTGGAAGAGATCCGCTCCACCCTGGCCAGGGCCAATGCCAACAGCCCCAAGGGCGTGCTGGACAACGGCAAACAGCAATGGTTCGTGGGCGCCAATGACCAGTTGCGCACGGCGGCCGAATTCGCCCCGCTGATCGTCCGTTATCAGGGCGAGGCTTCCCTTCGCCTTTCGGACGTGGCCGAAGTGCGGGACAGCGTGGAGGACACCAGGAACATGGGCTATGCCAACGGCAAGCCCGCCATCCTGCTGATCATTTATAAACAGCCCGGCGCGAACATCATCGAAACTGTGGACAACATCCGGGCCGCCATGCCCACCCTGCGCGCCTGGATGCCGGAAAACACCGACCTGACCATAATCATGGACCGTTCGCCCTCCATCACCGCTTCGGTGCGCGAGGTGGAGCGGACCCTGATCATTTCCATGGGTCTGGTGGTGCTGGTGGTGTTTCTTTTTCTGCGCAACGGCCGGGCCACCTGCATCCCGGCCGTGGCCGTGCCCGTTTCCCTGCTCGGCACTTTCGGGATCATGTACCTGTCCGGCTTTTCCCTGAACCACCTTTCCCTTATGGCCCTGACCATTGCCACGGGCTTTGTGGTGGACGACGCCATCGTGGTCACGGAAAACATCGTCCGCCACATGGAAGACGGCGTCTCCCCCCTGAAGGCGGCGTTTCTCGGCAGCAAGGAAGTGTCGTTCACCATTGTTTCCATCAGCTTTTCCCTGGTGGCCATCTTCATTCCCATTCTGGGCATGGGCGGCCTTTTGGGACGGCTGTTCAAGGAGTTCGCCGTCACCCTGTCCGCGGCGGTTCTGGTGTCGCTGGTGGTCTCCCTGGTGACCACGCCCATGATGTGTTCCCGGCTGCTGCGGGAGGAAGAACACGCGCCGGCCGGCCGTTCCCCGGCCCCGTTCATGGGCGGCCTGGTGGGCTCCATCGCCCGCGCGTACGCCCGGTTGCTGCGCCTTTGGGCGGATTTCATGGATTTTCTGCACGAAGGCTACGCCCGCACCCTGGCGGTGGTTCTGCGTCACAAGCGTATCACCCTGCTCACCCTGTTCATGACCGTCGGCTTCAACGTTTACCTGTATATCATTGTGCCCAAGGGATTTTTTCCCCAGCAGGACGTGGGCCAGATATTCGGCATGATCCGGGCGGATCAGAGCATCTCCTTCCAGGCCATGCGGCCCAAGTTGGTGGCCCTTATGGACATTGTGCGCAAACACCCGGCCGTGGCGGCCGTGGGCGGATTTACCGGCGGCTCGCAACGCAACTCCGGCATGGCCTTCATCAACTTGAAGCCGCTCGGGCAGCGGCAGAGCATGGATCAGGTCATCGGCCAACTGCGCGGGCAACTGGCCAAAGTGCCCGGCTGCGACCTCTTTCTCACGCCCATGCAGGATTTGCGCGTAGGCGGCCGGCAGTCACGGGCCGCCTACCAGTATACCCTGCAAAGCGACGATCTGCGCCTGCTGCGCTACTGGACCCCGCGCATCACCGCCGCCTTTGAAAAAATTCCCGGCCTGGTGGACGTGAACTCGGATCAGGAAACCCGCGGCCTGCAAACCACAGTCAACGTGGACCGCCATACCCTGGCCCGCTTCGGCATCACCCAGAAACAGGTGGATACCGCCCTGGGCCTGGCCTTTGGCCAGAGCTTCGCCTCGACCATTTATACCGGCGGCAACCAGTACCACGTAGTCATGGAATATTCCCCCGAGCACCTGGAAAGCCCGAAAAGTCTTGCCAGAGTCTATGTTCCCGGCGGCAGCCAGGGGGCGTCGGCTTCCATCGCGCCGGCAACGGGCATAGGCGGCAATGCCGCCAGTTCGCTGTTCTCGGCCGGCGTTGCGGACTCATCCGACACCACCCTTGTACCCCTGCCGGCCTTTTCCTCCTTTGATCCCACGCTTACCGCCCTGTCCGTTTCCCACCAGAGCCAGTTCACCGCCAGCACCATTTCGTTCAACCTGCTGCCGGGCTATTCCCTTTCCCAGGTTCAGCCCCGCATTGACGAGGCCCTTTTCTCCCTAAGCGTGCCCGAGGCCGTGCGCGGCGCCTTTCAGGGCACTGCCGGCGCTTTTGCTTCCGCCCTGGGCAATCAGCCCATACTTATCCTGGCCGCCTTCGTCACCTTGTACATCGTGCTCGGCGTGCTCTACGAAAGCCTCATCCATCCCCTGACCATTCTGTCCACCCTGCCTTCGGCCGGCGTTGGCGCCATTCTCGGCCTCATGGCCTTTGGCGCGGAATTCACGGTCATCGCCTTTATCGGCGTGCTGCTGCTCTGCGGCATCGTCAAAAAGAACGCCATCATGATGATCGACTTTGCCATCGAAGCCAGGCGCAACGAGGGCCTTAACGCCGTCGACGCCATCTACAAGGCCTGCCTGCTGCGCTTTAGGCCGATCATGATGACCACCATGGCCGCCGTGGGCGGAGCCATCCCCCTGATGCTCGGCCGCGGCGACGGCGCGGAAATACGCACGCCGCTCGGCATCACCATTGTGGGCGGCCTTCTGGTCAGCCAGTTGCTCACCCTCTACACCACCCCTGTGGTGTATCTCTACCTGGATCGCTTCTCGCGCGAGCGCAGCCACCGGCCCGAAAAGGCAATAGAGAATGAGTCAGCCTGAGTCGAAGTGGGCTCTGCACAGAGCCTGTGTCCCCGACCCCACGCCCCGCAAGGGGGCAGCGGCCCCCTTGACCCGCGCATTTAGAGTCTTTTGTTGAAACCGGCGTACTCTCAAATGGGGTTTCCAAAGGGGGTCACCCCCTTTGGCCGCCGGAGGCAATACGACTCTTTGACAACTTCAAAATAAATTCGCGCCGCAGCAAAAGAGCGCCCGGCACAGGCCGGGCGCTCTTGTTTATTCCGTACGAATCGCAGTTTTCATCAATCAAATACGTTGGCCAGGCTGTCCAGCGTGACACCCTCTTTCACGGCCCGCAGGTCGGAATAGATGATGGCCGACATCACGTTGTTAAACGCGGACGGCAACATGGCGAGAACGCCGCCGATCAGCGTGAGAGCCAAAGGGTTGCTGAAAACAGTTATGCCAAGATACCCGGCCAGCACGACAAAGGCGTAGTTGGCCACGCCCACGATCAGCAGCAGCCCGAAAATCGGCAGACGGTAGCCTTTGGTCAGTTGGGCGCTGCGGCCCATGCTGGCCAGCGGACCGAGCTTTTCCACCACGCAGGCCTGGATGGTCACGGACCAGAGGCACATCAGGATAAGCCCGGGTATAATCAGCAGCACCAGGCCGATGGTGATGCCCAGACTCACCAGAAAGGCGGCCAGAATCAGCCAGCCCACGCGGGCCAAGCCGGTGGACAGGGCGGAACCGAAGCCGGCCTTTCTGCCCCGAAGTTCCTGGTAAACGGCATAGGCCATGGCCCCTTGCACGACAAAAGAGAAGATCATGGACAGAATGGCGGCCACAATAGCCGGCAAGGCCAGCCCTTCGAGCGCTCTCGACGGCACCGTGAGTTGAACGAGGTGCGGCGGCAGAGTGGCGATAAGCGTAAGGCCGAAAAAGACGAGCGGGTTTTTGAACAGGGTGGAAAAACTGCGGCTCAGCACGGAGCCGACGCCGAACTGGGCCGTGATCGCGGAATCTTGCATGAGAGATCCCCCGGATTGTTGACGAAAAAAAGCGCGGCCTGGATGATACGCCAGGCCGCTTGAAAAAACAACAATCCACTTAAGGTTACGCGAAAGAAAAATCCGCCGTGATCGTTACGCCTGCCCGACAGCCGGCTGCCGCTTGGCAAAGGCCAGGATGATGCCGAGAACAATGCCCAGAAGGGCGGCGAAAAGCACCTGGAAATGGGGCGGGAGCAAAAAGGTGATGGTGTGGGCGGGAATCCAGAAAAAGGGCAGAGTCTTCTTGAAAACAAAGCCCCAGAGGGAATTCCAGTTGATCTCCTGAAAGTGGCGGACCACATCTATGCGGCTGAAAAATCCCCTGAGGGTGCCGCCGTTGGCCTCAATGTGGGCGTCCGTGATCCGGTGCAGGGTCATGAACACCGGCGCGAAAATGGTGTTGATCGTCGCGCTGGCGGTAAGGGCCACGAGCAGCTTCAGGCCAAAGGGGCCGTTTTTCAGGGCGTCCTGGGCCGAGGGCAGGCCGAGTTCCGCCAGCACATTGGGCGCGCCGCTGACGAAAATGGTAAAGGCCAGCTTGATGCCCATGCCCAGCAATCCCCAGACAATGGCGCGGGGCAGTATGCCGAAGCCCGGTCTGTTGTAAACGCCGGTGGCGATGCGCAGGCCGATGCATTCCCCGAAGGTGGAGAGCACGGCGAACTTGGCAAAGCTCATCATGTAGGGGCTCTGCCTGGTAAGGGTGATAAATCCGTCCATAAAGCCGGGAATGACCACAAACGTGGCCAGGCCGCACAGAATGGCGCCAATGGCGATTTTGTCACTGGTACGCATGAATGCCGCCTTTGCGGTAACAAGGTTGCGAAAAGAATGCCGCGACTGTTTGTGCGATTATGAGTCCTGCGACCCTAGCAAACGAGAGAGAAACAGGCAATGGCGCGGCGGCCGTTGACTCCGTTAGAGTAATTTCATTTTGAAGTTGCCCAAGAGCAGTATTGCCTCCGGCGGCCAAAGGGGGCCGGGGGCACAGGCTCTGTGTGACCCCCTTTGGAAACCCCATTTTGTGGCTCGGACTCAAGCGGAAAATCTCACAGTTAATTTGTTCTACATCTAGTGCCGTGTAACTCTTAAAATTTCGGATAAAGGCTTTTCAATTTTACCCTGGCCTCAGCCGTTGTAAATTGCCAATTAATTGTTTTAACGCTGCTGTTACGATGATTTTCCCAGGCCAGGACCTCGGCTTTCATGGTA
>JAVBOI010000099.1:0-5547 GCA_031550695.1 Desulfovibrio sp. | reverse complement strand
TCCGAAGCCGCCTCCAACCTGCCCGGATTCGCCCACACCCATCCGCTGCTGGCCCAGGTGGACGGCGGCGAAGCCCTGGCCGCCGGCTGCCTGGAAGCCGTGTGGGAATGCGAGCGGCTGCTTCAGGAAGTTACCGGCATGAAGGCCTTTACCATGCAGCCCATGGCCGGAGCCCAGGGCGAGCTGACCGGCAGTCTGCTCAGTGCCGCCTACCACCGGGCCAAGGGCAACAAGAAAACCAAGGTCATCTGCCCGGACGCCGCCCACGGCACCAACCCGGCCACGGCCGCCCTGGCCGGCTACGAAGTGATCAACATCGAATCGAAAAACGGCATGGTCGACCCGGAAGCCCTGGCCGCCGTGCTTGACGATTCCGTGGCCGCGCTCATGATGACCTGCCCCAACACGCTCGGCCTGTTCGAGCGGCATCTGCCGGCCATTGTGGAAAAGCTGCGGGCCGTGGACGCCCTTTTGTACTACGACGGCGCCAACTTCAACGCCATCATGGGCCGCATGCGCACCGGCGACGTGGGCTTTGACGTGGTGCACCTGAACCTGCACAAAACCATGGGCACCCCCCACGGCGGCGGCGGCCCCGGCTCCGGCCCGGTGGGCGTGTCCGAGCGGTTGATCCCCTTCCTGCCCGGCCCGCGCGTGGTGAAAAAGCCCGACGGCACGTTCGGCCTGAACCACGACCTGCCCCAGAGCATAGGCAAGGTCGCGCCCTTCTACGGCAACTTCACGGTCTACATCCGCGCCCTGGCCTACATGCTGCGCCTTGGCAAAGAGGGTCTGGCCCGCGCCACCGACTATGCCGTGCTCAACGCCAACTACATGCTGGCCCGCCTGCGCGATCACCTGCACATTCCCTATGATCGCATCTGCATGCACGAGTTCGTGGCCTCGGCCACGCCGCTTGGCGAGCATAACGTGCACGCGCTCGACCTGGCCAAAGCCCTGCTCGATAAAGGCTACCACGCCCCGACCATCTACTTTCCCCTGATCGTCAAGGAATGCCTGATGTTCGAGCCCACGGAAACCGAAAGCCGCGAAACCCTGGACGCCTTCTGCGACGACCTGATCGAGATCATCAAAACCGCGAAGACCGATCCGCAAAAAATTCTCGACGCGCCCGTAACCCTGCCGGTGCGCCGCCTGGACGAAACCAAGGCCGCCCGGAGCATGGTGCTGACCGAAGAGTAAAGAGAAGAGTGGGGGGAGAGGAAAAAAAACCTTTTAAGGAAAGGTTGTTTTTCCCTCTCCCCCCACACCCCACCCCATGCCCAATCCTTCCCACACAGCCACAGTGGCGGTAATGAGCCCGCCGTTCGCCGCGCTCAGCTACAGTCTGCCGGACTGGCTGCCGGCGGAGGCCTTTGCCGTGGGGCAGCGCGTTGCCGTGCCTCTGGGCAAGGGCTTGCGGGCCGGGGTGATCATCGAGTTATCGGAAAGCGCGGCGGACAGCGCGCAAGAACCAACCGAGCGCGCAAGCGCGGCGGCGGACGGCAAATCGCCAACCAAGCGCGCAAGCGCGAAGGCTGACGACGAGAGGCTGCAAGAGGCCGAAAGCGCGGTTGAGGAAACACCAAACGTACCCCCAGATGCGCGGGTCAAGGGGGCCGCTGCCCCCTTGCGGGGCGTGGGGCAGAGCCCCACTTCGACCAATCTGGCTTCATCATCAAAGCCTTTAAATTTCATCTTAAAACCCATCCTGTGGCCTTTGGAACGCGAACCGTTGCTGCCGGCGTTTTATCTGGATTTGGCGCAACAGCTTGCGTTGCGGCAGACCGAGAGTTTGGGGCGGATTTTGTGCGGGCTGCTGCCGGCCGGCTTGCGGGTGACGCAGGTGAGCGTAAGGTTTTTCGGGGAGGGGAAACCGAGGGACGTGCGCCTGAGGGAGCTGGCTGGCTTGCCGGCGGAGGAACTGGGCCTGCTGGGGAAACTGTGGATGACCGGCCGGGCCGAGGTGGGGCGGGGCGGTCGGAGCGCGCTGGATACGGAACTGTGCGGCCTGGCGCTTGATCCGCCGTGGCCGGTGCGCCCGGCGGCCAGGGCGCAGATTGCCATGCTGGAGTACCTGCACGAGCGCGGCGAGGTGACGCGCAGAAAGCTTGGGGACGATCTGGGCAAGGGGGCGGCGGCCACGCTGGCCTTGCTGGCCGGCAGGGGTGTGGTGCGCATTCGTCCGGCCGACGGCCCGGCGGCGGCGGATGACGTGCTGCCGGCCATTGCCCCGCCGGATGCCGGCGGCTTTTGTTTGACGCCGCGACAGCAAGAGGTGTTTGAGCCGCTTTTGGAGGCGGTGCGGGCCGGCCGGGCCGAGACGCGGCTGTTGTTCGGCATAACCGGCAGCGGCAAGACGGCCGTGTACCTGGAACTGGCGCGCGAGGTGCTGGCGCGCGGGCGGTCCGTGCTGCTGCTGGCGCCGGAGGTGGCGCTGGCCCTGAAATTGTGGGGCGACGCCAAAGCGGCGTTGCCGGGGGCGCGGCTGCATCTGTTCCACGGGTATTTGTCGGCCACGGCCAGGGAGGCGATGTTCCGCGAGTTGGCCGGGGCGTGCTCAGGGGCTGGAGCGGGATCAGTGTCCGGGCCAGGGGCTGGAACGGGGTCCGGATCGGGAAGCAAAACCGGGGCAGCATCGGGCTCCGGGCCGGGGCGCGGATCGGGCGGCGAGCCGCGGCTGGTGGTGGGGGCGCGCTCGGCCTTGCTGCTGCCGCTGGACAATGTGGGCCTGATCATTCTGGACGAGGAGCACGATTCCTCGTTCAAGCAGGACGAGGGCTTTGTGTATCAGGCCAAGGAGGTCGCCTGGTACCGGGCCGAGCGCCAGGGGGCGCTTTTGCTCATGGGCTCGGCCACGCCGGACGTGAAGAGCTATTACGCGGCCAGGGAAGGCAAGATTCCGCTGCATTTGCTGGAAGAGCGCGTGGGCGGCGGCAAACTGCCGGAGGTGCGCGTGGTGGCCCTGTCCCGGCAGGGCGCGCAGGGCTCCCCGCTGGCGGCCGAGAGCCTGGAGGCTTTGCAAACGGTGGTGGAGCGGGGCGAGCAGGCGGTAATCATGCTCAACCGCCGGGGCTACGCGCCGCTGATGTACTGTTTGCAGTGCTCCACCGTGGCCAGGTGCCCGCACTGCGACATCGGGCTGGCCTACCACAAGGGCCGCGAGCGCCTGCTCTGCCACTACTGCGGCTGGTCAACGCCGTACCCGTCGCCGTGTTCGAGTTGCGGCGGCCTGAATTTCCTGCCCATGGGCGAGGGCACGGAAAAGCTGGAGGAAGTGCTCGGCCCGCTTCTGCCGCCGGGCGCGGGCATTTTGCGCCTGGACCGCGACAGCACCCGCCGGGCCGGCCGCATGGAGGAAATCCTGGGCGCGTTCGCGCGCAAGGAGGCCGCCGTGCTGGTGGGCACGCAGATGCTCTCCAAGGGCCATCATTTTCCGGACGTGACCCTGGCCATTGTGGCCGACGCGGATCTGGGCCTGAACCTGCCGGACTACCGGGCGGCCGAGCGCACCTTCCAGTTGCTGTTGCAGTCGGCCGGCCGGGCCGGGCGGGGCGAAAAGCCGGGCAGCGTGATCATCCAGACCCGCGACCCCGGCCACTACTGCTGGGAATACGTGCGCCGGGCCGATTACGAAGGATTTTACGAGCGCGAGCTGGATTTGCGCCGGCGGCGGCGCTATCCGCCTTTCGTGCGTCTGGCCTTAATCCGCATCAGCTACGCCGTGGACGAGGCCGAGGGGCCGGAACTGGTGGCGGCGCTTGGCAGGCACTTGCGCCAGCGGGCCAGGGAAATCGGCGTGACCGTGCTCGGCCCCGCGCCCGCGCCCTTGCCCTTTTTGAAGGGCAGAAGCCGCTGGCACTGCCTGGTCAAGGGCGACGACTGGCAAAGCCTGCGCGCGTTGTACGGCGCGGCGTTTGAGGGGATGAACGGGGGGGCCGGCTCGGGTGGAAAAGACGGCGCTGCCGGAGCCGGCGGCGTTGGCGGGAAGGTTGGGGCGGCCGGAAAAGACGGAGCGGAAAGCGCGGCCGGGAAGGGCGGTGTTGGCGGAAAGACCGGAACTGGAAGCGCGGGCGGCAAGACCGGCGCGGGAAGCGCATGGCGCGGCAAGCTGCGAATACGTCTGGACCTGGACCCGGTGAATATGCTGTGAGGGTGGGACTGGCCGGCGAGTTCCGTTCTTGTCATTGCGGCGAGCTTCGTTTCCGCCATTGCGAAGGGGGCGCTTTCCACGCTTGTCATTGCGAGGAGCGAAGCGACGTGGCAACACGCGACAGGTTCAGTTTTCATTGTTTGCGGCATACCTTTGCCTCCTACCTGGCTTCCGAGGGCTTCGGGATAACGAGCATCGCGGACAACCGCGACTGAGAATGCGGTAGTAAAAAGGATTCGTAATATCTTTGACAGGGGCTACACTAGGTATTATAGTTTAACCACAACTGGACGGAACATGAAACACATATGGAAAACCCGCATATTTAGCCGGTGGATGCGAAAAACGGAGCTTGACGACCGGCTTTTGCGGGAGGCTGTCGAAGAAATGGAACGCGGCCTGGTTGACGCCGATTTAGGCGGGTGTGTTTATAAAAAAAGGATAGCCCTGCCCGGCAGAGGCAAACGCGGCAGCACCAGGACGCTGATTGCCACGAACAGGGCGACACGCTGGTTCTTTTTGTACGGGTTTGAAAAAAACGAAAAGGACAACATCACGCAAACCGAGCTGGCAGTCTGGAAAATGTTTGCCCAGGATTTGCTGGAATGTTCGGATACGCATCTGGAAACTCTCCTGGCGGACAGGGAGTTGGAGGAATTAGACAATGAGTGAAAACAGCAGGATGTTACAAGAGGCTTTGGAGAGCGCGCAGGGCCTGCATCGGTCTGGCGTCATTGATATGCGCCGCTTGCAGGAATACGAGGCTCTGTGCGCCCCTGTCCCCAAGTTTACCGGCGAGGACGTGAAAGAACTGCGCGACCGCATAAAGGTGAGCCAGCCCGTCCTCGCGCAGTTGATAAACACCAGCGCGTCCACGGTTCGCGCCTGGGAAACCGGGCAAAAAAATCCCGGTGGCCCGTCCTGCAAATTGCTGGATATTCTGAACCGAAAAGGGATAGAGGCGCTTTTATAGGCCCACGGATCAAGGCGGTTGTCTGCCAAGGGGGAATGAAACCGTTACAAACTGTAACGCATTGAAAATAAAAGCAGCCGATGGAGCCGTGCGGACAACAACTTAGTTCAGCGCAATTTCGCAACAATTTGTGCGAAATTGCGCTGTTTTTCTTTAGAGCAAATTAGCTTTGAGATTTTCCATTGACGCTGTACCAAAAAAATGGGGTTTCCAAAGGGGTTCAACCCCTTTGGCCGCCGGAGGCGATACAACTCTTAGACAACTTCAAAATTAATCTGCTCTAGGTCGTGTCGACATTCAAGTTGAACTAGGCTAGAGTCATGGCAGGAGGGCTGCCATGCAACGCCGACACGCCTTAAGGGATGACCAATGGGAACGGATAAAGGATGCCCTGCCAGGCAAGGCTGAAGACCCCGGCAGG
>JAVBOI010000018.1:0-36070 GCA_031550695.1 Desulfovibrio sp. | reverse complement strand
CTCACAATTCGTTGGGCAACTCCTTCAACTCGGCCATGCTGAACACCGGCCCGTCAACGCAGACATATTTGCCACCGATGTTGCACCGGCCGCAAATACCCACGCCGCATTTCATGCGCCGCTCCAGAGTGGTGAAGATCTGGTCGGGCCCGAACTTCAGCTTGTCCAGGGCCTGCAAGGTGAATTTGATCATGATGGGCGGCCCGCAGGTAATGCCCACGCAATTTTCCGGCCGCGGGGCCATGGTCAGGAGCACGTCGGGAATGAGCCCCACCTTGTGCGGCCAGCCCTCGGCCTCGCGATCGATGGTAAGCGCGCACTCGATATCCTTGCGGCCCATCCACTCGGGCAGTTCGTAGGAAAAGGCCATGTCCAGAGGGGAACGCGCCCCGTACAGCAAGGTTATCTTGCCGTAATCCTTGCGGTTGTCCAGCATGAACAGGAACAGGGTGCGCAGGGGGGCCATGCCGATGCCGCCGCCGATGAACAGGATGTCCTTGCCCTTCATCCGCTCGTAGGGAAAGAAGTTGCCCAGGGGGGCGCGCACGCCGATCACGTCCCCCGGCATAAGGGAGTGCAGGGCGGCCGTGTTCTCGCCCGCCTTCATCACGCTGAACTGCAAATACTCCTTGCGCGTGGGCGGGGAGTTGATGACAAAGGTCGATTCGCCCACGCCGAACATGGACAACTGTCCCACCTGGCCGGGCTCGAACTGAAACTCCCGCATGAGTTTTTCATCTTGCAGGACAACCCGGAAGGTTTTGATGTTGTGGGTTTCCTCTATGACCTCGGTCACGGTCGCCGGCATGGGCAAATAGGGATTGGCCGTTCCGTCCTGGTAACGGGGACGCGGCGGGGCCGCGAAAGGCTGCGCTGCGTCAGACATTGGCTTTCTCCTTGATGGCGTTGAGCACTATTTTGCGGATATCCACGGACGAGGGGCAACTTTTGATGCAGCGCCCGCACCCGGAACAGGAAAACCGTCCGCCATGGATGTTCGGGTAATACGCGTACTTGTGCCCTACCCTGTTTTTGAGACGGGCGGCCTTGCCCTGGCGCGGGTTATGGCCGCTGGCCTCCAGGGTGAACAGGGCCGACATGCAGGTATCCCAGGTTCTCAGGCGGGTGCCGGCAATGCCGTTGCTTTCGTCCGTCAGGTTGAAACAGTAGCAGGTTGGACACAGATAGGTGCAGGCGCCGCAGGAAATACAGCCGGCGCTCTGCCCCTGCCAGAACTCCTTATCGTCGAACAGAGCCAGCAGGGACGCCGGCGCGGCGGCCAGATCCGGGGCCGCGCCCATGGATTTTTCAACCTCGGCGTGGGCCGTCTCGGCGCTTTTCACCCGCGCGTCCGTGGCCGGACTCAACCTGGATGATTCCAGCAGGGCCGCGCCCTTTTCCGTCACGGCCTGGAGCAGCAGCCCCTTGTCCACGTCCGTGGCCAGAACGTCCGCGCCCTGGGCGCTGGCCGGGCCGCCCCCGGTCCAGTGGCAGAAGCAGGTGGAAAGAGCGGTTTTGCAGGCTCGCACCATCAGAACGGTGTTCTCGCGCCGTTTCAGATAGTAGACGTCTTTGGCGATGCCTTCGGTGCCGCAGCCGTCATACACCGGATCAAAGGCGAAAAAGCCCCTGGCGTCACAGGACAGCATGCCGAAAACAACGGCCTGACCCGGCTCTTCCGGTTCGCTCAGGCTCAGTTTACGGTGGTTGGGATTTTCCGGATCGCCTTCCTTGCGGAAGCAAAACAACCCTTCGGAACGCGGAAACAGCGCATGCTTGGCCGATTCCGTGGGCCGTTGGGCAAGCTCCAACGTATTACCGGCGGCAAAGGGACGATAGACCACGGCCCGACCTTCACGGCGCGGGGCGTATACAGTCCGGCCGGCGGTCAGTTCGTCCAGCCATGCGGGCAGTTCAGCAAAAGAGATGAACTTTCGGGGGAGTACGGTGTGCTCGCTCATTACCAGTCCCTCTCTTTAATCTTGGGCTCTTCCATGGCAAAGGTGAGCAGAGGCGGCGGGCCCTCCACATCAACCCCGGCCCGGTAAGCGAACAGGTTCTCCACCTGACGGCTCAGGGAACGCTTGAGCAGCAGCACGGGAATGCCCACCGGGCAGGCCCGCTGGCATTCGCCGCAGCCGGTGCAGCGCCCGGCCAGATGCGAAGCGTGGATAATCTGGAAAAACATCTTGTCCCGTACCCCGTCGGACTGGGTCAGCCAGTGCGGATCGCGGCTCGTGGCGATGCAGTGCTCGCGGCAGACGCACATGGGACAAGCGTTGCGGCATGCGTAACAGCGGATGCAGCGCGACATTTCCTTTTCCCAGAAGGCCAGCCGCTCTTTTACAGGCATGGCCTCGAAGGCGGCCAGATCCGCGTAGTCGTCGTCCGCTACGGCCGGCGCGCGCTTGTCGCCCACAAACACGTCGGCGTCCAGAGCGTTGGGAAACTGGCAGCGGCCGCATTTATCCGCGGTCACGTCCGCCTTTTTCAAGCGGATGTCCCCGGCCGGCCCGGCAAGCACTACCTCGTCTCCCTCCTCGCGCGCGGCCGTAATCTCGCCCGGCTCGCACCGACCGGCAAGGGCGTCGGCCACCTTGTCCACGTCAATGACGCCGTCGCAGGGAAAGCCGATGACCGTCACTTCTTCCCGTTTGATCAACCTTTCGGCCAGCAACTGGCCCACGGACCGGGCGTCGCAGCCCTTGACCACCACCGCCACTTTGCCGCCCTTATATTCGGGCAGGAACAAGGCCGGGTTGTTGACGGCAAAATAACCGGCCCGAAAGCCCTCAACGTCTTCCGGCGTGCGCATGAACAGCGGCGCTCCGCGTAAGCTCTCCGGCCCCTCGCCCCAGCCGATGACGCACGTGACGTCCGGCAAGGCCGCCTGTATCGCTGATTGCAATTTTTCCTGTATGGACATGATATCTCCTCAGTAAGGAGTGAATAGTATTTATTATATGCCTCCGGCGCCAAAGGGGGTAACCCCCTTTGGAAACCCTATCGGGCCTGTGCGTTCTGTTGCGGGAAATTTTGACGCCTTCCCGCTGAACTCGCTCTCGGCCGTGGGGCAACCCGTTCCGCCACCGGCAGCCCTTTTGCCGCCCCACCTCCCGTCACCCCCAAACTAAAAAGTTTTGAAGGGAAAGGGAGGGGTGTGGGGGAGGGAAAACGTGTTTCGTAATAGCTCGCCTTCGCTTCGCTCAGGTCGAGCGGGCTTTTACAAAAGTTTCCCTTTCCCTCCCCCACTCTCTTCATCCGCCCACCGCCGCCTCACCCTGCAACACGTCCAGTTCCGGGGCGTCGGGGAGGTGGCGGGCCGGGCCGAGGGCGTGGACCTGTTTGGTAAAGGCATCCACCACGTGCTGCCAGCGCTGGCCTTCGGAGGCCGAGACCCAGGTATACTCGAAGCGGCGCGGGTCTATGCCCAGAGTGGGCAGCAAACCTTTGATCACTTCAAGCCGCCGTCGGGCGTAAAAGTTGCCTTCGGCGTAATGGCAGTCGCGGGGGTGGCAGCCGGACACGAGCACGCCGTCAGCGCCGGAAGTCAGGGCTTTCAGGATGAACAGCGGGTTGATGCGGCCGGAACAGGGCACGCGCACGATGCGCAGGTCCGTGGGCTGGGCAAAGCGGCCCACCCCGGCGGTATCGGCCCCGCCGTAGGAGCACCAGTTGCAGAGAAACCCGACGATGCGCAGTTCCCGATCTTTCAGAATCGACATAGGGCCTCCACTTCGGCGAGAATCTGGTTATCAGTGAAATGCGAAAGCTGGATCGCGCCCTGCGGGCAGGTGGCGTTGCACACGCCGCAGCCCTGGCAGACGGTTTCGATCACCTCGGCTCTCGGCTGGCCGCGCAGGTCAATCTCCTGAATGGCCTTGAAGGGGCAGACGGCAATGCACTTGCCGCAGCCGATGCAGCGCTTGAGATCCACCTGGGCGATCTGGGGATCGGATTCGAGCATGTCGCGTGATAAGAGGCCGATGACCTTGGCCGCGGCCGCGCTGCCCTGGGCCACGGAGGACGGAATGTCCTTGAGGCCCTGGCAGGAGCCGGCCAGAAACACGCCGGCCGTGTTGGTTTCCACGGGTTTGAGCTTGGGGTGGCCTTCCATGAAGAAGCCGTATTTGTCGTAGGATATGCGCAGTTTTTCAGCCAGATGAGGCGCGCCCTGCGCGGCCTCGCCGCCCACGGCCAGGACCACCAGATCGGCCTCCACCTCCACCTGAGCCCCCATAAGGGTGTCTGCCCCGCGCACAATCAGCTTGTCGCCGTTAGGATAGATCATGGATACCCGGCCCCGGATGTACTGGGCCTGGTATTCTTCCTGCACGCGGCGGGTGAACTCGTCGTAGCCCTTGCCCGGCGAGCGGATGTCCATGTAGAAGACGTAGCTCTGGGAATCCGGAATGTGATCTTTGGTCAGGATGGCCTGCTTGGCCGTGTACATGCAGCAGAAGCCGGAACAGTACGGCCGGTCGATGGAGGGATCGCGCGAGCCCACGCACTGGATAAAGACCACGCTCTTGGGCTCTTTGCCGTCCGAGGGCCGTTTGACGTGTCCGCCCGTGGGGCCGGAAGCCGACAACAGGCGCTCGTACTGCAAGGAGGTGATCACGTCCGGGTAGCGGCCGCCGCCGTATTCGTCGTACACGGTCCAGTCCACGAGATCGTAGCCGGTGGCGGCCACGATGCCGCCCACTTTCACGGGCACGATTTCATCCTGCATGGCGTAATCAATGGCCCCGGTGGGGCAGATTTTGGCGCACACGCCGCATTTTCCGGTCAGAAACTGACGGCACCAGGCCTTTTCTATGCTGGCCTTTTTGGGAATGGCCTGCGGAAAGGGTATGATGATGGCCGTGGTCGGTCCCATGCCTTCATCAAAGCGGTTGTAGGACTTTTTGGCCGGGCACTTTTCCGTGCACAGACCGCAGCCGGTACATTTGCTCCAGTCCACGCAGGTCGATTTCTTGCGGATCTTCACCTCGAAGTTGCCCACATAGCCGGAAACGGATTCGACCTCCGCGGCCGCGTACAGGGTGATGTTCGGGTGCTGGGCCACGTCCACCATGCGCGGGCCGAGAATGCAACTGGAACAGTCCACGGTGGGGAAGGTCTTGTCCAGCTTGGCCATCTTGCCGCCAATGGTGGGTTCGCGCTCCACCAGGATCACCTCGAGGCCGGCGTCGGCCGCGTCCAGGGCGGCCTGGATGCCGGCCACGCCCCCGCCGACGACCAGCACGCGCTTGGTCACGGGAAAGGACTTGGGCTTGAGTTCCGCGTTCAGGCGCAGCTTGGCCGCGGCCATGCGCACCAGTTCCGCCGCCTTGTTGGTGTTGGCGTCCATGTCCTTGCCGATCCAGGAGACGTGCTCGCGGATGTTGGCCATTTCGAACATATAACGGTTCAGGCCGGCGCGTTCCACGGCCCGGCGGAAGGTGGGCTCATGCATGCGCGGCGTGCAGGAAGCCACCACCACGCCGGTAAGCTTGTGTTCCTTGATGGCTTCGATGATGCCGTCCTGGCCGGGCTCGGAGCAGGCGTAGAGGGTGTCGGTGGAAAACACGACGTCCGGGAAGGCGCGGGCCTGCTCGGCCACGGAGGCGCAGTCAACCGTGCCGGCTATGTTGCTGCCGCAATGGCAGATAAATACCCCGATTCTCATGCGTCACCCCCCGCTATCTCTTTGGCCGTCTCTTTGGCCGCCGCCTTTTCAGCGGCGATTTTGGCCTTTTCCTCGGCCTGCCTGGCTTTCGCCGCCTCCTTGGCCGCCGCTTCACGCTCATGCTGCTCCAGTTCTCCGGCGCGGCGGCACATGCGCTCAAAGGCCGGCTTGACGCTGGTGGTCAGTTTGTTGAAACCGATCGCCTTGTCGTCCAGGCCAAAGGCGTAGGCCATAAGCTGGGTGAAGTAGGGAACGGGCATGGCGAACTTGATCTTGTTGGCAACGCTGATCTGATCCTGGCGCAAATCAAGGTTCATCTGGCACAGAGGGCAGGCCACCACAAAGGCGTCGGCCCCGAGATCCGTGGCCAGTTTCAACAATTTGCCGGACAGCCGAGGCACCACGTTCCTGGTCGGGACGCCGAAAGAAGCGCCGCAACACTCCACTTTGAGAGGGAAGGGCAGCACCTCCGCGCCCAGGGCTTCCAGCAGGCGATCCATGCTGGTGGGGTTTTCCGGGTTGTCGAATTTCATGGAATCGCCCGGACGGGTGAGCAGGCAGCCGTAATAGGGCACGACCTTCAGACCTTTGAGGGGACGGCGCACCCGGCTGCGAATGCGCTCATAGCCCACGTCCTCGGCCATGATCTGGAGCACGGACTTCACCTTGTGGGAAAGGCGCAACGGCCGTTCGGTCAACGCTTCCACTCTGGCCTTGAACATGGGGTTTTCCATGCGTTCCAGGGCATTGTGCAGGTTTTTCAAGCAGCTTGGGCAGGGGGTGGCGATGTCGGAAAGTCCCACGATCTCGGCCTGGGACAGCACCCTGGAAGCAAAGGCGGCGGACAGCACATGGTCCACCGTGTGCGCCGCCGGGGTGGAGCCGCAACAGCTCCAGTCCGGGATGTCCGTCAGGGTGACACCCACGGCCTCGCAGGCGGCCCGGGTGGACCGTTCGTATTCCAGCGAGGTGCTTAAACCGGAACAGCCGGGAAAATAGGCGAAGTTCAGAGTACTCATGGCCGGTCCTCCCTGGAGTCAGCAGCGGAAGCCCCGCCGGTCCAGCCGGCCGGAGTGGGCGATACGCCGCAGGAAGGCGAAGGGGATGGCACACCCGACGGATCGGGCGGAGGCGTTGCCGGCGAAGGCGGCGAATCGACTCTGGGAGAGGGGGCCGCCGAACCGCCGGGAGTCTCGGAGGCCCTGGCGGCTTCGGCCGCCAGCCTGGCCCGGACAACGGCCTCGTCGGCCGCGCCTTCCTTGAAGCGGCGCATAATGTCCGCAACCTCGCTGTGGCCCTTGATCATGTGCGGCATAATGGCCATTTTGCCCTTGGGCAGCATTTTAGGCGCCAGATCCAGATCGGTCCAGAAGCGGCCCGAGCGAAGCATGTACATGGTCAGCAGCCCCAGTTCGTGAATCCTGCCGAACCAGCACATGGACTGGACAAAGGCATCCCAGAAAATCTTCACGGTGGGCACGTTGCAGCGCCCCTCGCGGCGGGCCATGTGGCGGCACACGTCCATGATTCTGGCAACGTCTATCTTGTTGGGACAGCGTTGGGTGCAGGTTTCGCACGATGCGCACATCCAGAGCGATCTGGCCGACAACACCACGTCCTTCTGGCCGGCCTGTATAAGACGCATCAGGCGGCTGGCGGAATAGTCGTAGGTAAAGGACATGGGACAGCTGGCCGTGCAATTGCCGCATTGATAACAGCGCGACACGACCTGACCGCTTTCATCCTCCACCGCCCGAATAAACGCTATATCCGGTTTGTTGAGACGGATTGTTTCCATGAGAACTCACTTTCTTGTGTTGCGTCCACAACGGCGAATCCGCTTTCCTTTCCCCCCTGCCGGCAGAAAACGGCCGCCGCCCTCAGGCAACAAACAGGCATGCGGCAACACACCTATGCTCATAGTAGATTGAAAGAAAAAGAAAGTTTTTGTCAACCCTCTTTCAGGCATTTTGAGCAAAAAAATGTAATCGGTTACATTTTTCACAAGCTCTCTTCCCGGAAAACGAGGTTGCCTTTTCCGCGACTCGCTGCTAGACGAAACGGCCATGAACATCCCCACGGCATACTGGCAAGGCATGGGCATGGGCGCGGGCCTTATCCTCGCCATTGGCGCGCAGAACGCCTTTGTCCTCACCCAGGGCATACGGCGCAACCACGCCCTGGCCGTGTCCGCCTTGTGCGCCCTGCTGGACGCCCTGCTCATCGCGGCCGGCGTCTGCGGGCTGGGCGCGCTGGTGTCGGAAAACATCCTGCTCAAACATACCGCCGCCCTTGGCGGCGCGGCCTTTCTGCTCTGGTTCGGCGCCCGCAGTCTGGCCAGCGCCTTCAAGCAAAACGTCCTTTCCGCCGATGCCGAGCCCGTGCGGGGCCTTGGCGCCACCC
This sequence comes from Desulfovibrio sp., assembly GCA_031550695.1. Taxonomy (GTDB): domain Bacteria; phylum Desulfobacterota; class Desulfovibrionia; order Desulfovibrionales; family Desulfovibrionaceae; genus Frigididesulfovibrio. Next base: position 27,996 of record JAVBOI010000018.1, on the reverse strand, counting down.
TGGCGGCTACCCTGGCCATTTCCCTGCTCAACCCCCACGTCTACCTGGATACCGTGGTCATGCTCGGGGCCATCAGCGGCAACTATGCCGGCGACGGCCGCTACCTTTTCGGTGCGGGCGCGGCCACGGCCTCGGTGCTCTGGTTCTTTTCCCTCGGCCTGGCCGGCGCCCTGCTCGCCCCTCTGTTCGCCAGGCCGCGCGCCTGGCAGGTCCTTAATACACTCGTCTGCCTCACTGTCTGGTGGATCGCGGCTGGCCTGCTCCGGGAATACTTTTAGAGCAAATTAATTTTGATTTGCCCAAGAGAATTATTGCCTCCGCGGCCAAAGGGGTTGAACCCCTTTAGAAACCCCACTTTGCTGGCTTGACGGTAATGGGAAGTCTCAACGTCAACATGCTCTAATGGGCATAAATCCCTGTACCAGTCACCAAGGTTGAGGGGTCGGGCCAAGTGTGGTAGAAGAATCCCGACGGCCCTTTATGCATTGTCACCAACACAACAGGCTGAAATAGCTTGATTTAAACACTGCCCTTACTCAGCGACAACGTCTGAACAAAACGCCCGCGTTCCCACGCCTCCGGGCCTTCAGCCAACCACAACCTTTCACGCCAGTACCATGAGCGATTTTGTCCATCTGCATTGCCATACCGAATACAGCCTGCTGGACGGGGCCATCCGCATCGACGATCTGTGCGCCAAAGCCAAGGATCTCGGTCTGCCGGCCGCGGCCATAACCGATCACGGCAACCTGTACGGCGCCCTGAATTTTTACATTACGGCCAAGAAGTACGGCCTGAAGCCGATTATCGGCTGCGAGGTCTACGTGTGCCACGATCACCGGGACAAGACCTCGGAACTGGCCTCCCGGCGTTTTCACCTGGTGCTGCTGGCCCAGAACAAAACCGGCTACCATAATCTGGTCAAGCTGGTGTCTCACGGCGCGCTGTATGGTTTTTACCGGCGGCCCAGGGTGGACAAGGAACTGCTGCGCCAATACTCGGAAGGGATTATCGCCCTGTCGGCCTGCATTGCAGGGGAAGTGCCGCGCGCTTTCCAGCGCGAGGGCATGGAGGCCGCCCTGACCGTGGCCCGGGAATATGCGGACATCTATCCGGACCGCTTCTTTTTGGAGTTGCAGTCCAACAGTCTGAGGGAACAGGAAGTCGCCAACAAGGCCCTGCTGGAGATTGCGGAAACCCTCGAACTCCCCCTGGTGGCCACCAACGACTGCCACTACCTCAACGCCGACGATGCCGACGCACACGACGTGCTTTTGTGCATCCAGACCCAGGCCAAGGTTTCGGACGAAAAGCGCATGCGCTTTGAAACCAGGGAGCTTTACTACAAGACCCCGGAAGAGATGGAAAAGGCCTTTGCCCATGTGCCCGAGGCCCTGCGCAACACCGCCCGCATCGCCGACATGTGCGAGGATTACGCTTTTGACTTCAAGACCTACCATTTTCCGCGTTACGAACTGCCCGACGGCGTAACCCCGGAAGAGGAGTTTCGCCGCCTGGCCCGCCGGGGCCTGGAGCGCCGTCTGGCCCGGATGCCGTATACGGTGGATGAAGCGCTGTACAAGGAACGCCTGGAAATGGAGTTGGACGTTATCTGCGCCATGGAGTTTCCCGGCTACTTCCTGATCGTGCAGGATTTCATCAACTGGGCCAAGGATAACGACATTCCGGTGGGGCCGGGCCGGGGTTCGGCGGCCGGCTCCCTGGTGGCCTATGCCTTGCGCATCACCAACCTGGATCCGATCCCGTACAATCTGCTGTTCGAGCGCTTTCTGAACAGCGAGCGCATCAGCATGCCCGATATTGACGTGGACTTCTGCGAAGCCAAGCGTCAGCGGGTTATCGAGTACATGGGCCGCAAATACGGGGCGGAATCGGTTTCCCAGATCACCACTTTCGGCAAAATGCTGGCCAAGGGCGTGGTGCGCGACGTGGGCCGGGCGCTCGGCATGAGCTTTCAGGAAACCGACCGCATCGCCAAGCTCATTCCGGCCGACCTCAAGATGACCATCAAAAAGGCCCTGGATATTGAGCCCGATCTGCGCGCCCTGTACCAGAACGAGCCGGAAGTCAGAAAGCTGCTGGACACCTCCACGCGCCTGGAAGGCTTGAGCCGCCACGCTTCCATCCACGCCGCCGGCCTGGTCGTGTCCGACCGGCCCATGGTCGACTACCTGCCCGTGTACCGGGGCAAGCGTGAAGAGGACGTGGTCACCCAGTTCGACATGAAGATGGTGGAAAAAGTCGGCCTGGTGAAGTTCGACTTTCTCGGCCTGCGCAACATGACCGTTCTTGACGACACCCTCAGGAACATCGCCTCTCTGGGCAAGGAATCGCCGGATCTGGACTCTCTGCCCCTGGACGACCCGGACACTTACAAACTGTATTCCGGCGGCGATACCGACGGCATCTTCCAGGTGGAAAGCTCGGGCATGCGCCAGTATCTGCGCCAGCTCAAGCCCACGGTGTTCGAGGATATCATCGCCATGCTGGCCCTGTACCGGCCCGGTCCCCTCAAGTCCGGCATGGTGACGGAATTCATCAAGCGCAAGCACGGGCAGCTCAAGGTCAGCTATCCCCTGCCCAGCCTGGCAGACTGCCTTAAGGACACTTACGGCGTCATTGTCTACCAGGAACAGGTCATGCAGATTGCCCAGATAGTGGCCGGCTATACCTTGGGCGGCGCGGATCTGCTCCGCCGGGCCATGGGCAAGAAAGACCCGGCCGCCATGAGCGCGGAGCGCTCCAAATTCGTGGCCGGAGCCACCGAGCGCGGCGTGGACGAGGACAAGGCCAACGAAATCTTCGACTTGATGGAAAAATTCGCCGAATACGGCTTCAACAAGTCCCATTCGGCCGCCTATGCCCTTATTTCCTACCACACCGCCTACCTCAAAACCCACTACCCCACGGAATTCATGGCCGCCCTTCTGTCCTCGGAAATGGGCGACCAGGACAAACTGCTCAAATACGTGGCCGCCTGCAAGGACATGGGCGTGCGCGTGCGCATTCCCAGCATTCAGGAAAGCCACTGGAAATTCACCGTCCATGGCAGCGACATCATTTTCGGCCTTGGCGCGATCAAAAACGTGGGCGAGGAAGGCATCAGGGAACTGGTGAAGGAACGGGAAGAGAACGGCCCCTTTGCCTCGCTGCTGGATCTCTGCTGCCGGGTGAATTCGCGCAAGATGACCCGGCGGGTACTGGAAAGCCTGATCAAGGGCGGCGCCTGCGATTGCCTGGGCGTAAGCCGGGCCGGCCTGCTGGCCTCCCTTGAGGCCGTGATCGCCAGAGCCCAGAAAAAGGCCAGGGAAAAGGAATCCAACCAGATCTCTCTGCTATCCATGATGGGCGGGGAAACTATAGACCTCACGCCGGGCGTCGGTTTTGACTGCCCGGAGCAGACCATGCCCGAATGGCCGAGCGACGTTTTTTCCCGTTGCGAAAAGGAAGCCCTGGGCTTTTTCTTTACCAGCCACCCTCTGCAGCCCTACCGCAAGGAGGTGACCCGCCAGCACCTCACTCCGCTTGAGGAATGCCGCGATCTGCCGCCGGACGCCCAGTTCAAGTGCGCGGTTCTGGCCACGCCGGGCAAGCTGCGCTTTGATTCCAGAAACCGGCGCTGGGCGCTTTTGCAGGTGGAGGATCTCACGGCTTCCGGCACGGCGTTCTGCTTCAGCGACGCGTATGAGCAGTATAAGGACCTGCTTCTGCCGGACACCCCGCTCTACATGGAAGGCCGGATCAGCCGGAACCGGGAAGAGGAGCAGGCGGACGCCCCGGACAGCGAAGACGCCCCGCCCAAAGAAATCAAGTTCATTGTGGAAAAAGTCATGCTGCTCGCCGACGCCTGTGCGGCCAGTTCCGATCCGGTGTGCATCGATATCCCGGCCGACGGCGGCGCCGCCTTGCGCCTGTCGCAGCTCAAGGCGGTGCTGGGCAAGCATAAGGGGCAGGTACCGGTTCACGTTATGCTGCTTTTCGGCGACTCCTGGTGCCGCATGGAGCTTTCGCCCGCGCATACGGTCACGCCCGGCCCCCATTTGGAACAGGACCTGGGAGTATGGGCGCAAAAAGACCAACTGGATGCTTGATTTGATACAATATTTTAAACCGGCTGTCTTTTTGTGGAAATGTTCGAAAAAATAGTATACCGTTTTTCGCTCGTGTGCCTTTAGCGGCTCACACGGGGATTTGACGGGAGAACGCGGGTTTTTCCACGCGCGGAGTCCCAACCATACGCCATGTCGGTGCCGCGGCCCCAGCGGAAGGCCCGGTGTTTTCGTAAAAGTTTTCCCGCTTGTATAGGCTGAATAAGCGCCATCGCGGCTCCCGTGCATGCCGCCGCAAGCCGGGCCTGAGTTCGGCGCGAGCGGCCTTCGGATGCGCCAATGTCTCCCTTTTTTTCAGAGCGGAGCCGGCCGCTTGCCCAGAGGCGACAGGGCCTGCCCTGAACTGACGACGATCTCTACTGATAACGAGGCTGATAAACAACATGCCCAAATTAATGGATTCTCTTCTCGGCGTATTTTCCAGCGACCTTGCCATTGACCTTGGCACCGCCAACACCTGCGTGTATGTCAAGGGGCAGGGCATTGTGCTGCGAGAGCCGTCCGTGGTGGCGGTGCGCAAGGACGCCCGCGCCAACCGCGTGCTGGCCGTGGGCCAGGAAGCCAAAAGAATGCTCGGCAAGACGCCCGGCAATATCGAGGCCATACGTCCCATGAAGGACGGGGTTATCGCCGATTTTGAAGTTACCGAGGCCATGCTGCGCTACTTTATCTCCAAGGTGCACAATTCCCGCCGGCTGGTGCGCCCGCGCATCATGATCTGCGTGCCCACGGGCATCACCCAGGTGGAAAAGCGGGCCGTGAAGGAATCCGCCCAAAGCGCCGGCGCCCGCGAAGTCTATCTGATTGAGGAACCCATGGCGGCCGCCATCGGGGCCAACCTGCCCATTCAGGAACCCACCTCCAACATGGTGGTGGACATTGGCGGCGGCACCACCGAAGTGGCGGTCATTTCCCTGTCGGGCATTGTGTATTCCAAGTCCGTGCGCGTGGGCGGCGACAAGATGGACGAAGCCATCATGACCCACGTCAAGCGCAAGTATAACATGCTTATCGGCGAATCTTCGGCCGAGCACATCAAGATGGCCATTGCCTCGGCCTCGCCCCTGGACCCGGAACTGGAAATGGAAGTCAAAGGGCGCGACCTGGTCACCGGCATTCCCCAGAACATCATCATCACCTCCGAGGAAGTGCGCAAAGCCATTTCCGAACAAGTGGACGCCATTGTCCTGGCCGTGCGCGTAGCCCTGGAGCAGACCCCGCCGGAACTGGCCGCCGACATTGTGGATCGCGGCATTGTGCTCACCGGCGGCGGTGCCCTGCTCAAAGGGCTGGACCAACTGCTGCGCAACGAAACCTCCCTGCCCATCACCGTGGTGGACGATCCGCTTTCCACCGTGGTCATCGGCACGGGCAAAGCCCTGGACAACATTCACATATTGAAGGAGGTGTGCGTAGATTAACGCGCCCACTTCCAACCGTCTTATCGGCGTTTTGGTAGTTGCCCTGTTTTTGTACCTCGGTCTTTTCGCCTGGAACGCCCGCACCGGCTATCTCGATACTGTGGCGGAACGGACCGGGCTTGAGATTGTCGGGTATGTCCTTTCGCCCGTTGTCTGGGTGAAGGATCAATGCGCGGCCTACTGGCGAAGCTACATCGCCCTTATTGACGTTGCCGAGGAAAACACCCGCCTGCGCGCGGATATGCGCAAAGCCCAAGCCGCCGCCACCCTCACCGCCGAAGAGCGGGCCGAACTGGACCGCCTGCGCGCCCTGCTTCGCCTGGAAGCCCTGCGTGAACGTCCCGGCTTTGCCGCCCGCGTCATTGCCAAGCGCTTCGGTCCCCAGGCCGTGCTGAAAACATTGACCGTAAACAAAGGATTTCTGGACGGCGCCATTGTCGGCACGCCGGTGGTCAGCGAAACCGGCGTTGTGGGTCGGATATTGCGCGCCGCGCCGCATGCGGCCACGGTGCTCATGCTGACGGACCCCGGCTTTCGCCTGGCCGTGATCAGCCAGGACAGCCGTACCCCCGGCATCCTTACCGGCAGCACCGGCAACCAGCGGAAACTCGAAGTGGCCTACGTGGCCCAAAACGCCCAGATTGCCGCCGGGGAATTGCTTATCACCGCCGGCGTGGACGGCGGTTTTCCCAAGGGCGTGCCCGTGGGCGTTGTCACTCAGGTGACGCCGGGCAACGAAATTCTGTTTCTCCAGGTGCAGGCTCAGCCTTTGGTGGATCTTGAGCACCTGGAAGAAGTCATCCTTCTGCGGGAAGAAGGCAGCGGTCCGCCCTTGCTCGAACGCCTGCCCGACCCGGTGGACCCTGATCCTCTGCTGCCCCCCGGCTCGCAGCTTCCGCCCAAGGACGCGGGCGCCGATGTGCAAAGCGGCAATGCGCGCCCGGCCGAAGCGGCCGCCGCCCGGCCCGGCGGGGCTGCCGAACGGGCCCCGGACCAGGCCACCCGTCCGGAAAACGGATCGCGCCGCTCCGCCAATCCTCCCCGGACGCCATGAGAACCGCGTTGCGCCTTGTCTGGTGGGCGGCCTACATTACGGTCGCTCTGGTTCTGCAGCAGCAGATTCCCGGAGTGGACGCCCTGGCGCCCGGCTTTCTTATTTCCCTTCAGGACAAAAAACCCTGGCAGACCTTCTGGCTTTTTCTGCTCTTCACACTCATTCAGGAAGGGGCCGGAAGCCTGGGCTTCGGCAGCGCGCTGCTCTGGTACGGCGGGCAGGTGGTTCTGTTCCGCCTCACCGAACGGCTCTTTGTGGCGGACAACATTCCCTTTGTGCTCATGCTTTCCGCCTGCCTCGGCGCGTATCGCTGCCTGGTCACCTGGTTCATGTGCATCGTGCAGAAAGTGCCTGTGGAGTATATGCTCCTGGTCAAGGAAAGCCTTACGCAGGCTCTGCTCATTCCCGTCATCTGGGGCATCGCCTGCCTGCTCCGCCCCAAAGCGGTTTCTTACAGCGGTTGATGGTTCATGAACATTGAAGTTGGATCCGACGGGTATCATCCCCCACGCATCGGGCTGATCTTTCTCTTCAGCCTGGTAGGAGCGCTTTTCCTCGTTTTCGTGCTGCGCCTCTGGTATCTGCAGATGCTGCATGGCGAGGAATACGCCCAGAAAGCCCACGCCAACCGTACCCGGCAGGAGCGCATCTACGCCACCAGGGGCATTATTCTGGACCGCAAGGGTGAGCTGCTGGCGGAAAACCGGGCCGCGTTCGTCCTTGCCCTCATCCGTGAAGATTGCCCGGACGTTCCCGCCACCCTGGCTCAGGTCAGCCAGTGGACAGGCACGCCCCTGCCCCTGCTGCAAGCGAAATTCTTTCAGGATTCCGCGCGGGTAAAGCCATTTCAGCCGCAAATCATCGCCACGGACATCCCTTTTGACATGGTGGCGGACATCGAGCGCCAGATTTTCCTCTGGCCCGGTCTGTCCGTGCAAACCCGGCAGCGGCGCTATTATCCCCACGGACTGCTGTTCGCCCACATCCTCGGCTATGTGGCCGACGCCAGCGAAAAAGAGCTCAAAGCCGACGAAAAGCTGGCCCTCGGCGACATCGTGGGCAAACAGGGCCTGGAGCTCGTGCTGGAAAAGCGCCTGCGCGGCACCAAAGGGCAGAACATCGTCGAAGTGGACGTGCTCGGCCGGCAACTGGACAAGCGCCAGGAAGAGCCCCCCATGGCCGGGGAGAACATCACCCTGTCCCTGGATATCGATTTGCAGAAAGCCGCCTCCGACGCTCTGGGCGAAGAAGCCGGCGCCGTGGTCGTTCTGGAACCCCTTACGGGCAAGCTGCGCGCCCTGGTCACCCATCCTTCCTACGACAACAACATGTTCACCACCACCCTGTCCAAAAAGGACTGGGCCGCCCTGGTGGACGACCCGCGCCACCCTTTGCAGAACCGGGCCATCCAGAGCGTCTACCCGCCCGGCTCGGTCTGGAAGCTGATGATGGCCAGCCTGTTTCTGGAGCAGAAAGTGGACCCCAGGGCCACTGTGCACTGTTCCGGCCAGGTCACTCTGGGTTCGCACACCTTCCGCTGCTGGAAAAGCGGCGGACACGGCTCCATGAACATGATGCAGTCGCTGATCAACTCCTGCGACGTCTATTATTATGAAATGGCCCAGCGCATGGGCATAGACAATATCGAACGCTTTGCCAAAGCCTGCGGTTTCGGCTCGCCCACCGGCATCGATCTGCCCCACGAGCGCGGCGGTCTGGTGCCCGGTCGGCAATGGAAAATGAACCGCTTCGGCGAACCCTGGCAGCGCGGCGAAACTCTCAACGTCTCCATCGGCCAGGGCTACACCCTGGTCACGCCCGTGCAGATGGCCGTATTTGTGGCCTCCCTGCTCAATGACGGCAAGATTCTCAAGCCCAGCCTGGTCGAGGACGAGCCCGAAGAAGTCCGGGGAATGCTGCCCATCCCGCAGAACCAGCGCAATTTCATTCTGGAGGGCATGCGCGTGACCGCCACCAGCGGCACGGCCCGCCGCATCAACCGTCCGGACGCCGTCATGGGCGGCAAAACCGGCACGGCCCAGGTGGTGCGCATCGGCGACCGCCGGCTCAAAAAACACGAAATGGCCTACCAGCACCGCGATCACGCCTGGCTGGTCTCCTTTGGCATCAAAGACGGCAAGACGTATGTGGTGGTGGTCATGGTGGAACACGGCGGCGGCGGCAGTTCCAACGCCGGCCCGGTGGTGGCCAAAGTCTACGAGTCTCTGTTCGGGCCAATCCAGGCCGGCAGCAAGACCTCCCAGGGCCCCTCGCCGTTCAGCAACAACCCCGACGCCGACCAACGCCGTCGGACCGCGCAGTAGAGGCGCCGGAGTTCACATGAGCGCCATGGACAGACGCCTTATCACCCACGCCAACTGGAGCCTGCTGGGCTTCACGGCTTTTCTGTTCTGCGTGGGCGTGGCCAACCTGTATTCGGCCAGCGGCGTGCGTAGCGAGGAAGGCATCCTGGTAAGTTCCTTCTTCCAGAAACAACTGCTCTGGGGTCTGGCCGGCCTTTGCTGCATGATGGTCTGCACCTTGTTCGACTACCGCCACCTGCGCTCCCTTGCCCTGCCCTTCTTCATTCTAGCGTTGGTTCTCCTGCTCCTGGTTCCGGTAGTGGGCAAAACGGTTTACGGGGCCAAACGCTGGATAGACCTGGGCGTCATCAGCCTGCAGCCCAGCGAGCTGGCCAAGGTGGCCACCCTGCTTCTGGGCGCCTCCATGCTCGCCCGCCACAAAGATCCCCTCAACTGGCTGGAGCTGTTCCTTATATTGCTGGTAGTGGCCCTGCCCTGCCTGCTCATCTTCCTTCAGCCGGATTTGGGCACCACCCTGTTGCTGATCTTCCTCCTTGGCGGGATGATTCTGTATCATGGCGTTAAAAGGTATGTCTTCAAAACCTGCCTTATTGTCATTCCGCTGCTGCTGCCCTTCAGTTGGCTGATTCTCAAGGATTACCACAAGGAACGCATTTTCACCTTTCTGGACCCTTCGCGCGATCTGCAAGGGGCCGGATACCACATCACGCAATCCCAAATAGCCATTGGCTCAGGCCAGTTATGGGGCAAAGGTTTTCAGGAGGGCACCCAAAGCCTTTTGCGCTTTCTTCCTGAAAAACATACGGATTTTGCCTTTGCCGTTTTTAGCGAAGAGTGGGGATTTCTGGGCTGCGTCATTCTTTTAGCCTTGTTCTGCTGCTTTTTATTGTGCATAATAAACACCGCCCGCGGTGCCAAAGATCGATTCGGCAGCACCCTCTGCGCAGGCGTATTTTTTTATTTCTTTTGGCAGATCCTGATCAACATCGGCATGGTTGTCGGACTCATGCCGGTCGTCGGCATCCCGCTGCCGTTCATCAGCTACGGCGGCACCGCCACCATCGTCAATTTCGTTATGCTCGGCCTCGTGTTGAACGTCAGCATGCGACGCTTCATGTTCAAGTCAAGTTGAGAGGAAATCGTATGGGCAGAGAAGAATTCACCGCTCTTCTGGGTTCAGGCACCGAATACCAGGGGCAACTCAATTTCAAGGGCACGGTCCGCATAGACGGGCGCTTTATCGGCTCCGTCTGCTCCGAAGGCAAGCTCATTCTCGGCAAAGACGCCCACATCGAAGGCACCATCGCGGTCAGCGAGCTTGTGGTGCACGGCGCGCTCAACGGCGAAATCCGCGTGAGCAAACGAACAGTCCTGCACCAGACGGCCAAGGTCACCGGCGTATTGAGCACGCCGCTGCTGGCCATGGAAGAAGGGGCGCTGCTCCAGGGCGAATTGCTCATGGGCAAGGAAGACGCCAAAAAAGACTTGGCCGCCCATCATCTTAACCCTCAACCGGAGCACGGCGTGCACGACATTGATTCCCCGGTGAAACAATAACCGTCTTCACAAAAAGAACTGTCTTTCCGTCTTTCGCCCACGCCTGATTGCTTCGCTTGGTCATGGGCGCCGCGCTTTGAGTGTTTTTTCACGATACGGTTCAAAAAAACCGATACCAGGGTGGCGTCAGCCGCTCGTTTTTACCTATTGTCTTTTTGCCAAGGATATACAAGCACCGCGCAATTGTTGGGAGAGAACAATTTTATACGCTCTGTCGCGGAGATTATGAAAGCCCGTCGAGCGAAAAGACTTTACAAACATGCCTCGCTCGGTTACGTTCGCACCACCTTGCGCAATTGTTCACAATTTCAGGAGGAGAGCATATCCAATGGATAATATGATCAGTTTGGACAGCACGTTATTCATTCAAATGGCCAACTTTCTGATCACCCTGGTGGTGCTCAACTTTCTCCTCATCAAACCGATACGGCAGCAGATAGCCGCCCGTAGCGCCCTCACCTCCGGTTACCTCTCCGACATCGAAAAGTTCAACGCCGAAGCTGCCGCAAAGGTCAGCGCTTACGAAACCTCCCTTGCCGACGCCCGGGCCAAAGCCTCTCTCGCCCGCGACGGGCTCAAGGCCGAAGGGCAGGCGCAGGAACAGTCAATGCTTCAATCCGCCCATGCAGAAGCCCAGGCCTACCTGCAAGCCAGCAAAAAGCAGGTCGCGGCCGACGCCAAAGCGGCCATGAACACCCTTCTTTCGCAAGTCAATGTCTATGCCGCCAAGGCAGTGGATAAAATTCTCGGATAATCAACGGCAGCGCCGCCACAGCCGCACGGAGGGTTTCGCGTGCACAAAGTAAGAACAGCTCTTGTCGCGTTTGGTATTCTGCTGGCTACCGCTTCTTTCGCCATCGCCTCCGAGGGAGGGGAACACGGCATCCCCTGGGGTAACTTCGCTTTTCGCGTCGGCAACCTGATCCTGGTGCTCGGCGTCATTTATTACTTCTTCGGCAAAAAAATTGTCGGCTTCTTCAAAGGTCGCAGCCAGGGCATTGCCACTGAAATAAGCTCCCTTGAAGAACGCAAGCTCGAAGCCCAGAAAAGCCTGAAAGACGTGGAACGGCGCATTGCCGACCTTGATCGGGAATGCCAGGCCGTTCTGGCCGAATACACCGCTCAGGGCGAGGCCATGAAATCCGCCATCATCGCCCAGGCCGAAAAGGCGGCGGAGCAGATCACCGCCTCGGCCAAAAAGACCGCTGAAAATGAGATTAATGCCGCCATCGACGCCATGCGCGCCGAAATGGCCGAGCAAATCGTTGCGGCCACGGAAAAGCTGCTCGCCCAGAAGCTTTCCGCCTCGGAGCACACAAAGCTCATTGACAAATATCTAACAAAGGTGGTGCTCAATTGACCGGCAATGTAGTAGCACGCAGGTACGCCAGGGCCCTGTTCGCCCTTGGTAAAAAGACCGGCCTGCCGGAACTGGAGAGCTATGCCTCCGGTTTGGGGGCATTGCGCTCGGCGCTGACCGAATCGCCGGATCTTGCCCGGGTTTTCCGCAACCCTATTTTTTCGCCCGATGAAAAGAAAAAAGTGGTTGCGCAAGTTGCCGCCAAGTTGAAACTCGGGGGCGCCATCCTCAATTTTTGCCTTCTCCTGGCAGAGAAGGACCGGCTGCGCGAACTGGACCGCATCGCAACCATCTTTGACCAGTTGCTTGATGTGGAAAAGGGCGTCATTCGCGGCGAACTGCTTACCGCGGTTGCACTGGACGCCGCCAAGCAGGCCGCCGTGGTCCAGCAACTTGAGAAAAAAGCTAAACAAACGCTAGTGCTTTCATTCGGAGTAGCGCCCGAGATTCTCGGAGGCGTGGTGCTCAAGGTAGGCGATCAGGTCATGGACGCCAGCCTCCGCGCACAACTTTCCATCCTCAAAGACACCATCAAGAGGGGTGAGTAGGGCCATGCAGATCAAAGTCGAAGAAATCAGCAAAATCATTGAGGGTCAGATCCAGAACTACGAGCAGCGCGTGGAAATGAGCGAAACCGGCACCGTGCTGTACGTCGGTGACGGCATCGCCCGCGTCTACGGGGTCAGCAACGCCATGGCCATGGAACTGCTTGAGTTCCCCGGCGGCCTCATGGGCATGGTCCTGAACCTGGAAGAGGACAACGTGGGCGTGGCCCTGCTCGGCGACGACACCAACCTTAAAGAAGGCGATCCGGTCAAACGTACCGGCCAGATCTTCTCCGTGCCCGTGGGCGACGCGGTCATGGGCCGGGTTCTGAACCCCCTCGGCCAGCCCATCGACGGCCTCGGCCCCCTGGGCCAGACTGAAATGCGGCCGGTGGAAATCAAAGCCCCCGGCATCATCGCCAGAAAGTCGGTTCACCAGCCCATGCCCACCGGCATCAAGGCCATTGACGCCATGACGCCCATCGGCCGCGGCCAGCGCGAGCTGATCATTGGCGACCGCCAGACCGGCAAAACCGCTGTCTGCATCGACGCCATCCTGGCCCAGAAAAACACCGACATCCACTGCTTCTACGTGGCCATCGGCCAGAAGAAAGCCAACGTGGCCCTGGTGGCCGACACCCTGCGCAAATACGGCGCCATGGAGTACACCACCATCATTTCGGCCACCGCGTCCGAGCCGGCCGCGCTCCAGTACATCGCCGCCTATTCCGGCTGCGCCATGGCGGAGCACTACCGCAACAACGGCAAGCACGCCCTGATCATCTACGACGACTTGTCCAAACAGGCCACGGCCTACCGCCAGATGTCCCTGCTGCTGCGCCGCCCCCCGGGACGTGAAGCTTTCCCCGGCGACGTTTTCTACCTGCACTCGCGCCTGCTTGAGCGCGCGGCCAAGATGTCGGACAGCGAAGGCGCCGGCTCCCTGACCGCCCTGCCGATCATCGAAACCCAGGCCGGCGACGTGTCCGCGTATATTCCGACCAACGTTATCTCCATCACCGACGGTCAGGTGTACCTTGAACCCAACCTGTTCAACGCGGGCGTGCGTCCGGCCATCAACGTCGGTCTGTCCGTTTCGCGCGTGGGCGGCGCCGCCCAGATCAAGGCCATGAAACAGGTGGCCGGCTCTTTGCGCATAGACCTTGCCCAGTATCGCGAACTGGCCGCCTTTGCCCAGTTCGGCTCCGATCTGGACCGGGCCACCCTGCAGAAACTCAACCGCGGCGCCCGTCTGGTGGAACTGCTCAAGCAGCCCCAGTACAAGCCCATGGACGATTGCGAACAGGTGGTGTCCATCTACGCCGCCACCAAGGGCTTTATGGACGACATCCCCGTGGATGCGGTGCGCCCCTTTGAAACCGCGTATATCGAATTCATGAAGACTTCCAAAGTCGATCTTCTGAACGAGATCAAAGAAAAGAAGGCCCTGGACGCCTCCATTGAAGAGCGTCTGCAGGCGGCCATTACGGAATTCAAGAAGGATTTCAAGGCGTAACCTTTCGGAGGCATGAATGGCTTCTCTTAAAGATGTCAAGGTAAAGATCGGCGGGGTCAAGAAGACCAAGCAGATCACCAAGGCCATGAACATGGTCGCCTCCGCGAAGTTGCGCGGCGCTCAGCAGCGCATTGAACGCTTTCGCCCTTACGCGCAAAAGTTCTTTGACATACTGAGCGACCTGGGAGGGCAGTCCGACGAGGCCGCCCACCCCCTGCTCGCCGTTCGCGACGAGGTAAAAACCGTCGGTATTGTGATTGCCACCTCAGACCGCGGTCTGTGCGGCAGTTTCAACGTCAACATTATCAACGCCGCCCTGAAGATTGCCGCGGAAAAGACAAAAGAGGGCAAGGCCGTCAAGTTTTATTGCGTGGGCAAAAAAGCCCGCGACGCCGTCAGAAAGCTCGAGCACGACATCTCCCAGGCCATCGTGGGCCAGATGAACAGCTTCGATTTTCAGCTGGCGGTGACGGTCGGCCAGCGAATCATGGACGACTTCCTGTCCGGGGAACTGGATGAGGCGGTCATGGTTTACGGCGAATTCGTCAGTCTTGCCAAACAGGCGGCAGTGTCACTTCCCATTCTTCCCATCGCCTCCACCGGCAACGGGAAAGAAGAAAAAGAAGCGGCAACGGCAAAAGAATACATCTATGAGCCGGCGGTGGAGGGCCTTTTGGCCGAACTGCTGCCCCGGTTCATCAAGGTGCAGATTTACCGCGGCCTTCTGGACACATCCGCCAGCGAGCATGCCGCCCGCATGGTGGCCATGGATAACGCAACGAAAAACTGCGATGACATGACGGCGGCCCTGACGCTGCTGTACAATAAAACGCGTCAAGCGGCCATTACCAAAGATCTTATGGACATCGTGGGCGGCGTTGAGGCGCTGAAAGGCTAACAAGGGAGCGTGACGGAAATGAGTGCAAACATTGGCAAAATCGTGCAAGTAATCGGCGCGGTTGTGGACGTGGAGTTTCCCTCCGGCAAACTCCCCAACATCCTTACCGCGCTTAAGCTCAAAAACCCCAACAACGCCAACGCGCCGGAACTGATCTGCGAAGTGGCGCAGCACCTTGGCGACAACGTGGTCCGCACCATCGCCATGGACGCTACCGAAGGTCTGGTTCGCGGCATGGACGTGGAAGACACCGCCAAGCCCATCATGGCTCCGGTGGGTAAAGCCGCCCTTGGCCGTATCATCAACGTCGTCGGCAACCCCGTGGACGAACTGGGTCCGGTCGAAGCGGAAAAATATCTGCCCATTCACCGCCCCGCCCCGGAATTTACCGAGCAGAGCACCAAGGTGGAACTGCTCGAAACCGGCATCAAGGTCGTTGACCTGCTCATCCCCTTCCCCAAGGGCGGCAAGATGGGCCTGTTCGGCGGCGCGGGCGTCGGCAAGACCGTTATTCTGATGGAGATGATCAACAACATCGCCAAGCAGCACGGCGGCCTGTCCGTGTTCGCCGGCGTGGGCGAGCGCACCCGCGAAGGCAATGACCTTTACTATGAATTCAAGGAAGCCGGCATTCTGGAAAAAGCCTCACTCGTGTACGGCCAGATGAACGAGCCTCCGGGAGCCCGCGCCCGCGTGGCCCTGACCGCCCTGACCTGCGCCGAATACTTCCGCGACGAAGAAGGCCAGGACGTGCTGCTCTTTATCGACAACATCTTCCGTTTCACCCAGGCGGGTTCGGAAGTGTCGGCCCTGCTCGGCCGCATGCCCTCGGCCGTGGGTTACCAGCCCACCCTGGGCACCGACCTTGGCGGCCTGCAGGAACGCATCACCTCCACCACCAAGGGTTCCATCACCTCGGTGCAGGCTGTGTATGTGCCCGCGGACGACCTGACCGACCCGGCCCCGGCCACCACCTTCTCGCACCTTGACGGCACCCTGGTGCTTTCCCGCCAGATTTCGGAACTGGGCATCTACCCGGCGGTGGACCCCCTGGACTCGACCTCGCGCATCCTTGACCCGCAGGTGGTGGGCGAGGAACACTATGCCGTGGCACGGGGCGTGCAGCAGATCCTGCAAAAATACAAAGACCTGCAGGATATCATCGCCATTCTCGGCATGGACGAACTGTCCGACGAGGACAAGCTCGTGGTGGCGCGCGCGCGCCGCATCCAGCGCTTCCTGTCCCAGCCCTTCCACGTGGCCGAAGTGTTTACCGGCACCCCCGGCCAGTACGTGAAACTGGAAGAGACCATCAAAGCCTTCCGCTCCATTCTGGACGGCAAATACGACCACATGGGCGAAGCCGACTTCTATATGGTGGGCGGCATTGAAATGGTTGAGGAAAAATTCAAGAAGCGCCAGGCAGACCAATAAGGAGGGATCATGGCATCGCTCCAACTGGAAATAGTCACCCCCGACCAACTCGTTTTGAGCAAGGAAGTGGATTACGTGGGAGCGCCGGGTCTTGAGGGCGAGTTCGGGGTGTTGCCCGGACACGTTCCCTTTATCTCGGCCCTGGATATCGGCTGCCTGTATTACAAGAGCAACGGCAGAAACCACTACGTTTTCGTCGCCGGCGGCTTTGCCGAAGTCTCGGACAACAAGGTCACCGTGCTCGCCGAATGCGCCGAGGAAGCCGAACTGATCAACTTCGAACGCGCCGAACAGGCGCTGAGACGCGCCAACGAGCGTCTGTCCAGAAAGGAAGCCGAAATGAACCTGGTGCGCGCGGAAGCCGCCCTGCGCCGGGCCACTAACCGGCTTTCCCTGAAAGATCGCAGATAACCGTTGAACTGGATTTGTTCTGTACGCAAAGGGCGCCCGTTCGGGCGCCTTTTTGCTTGGGCGCTGCCAAGAAGCAATGCGCCTTCCATGCCGGGCGCAGGGCAGAGTGAAAGCTTTTGCGACGCCTAAAAACTATGGAAGTCTGATGTGAAATCAGATAAGCTGCGCGTGATCGAATACGACAGTTTTGCCCCAACCTCTTTCAAGACGCGCTGCACGACAGGGGTTTCCGCGTCGCCGGGGCTCGTATTGTGATGTCCGCGTTTTTATTTTCATACAATTATTCAACCCGCAGTTTTCCCGGAGGCCGGAAATGACCGTTCGAGCCATCAGTAATCGTTTTTGCGATACCTCCCGCTCCCTTCTGATTGTGTTACTGTTTGGCGCGCTCGCTTCCACCGGCTGCGCCAGCAAATACGGCACGCAGACCACCCAGGTGAATCACTATCCCGATTGTTACGCGCCTATCAACGAACTGAGAAAATCGGAATTCGCCGTGGAAAAAGCCACTGCCACGGGCGCGGTGGTGGGCGGCGTGCTTGGCGCTCTTGTCGGCCTGGCAGCTTCAGGCGGCAAGGGGTCGGGCGCGGCTATCGGCGCGGCCGCCGGTGCGGCCGCGGGCGGCGCGGCCGGCTATGGCATAGGCAAATCCAAACAGAGCTCCGATGATTCGGCCCTGCTGGCCGACTATAACTCCCGCCTGGACGGCGGCATCCGGGAAACCGACAAGGCCACCGCGGCCGCCAGAGTGGCCCGCCAGTGCTACGAACGCCAGTTCACCGTGGCGGTGTCGGAATTCAAGGCCAAGCGCATCAGCAGGGAACAGTTCAACAGCCGTTATCAGGAAGTGGTCTCGGGTCTGGAAGAAGCGGCCAATATTCTTGGCATGGCCAACAAAAACAGCGCTCAGGTCGCTGCCGCGTATAACCGGGCCATTGATGAGGAATCCAACAAGCGGGGCGTTTCCTCGTCGGCTGTCCGGGCCTCCGCCAAATCGAAAAAGGCGTCCCCCGAACTCAGCAAAACGGATGACGGCCGCGAACTCACCCGCATGGCCGAAAAAACCAACCGAATGGAACAAGCCGTTTCCGCCGGTCAGGAAGAAGAACGCCTTCTGCGCGAGCGCCTTGCCGCTACCAAGCAGCAGGCTAACGACCTGATGAGCTGATGCGCTTTTTTGCCGGCGCATCGCCACCGTACACATTTACGCTTTCTGCCGCCGGGTCAGGGCAAGCCTCGCGCTCAGACCGATCCGGCGGCGAATGCGTTCACTAACCCCATGTCCGAGGAAAGCACGCCATGACCAGTTCGCCAGCCAATCCCGACACGCCGGACGCCTCCCAGCAGCAGGCTTCCACGGAACGGGCCGCTCCCGTGCCCTTCTATCGTCGCTCTTTCTTCTGGGTACTCATGGGCATGCTCGTGGGATTGATCCTGGGGCTGATCCTCTTCAAATTGTACGGACAAAAACAGCCCGAACCCGTTCCGCCCGCGACAGCCGAGGCCGAAACGGTGAAGCCCAACGAAATGCTTGAGATACAACGAGCCCAGAACAAGGGGCTGGAAGAAGAGATACAGCGCCTGAAATCCGCGCTTAAGGAAGACCCTTGCGCTCTGCCCGACGTGCTCAGAACCACCCCGGACAAAGCTCCGCTGGCCCCCGGCTATAACCCGCCGGCGGGCTTGCCCGGCACACCCGGCCAACCCGTAACGCCCACCCCTCCGGCCGGTAACGCCACCGCGCCGCCCCCGCCCGTGGGCAACGCCACCGCCCCGGCAACGGCCGCGCCCGCGCCCAATACCGTGGGCGAACTCATGGATCGGGCCACGGTATTCATTGTTTCCGATTTCAATAATCAGGTCGGCATGGGCTCGGGCTTTTTTGTCGCGCCCGGCATCATCGCCACAAACCGCCACGTGGTTCAGGGGCCGGGCGCTACCGTCTATGTGGGCAACAAGGCCCTTGGCGGCATGCACGAGGCCAGGCTTGTCGCCTTCAGCAACAACGAATCGCGCGATTACGCCCTGTTGAGCGTTTCTTCGGCCCTGGCCGCCAGAGTGCCCTATTTGCAGATAACGGACGCGATCAAGCGCACGGATCATGTGAGCGCCTGGGGCTTTCCCGGCTACATCACCCAGATCGATCCGAAACTGGCCGCCCTGGCCAAGGGCGACGACAAGTCCGTGCCTGAAGTGGTCTTTTCCGATGGCGTGGTCAACGTGATTCTGGAGAGAAACCCGCCCGCCATCCTGCATTCGGCCTCCATTTCCCAGGGCAACAGCGGCGGCCCCCTGATCAACGGCCAGGGGGTGGTGGTTGGCATCAATACCTTCATCAAGGTGGCGGACAAATCCAATGCCCAGGCCAATATCGCCCTGCCCGGCAAGGATCTGGCCCTGTTCATGAAAGAACACGGCGTTGCCGCCTCCATGCCGGCGAAATAAGGGGAAGGCCATGTCCTCCACATTCATAGCCACTACGCCGCGAGCCTCTTACAACGCCATGCGGTACCAGGGCATCCTGGTCACGGACAGCTACGCCCAGTTGCGGGCCATGCTGGAAAAAAATCTTTCCCCGCAGCATGCGCTGCTTCTTGCCGAGCCCATGCATGAAGCGTCCGGTGATTCCATTGACTGGTATACCTCCGCCCCGGGCACGCCCGTGCCTCTGGACAGTCTTTCCCCGGAGGAAAAAGCCAAAGCCGGAGTCATCATTTCCAGCCTGGCCTCGGATATCGACCGGCTGGCCACTGATCTCAAACAAAGTGAGGAAGGCCCCAAAACCATCCGGGGCAACATCCTGTCCCTGGCCCTGCGCTATCCGGACGCCGCCCACCTGTACATGGTGGGCGACCAGCCCGTCATCGTCTGCTGGGGTTTTGACCCCGGCACCCTGGGCGCGCAGCCGCAGGATCTGATCCGCCTTGGCTCGGCCATGGCCGCGCCCCCCCCGCCGCCGCCACCGCCCCCCCCCCTGCCTCCCGCGGCGGCAGTGGCCGCCTCCGGCTCCGGATGGTGGCGGGCGTTGCTGTTCTTTCTGCTGGGCCTGCTTCTGCTGCTCGGCCTGGTGTTTCTGGCCGGCCTTCTTTTCGGCCCGGCCGGCTGCGTTTCGCCCAATGCCCTGCCGGCCGGCTGCTCCACTCTGACGGAACGGCTCCCGGCCGGTTGCGCGCCCGCGCCTCCTCCGGCCACCAACTCCACCAATTCGACCAACTCCACCAAGGTTGACTCGGATCTGATTTCCTCCCTGACGGCGGAGCAGGAAAAAGAAAAATCCCTGCGCCGGCAGCTTGAGGATTTGCGTCGGGAACTGCAAAAACGGGCCGCCGAATGCCCGCGCACGCCTGCCACCCCGGTGGAAAAGCCGCCGCTGGCGGAACCGATCGTGCCTACGCCGCCCGTGGAAAAAACACCGGAGCCGATCGTGCCCCCGTTGGCGCAAAACGACGTCCAGCCGCCCGAAGAGCCCGCTCAACCGGATATGGAAAATCTTCTGCCGAGCACCCCAGATGAGCCGGAACAGCCGCCCGCTCCCCAGGAGCCCAAGCCGCAGGAAAAGCCCAAGGAAAAACCGAAAGAAAAGCCCAAGGACAAGCCGAAATCCGGCGAGGAAATGCGTATTCCGGACGATGCCCGGAGAAACAACGATGTCAGCTTCCTTGAAGGCTGCTGGAATTCCGAAACCGGCCTGCGCAGCGACCGCACACACGAGCCCATTGGCGTGCAGTACTGCTTTGACGCCAACGGCAACGGCAAGCGTACCATCACCAAGCAGCAGAGCAAGGACCGCTGCGTCGGCTCGGTGCGGGCCAAGTTCGATTCCTCCGGCAGACTGCGCATCGATTCCGACGGCGCGGCTTGCAGCAAGGGTGGCGGCTTTATTCCGGAAACGGTGGAATGCACCTCTGCCGGCGGCAAGGCCGATTGCTCCGGCGCCGCGCGTGACAACAAGCAGCGCAAATGGAAGGCCCGGTTCCGCCGCAGTTGACAAATAGAGGCGAAAACGCGGGGGAAAGCCCAAAACCGGACATTCCCCCACACTCATTGTTTTGAAGGATATCCTCATGGAAATGCCACGGTACACCTTTCCGGTGTCGCTCATTCCCGGCGGTTGCCCCCAGTTTCTGGACTTTGCCCTGAATCTGGCCGAACTGGACCAGAAAGCCCTGCGCTTCAGCCGTTCTTTTCGCGAAGAACGCCGCGCCGGCACTCAGGGCGACGGCAAGGAAAATTTTCTGCTCCATTGCCTGGCGGAAAACGAGAACGGCCAATGGGTGGACATGATCACCGGCAAGCTCTCGCCGCCTTCCGATTACGAAATCGACTCGCGCAAGTGCCTGGACGCCTTTCTGGATCAATGGGTGCCCATACCGGTTTTGCGCCTGCGCGATATGAAGAGCCCCACGGGCGAAGCCCTGTTCGAAATGGGGCCGTCCAACTGGTCCCGCTGCCGGCTGGTACGCTCGCAGGACGGCAGCCAGAACTTACGCCTGGTCATCGCTTTTGACACCACCGTGGAAGAGCCGCCGCAGCCCAAAGCGAACGCGGAAAGCAACGACGACGGCGCCGCCCCGGCCAAAAAAGACGAACGCTACTTTGCCCTGTCGCCCAACGATGTGGCCGCCAACGCGGTCTTCGGCCTGGCCTGGCATGTGCGCGACAACACCTGGTACCTGAACGAGTCATGGGTGGACCGCTGGCTCTTTGCCCTGCACACGGCCTGGCAGACGCGCATGCGCAAGCGGCCGGACGATTCCCAGTTCCGCATGGAGCACCTGGCCAATTACCTGACCTTTCTGGACTTGCTGCGCAAACTGGTGCCCGAACTCAAAGTCCGGGCCATCAATCCGGATCGCGACACCCCGGTGGACGTGGACCTGATCCTCGATATCGGCAACTCGCGCACCACCGGCATTCTGGTGGAAACGCCGCCCCAGCGCGTCACCAACCTGAACAACAGCTACTTGCTGCAAATCCGCGATCTCAGCCGCCCGGAAAACATCTACGTGGAGCCGTTCGCCACCAGGGTGGAATTTTCCGAAGCCTCCTTCGGCGACGATGCCTACAGCCGGCTTTCGGGCAGAAAAACCCCGGCCTTTCCCTGGCCCTCGGCCGTGCGCATGGGGCCGGAAGCGGCCCGCCTGGCCACCAAGGCCAAATGCACCGAAGGCACCACCGGCATGTCCAGCCCCAAGCGCTACCTCTGGGACGAGCGCATCTGGAAGCCCACCTGGCGCTACAATACCGAAGGCGGCTACGAACCCATGGTCACCCGCGGCAGCTTCGCCCAGCAGGTCAACCACATGGGCACGCCGCTGAGTTGTTTCGACGACCCGGCCATTTCCCGGCATCCCCTGTACCGTGGCCAGGAGCGGGAAATCGCCTTTGAATCGCAGTTCACCCGCAGTTCCATCATGATGTTCCTCATGGGCGAAGTAATCATGCAGACCCTGGTGACCATCAACTCCCCGTCCCAGCGGGGAAGACGCGAACTGTCCGACCTGCCCCGCCGGCTCCGGCGCATCGTGTTCACCGTGCCCTCGGGCATGCCCATCGCGGAACAGCGCATCTACCGGCGCTGGGTGAATTTCGCCGTGCGCACGGTCTGGCAAGCGCTCGGCTGGGAGCAGTGGTACGTTTCCCCCCATGCGCGCCAGACCGCTTCGCAACACGGCTACCGCCAGAGCCCGGAAACGCGTTGCAGTTGGGACGAGGCCAGTTGCACCCAGATCGTTTACCTGTACAACGAGATTATTCACAAGTTCAACGGCGACGCCCACCACTTTTTCCGCCTCTACGGCCGGGAACGCGCCGGATACGGCCCCTACCACAGCTTGCGCGTGGCCAGTATCGACGTGGGCGGGGGCACCACCGACTTGAGCGTGGCCACCTACACCCTGGACAACGATGAAAGCTCCACCGCCAGGGTGCGGCCGCATCTTGAACTGCGCGACGGCTTCAACGTGGCCGGCGACGACATCCTGCGTTCGGTGATCAACGACTGCGTGCTGCCGGCCATAGCCAAAGCGGCGGCCGAACAGGGCGTGAGCAGCACCCGCCACCTGCTGGGCGAATGCTTTGGCCGCGACGTGCTGGACAACTCCCAGGAAAATCGCAACCTTCGCGCCCAGTTCACCCGCCAAATCGCCGCCCCCGTGGGCCTGGCCCTGCTTGCGGCCTATGAAAAAGCCGACCCGCTACGCACCGCGCCCATGACCTTTCTGTTGCGCGACTTCTTCGACCTGCCCATTGATCCCTGGGCCGACGACGACGAGGGAACGGACGCGGCCAAAACGGCCGACGCGTCCGCTACCCTGCCTTTTACCAAGGCGCCGGTCCCGTCGCAGTCGATCATCGATTATGTGGAAAAGGCCGTAAAACGGGTTGCGCCGAACAGCTCGTTCTCCCTCATGCACGTGCCGATCACCATTTCCCCGGCCGCCCTGGAAGGCAGCATCACGGCCACGGTGCAGCGCATTCTTTCGGATCTGTGCGAGGTCATCCACCTGTACGGCTGCGACGCCCTGCTGCTGTCCGGGCGGCCCAGCAAGCTGCGGGCCGTTATCAACGCCATTGTCTCGCGCATGCCCCTGCCTGTGGATCGCGTCATTCCCATGTGCGAATACCGCGTGGGCCGCTGGTATCCCTTTGTGGATCAACTGGGCATGATCACCGACCCCAAGACCACGGTTTCCATGGGCGCCATTCTCTGCGCCCTGGCGGAAGGGCACCTGGAAGGCTTTTCCTTTGCCACCCAGGCCCTGGCGCTGGCCTCCACCGCCCGTTACATCGGCGAAATGGACACCAGCGGCCAGCTTACCAATGCCAAGGTCTGGTTCGAGCCCGACGTTCAAAGCGGCAAGGAGCAGGATCTGGAACGGCAAATCCAGTTCACCGGCCCCCTGTCCGTGGGTTTTCGCCAGTTTCCGGTGGAGCGTTGGCCCACCACGCGCTTCTACCTGCTTGATTTCGCCACCGAGGAAGACCGGCGCATGGCCGCGGGCGGCAAACTCCCGTATACCATCACCATGCGCTTTCTCCAACGCGGCGTGGAAGACAATACCGTCAAAGGTGAGCAGGACGAGGGCGAACTGTCCATCGTCTCCATCGTGGACAGCCAGGGCAACGAGCCGCGCGGCGGCAGAAAGGCCGTGGAAGTGCGCCTGCAGACCCTGCCCCTGGAAGAAGGTTACTGGCTGGACACCGGCGTGCTGGTGATCGCTTAGAGCATGTAACACTGAAAAATACGCAGTCACCCCAACCGCCGGGTCCAGGGCCGGCAAGGTCCTGGCGGGTGCGGGCGGAGCCCGCATCTGAGCGGATGGCTTCGACAAATTGCCTTTTCCTTATGTAAGGCGGACTTTCCATGTACGAAGAAGACAAACTCCTTGCGGAACAATGCGACCGCTTGTCGCGGGAAACCGTGGCAGCCTCCGAATGGCTGTCCCATAACACGGAGCTCGTGGGCCGCGACTTCGCGGGCCATGAAAAGGAGCTGCGCAAGGCCGGACGCCTGTTGCGCAGTTGCGCCGTGGCCGCCAGGCGGAAGATGTGCGTCGGCATTTTCGGCCCCAGCCAGGCGGGCAAATCGTATCTTGTGTCCACCCTGGCCGGCAACGAAGACCGCAAACTCTGGACCCGGCTGGGCGACACCACCTACGATTTTCTCAGCGAAATCAACCCGGCCGGCGGAAAAGAGTCCACCGGCCTGGTCACGCGCTTCACCCTGACCCGCCCGGTTGATCCGCCGGCCGGGTATCCGGTGCACGTGCGCCTGCTGTCCGTGATCGACGTGGTGAAAATCCTGACCAACACGTATTTTTCCGACGCCGAGCACATGGAAGCGCCCAACCGGCCGGCCATGCTCGCCACCCTGCAGGAACTGGAAAAACGCAAGCTGGACGCCCCGGCCGGCGGCATGAGCCGTGACGACGTGGAAGACCTGCAGGAGTATATCCACAAGTATTTTCGCAGCAAACCGCGCGTGCAACAACTTCTTGACCAGCACTTCTGGGACCGGATCATCCCCCTGGCCCCGCTGCTCACCGATGCCGACCGGGCGGAGCTCTTTGGCATCATCTGGGACGGCATCGCCCCCTTTACCCATATCCTGCGCGAACTGTTCACCGCCCTGCGCGCCCTGGACTTCGCCGCCGAGGCCTTTTGCCCGGCTGGCGCGTTGGTTCCGCGCGAGGCCAGCATTATCGACGTGGCCACCCTGGGCACGCTTTCGCCCAACCCGGCCGACACCCTGGAACTGGCCACCCCCGACGGCAAACGCGCCAGTCTGCCCCGGGTGTATGTGGCCGCGCTCACGGCCGAACTGATCATTCCCATGCAGGACAAACCGGCGGAGTTTTTTGTCCACACCGATCTGCTGGACTTTCCCGGCTACCGCTCGCGCAGGATGTTCGTGGATCTGCCCAAGGAGGCCGAAGACCCGGCCAAGCTCAAGGAATGCTTTTTGCGCGGCAAAGTGGCCTATCTTTTCGAACGCTATTGCGCCGAGCGGGAACTGACCGGCCTTCTGCTCTGCATCGGCAGCGGCGTGCAAGAGGTGCAGGGACTCGGCGGAGCCGTGAACGACTGGATCGCCGGCACCCACGGCGGCAGCCCGGAACGGCGCTCCGGCAAGGATACCGCCCTGTTCTTCATCCTGACCAAAAGTGACCTGGAGTTCGAGGACAAGGCCGGAGCCCAGAACGTTTCGGAACGTTGGGATACCCGCATGTACGCCTCCATGGAAATATTCAGCTCTCACGAATGGTTGCAGAACTGGAGCAGCAAGGGCGCGTTCAACAACTTCTTTCTCATGCGCAACCCCACGGTCAAGCTGCACCTGTTCGAACATGATGACAACGGCCGTGAAACCGCCCTGAAAGAAGACAGCCGCGCGTATGTGCGTCAGTTTGAAGACTCCTTTATGCAAAGCTCGCTGGTGAACAAGCATTTCGCCCACAAAACGGATACCTGGAAGGCCTTTCTCACGCCCGACGACGGCGGCCTTTCCCTGATCCGCCAGAAGCTCGATCCGATCTGCAAGCCGGAGCTTAAGCGCGAACAGATCAAAACCACGGTGGAAGAACAGCTGTCCAAACTGCGCGACCGACTCCAGCCTTACTGGAAAACGGACGACAAGGAAGAAGAGCGCAAACAGAAGGCCATTCTGGCCCAGAATCTGGCCCGGACCATCCTCGGCATGGTCAAGACCCGCCGGTTCGGGCAATTTCTGCGCCTGCTCGCCCTGCGGGATCAGGACATCTACGACCTGTATTTCCAGGCCCAGTACCAGATGCAGGAGGAGATAGCCGCCGTGCCGGAAACGGACGCCTCGGCGGACGATCTGCTGTTTGCCCTCATGGGGGACGAAGCCCTGCCCTCGGCCGTTCCCGCCGCCCGGAAAGAAGACTCCCCTCCTCGCGACGAAGCCCAGGCCTTTGGCGAACACATAGAAAAGTTCTGGCTCGGACAGTTGCGCGGCCAGGCGGAAGATCCGGTGCTGCAGCAGTATTTCGTGTTCCCGCCGTCCCTTTTTTCCCAGTTCGTGCATGAACTGGGCGTGGCCTTTGTGCGTCTTGGCGTGCGCGGCGAGGTGGAAGATTCCCTGCGCAAGGCCGCCAGATACGCCAATCTGGAAAAAGAACGCCTGGTGTGGAAACAGGCCAGCATCGCCGCGGCCGCAGTCAACGCCTATACCGACTGGCTGGGATTTGATCCCCGGTCCCTGTCGGATGATCAACGCGTTGTCACCGTCGGCAACAAACAACGGCCCCTGTTCGCCTCCCGGCCGGAAACGTCCGGTCTGCCCGTTCTGGCCGAAGATCCCGGCGACTACGCGGACGCGCTGGTCATGGACTGGGCCGCCGCCCTGATTCATCTTGTGAATGAAAACGTCAGCTTTGACGGCGTACGCGACTTTGATCCCGAACAGAACAGCCGTCTGCGGGCCATACTGGACGCCCTGGCCATTCGATAAAACGTACTATCGAAGGCCGCGCCTTTTCTCATTCAAAACCCGTATCGGAACGCCGCATGACGCGAGCCTGCTCCGCAACACGATTGCTTACTCATGGAGGCGCCTGTGAAGGCCATTTACACTGACGACAGCGGCCGGGGAGCCGGCCACGGTTTTCTGCGCATCAGCGATGCGCAGATAGGCAACATGGAAGGCATGCGCTTTTCCATCAAGCGCGGCACCGACCACAACTGCCTCGGCCCCGGCGGCTGGCAGCCGGCCGAAAGCCCGCTTTCCGCCCAGCGCATAACCTTGAGCGACGACGGCTTTGACATTGCCGTGGGCCCGGAGGTCGTTGACCACCTGGATACGCGGGAAAACTACCGCCTCACCCTGATCAACGCCGACGGCGCGAGCTCTGTCGCCGCCCTGCGCGTGCCCGAAGTGACGTATTCTCCCGTGGGCGGAGGCCAGGGCATGGCCGTTGCCGCCGCGCCGGAACCCAAGCTCGCGCCCGCGCCGCCCCCACCGCCTCCGCCGCCCGCCCCGGAGCCGGAACTCGACCCCGTGCCCGAGGAAGACGCGGACGCGTCCATGGACATTCTGCCGCCGCCGGACCCCGCGCCGTCCCCGGCCAAAGGCGGAGCGCTCAAGCCGCTGCTGCTCGTTCTTCTGCTGATCGCTCTGGCCGTGGGCGGTTTTGTCGCCTGGAAATTCTGGCTCGACAAGGAAGACCCGGCCAAACTGGCTGAAAACACCAACTCCACCCAACCGGCGGAGAATACAAACTCCACTCGGCCGGCGGAAAACAAGGAACCTGCCAAGGAAGAGCAGAAAACGCCCGCCCCGGAAGAGCCCAAGGCCCCCTCCAAGCCGGCCCTGACCCAGGCCCGC
The DNA here is from genome assembly GCA_031550695.1 of Desulfovibrio sp. Taxonomy (GTDB): domain Bacteria; phylum Desulfobacterota; class Desulfovibrionia; order Desulfovibrionales; family Desulfovibrionaceae; genus Frigididesulfovibrio. The sequence goes on along the minus strand of JAVBOI010000018.1, from coordinate 497 downwards.
GAGCACCTCGCCGGTCCGGCCGACCCGACGGAAAGCGTTAACCTTGCCAGGAAGTTGCGCGAGGAACGCGACGGCGCTGACGCCTCCTTCCTGCTGGTGGAAGACGCGGCCCAAAAAGGCAACGCCGAAGCCATGCTCCTCACTGGCGGCTATTTCGATCCGGCCGACTCCGCCCCGGCGGGCAGCATCAAAAAAGACCCGGCCGCGGCCCTGACCTGGTATAAAAAAGCCAAGGCCGCCGGCAGCCCGGAAGCCGACGCCCGCATCGCCGCCCTGCGCTCCTGGGCCCAGGCCGAAGCCGCCAAAGGCTCGCCCGAGGCGCGGGAATTGTTGAAGCAATTCTGAAGAGATGCCTCCGGCGGGGGGGGGGGGGGGGGGGGGGGGGGGGGGGGGGGGGGGGGGGGGGGGGGGGGGGGGGGGCGGGCGGCGGGGGGGGGCGGGGCCCCGGCCCCGGGGGGCGCCGCCGCGGCCCGCCGCTGGCGCAGCCAGGCGACAGA
>JAVBOI010000022.1:0-3854 GCA_031550695.1 Desulfovibrio sp. | reverse complement strand
AGCACGCAGGAACTTGGCGCACATATCAAGGCGTTTCAGAAAGCATACAACGAAAAGGCCCGGCCTTTTGTTTGGAAAAAACGAGAAATAAAAGGCGCGCAGTTATCAAATTCTGTTAAAAATTTTGCAACTAGACACTAGCAAGAAACAAGTGAACATTTTCCTTGGGCAAGTAATTAACATCACACAACTTTTGTCAACATCGCTTTTCGGACGGCGGTTGCTTTGGGGACGAGTCGGATTGACATAGCCGTCTTTTTTTGAGACTTTTTGGAAACTAAAGCGCTCACCAGAGCTTAATAGGGAATCCCGTGAAAAGCGGGAGCGGACCCGCCGCCGTATACCGGAAAAAACGTTCTTTTCCCCGCGCGCCACTGAGATTCGTTCTTGGGAAGGCCGAAAAGAACCCGGGAAGCCGGAAGACCTGCTTTATTCGATTCGTCTTGGAGGACGGCCGTTGGCAACGGGGCTTTTGCCATGCGGTTCTTTTGGGGGATAAATGCGTTTCCTCCGCCCGGTTCAGGGCGGAGGTTTTTTTTATTCCCTTTTCTGTATCGCCCCGTAATTCATCAGGAGTTTACATGTACTTCACCGCCATCACCAAGCGGGACGGGCGCGTTACGGAGTTTGACGCCGCCAAGATCACCGCCGCCCTGCTCAAAGCCGGAAAAGCCACCGGGGAGTTCGAGGAACGCGAGGCCCGCCGCCTGACCATGCAGGTGCTTTCCCTGGCAAAAGCCGTGCACCTGCCTGACCCGCCGGAAGTGGAAAGCATCCAGGACGTGGTGGAGCAGGTGCTGCTTGATTCCTCGTTCCGGGCCACGGCCAAGGCCTACATTCTTTACCGCGAGCAGCGCGCCCAATTGCGCCGAATAAAAACCAAGGCCAACGTGGACCTCATGGAAGGCTACCTGAACAAGATGGACTGGCGCGTGCGGGAGAACAGCAACATGGGCTTTTCCCTGCAGGGGCTGAACAACTACATAGCCTCGGACATCACGTCCGAATACTGGCTCAACCGCATCTACACCCCGGCCATACGCGACGCGCACACCAACGGCGATTTTCACATCCACGACCTGAACCTGCTGTCCGTCTACTGCGTGGGCTGGGATATCGCGGATCTGCTGCGCCAGGGCTTCAAGGGCATTGCCGGCAACGTGGAAAGCGCGCCGCCCAGGCATTTGCGCACCGCTCTGGGCCAGCTCGTCAACTTTTTCTACACCCTGCAAGGCGAAGCCGCGGGCGCGCAGGCCGTTTCCAGCTTCGACACCTACCTGGCTCCCTTTATCCGCCACGACAATATGGGCTTCAAGGAAGTGAAGCAGGCCTTGCAGGAGTTCGTGTTCAACATCAACATCCCCACCCGGGTGGGCTTTCAGACCCCTTTCACCAACATCACCCTGGACATGCACGTGCCGGCCATGCTGAAAAACACGCCCGCGATCATCGGCGGCCGGGAGCAGGACGCGGTCTACGGCGATTTTCAGCCGGAAATGGACATGCTGAACCGGGCTTTCGCCGAGGTGATGATGGAAGGCGACAACAAAGGCCGCGTCTTCACCTTCCCCATCCCCACCTACAACATCACCAAAGAATTCGACTGGGAAAGCGAACGCTTCGAAGCGATATGGAAAATGGCCGGCCGCTACGGCATTCCGTATTTTTCCAACTTCGTCAATTCCGACATGTCGCCGGACGACGCCCGCTCCATGTGCTGCCGCCTGCGCCTGGACAACCGTGAGCTGCGCAAGCGCGGCGGCGGCCTGTTCGGGGCCAATCCGCTCACCGGCTCCATTGGCGTGGTGACGATCAATCTGCCGCGTCTGGGCTATCAGGCAAAGGACGAGCGGGATTTTCTGGCCCGCCTGGACAAGCTCATGGAGCTTGCCAAGGACAGCCTGAACATCAAGCGCAAGGAACTGGAACGCTTCACCGACGGCGGCCTGTATCCCTACACCACCTTTTATCTGCGCGACGTAAAGGCCCGCACGAACGCCTACTGGTCCAACCATTTTTCCACTATCGGCCTGGTGGGCATGAACGAAGCCTGCCTGAACCTTTTACGCGCCGGCATCGCCAGCGAACAAGGCCAGGCTTTCGCTCTGCGCGTGCTCGCGCACATGCGTGAAAAACTGGAGATCTTTCAGGAGGAAAGCGGCCACTTCTTCAATCTGGAAGCCACCCCGGCCGAAGGTACCTCGTACAGGCTGGCCCTGCTGGACAAAAAGCAATTCCCGGACATGCTGTTCGCGGGCGGCCGGACCAACGGCGAAATCCCTTACTACACCAATTCCACCCATCTGCCCGTCGATTTTTCCACGGACATCTTTGACGTGCTCGATTTGCAGGACAACCTCCAGGGAAGCTACACCGGCGGGACCGTGCTGCACGGATTCTTGGGCGAAGAGGTGCCGGATACCGAAACCGTGCGCAATCTGGTGAAAACAATCACGGCCCAATACAAGCTGCCGTACTTCACCCTGACCCCGACCTTCAGCATCTGCGCCGAACACGGCTATCTCAAGGGCGAGCACCTTCAGTGCCCGGTCTGCAACGCAACGGCGGAAGTCTATTCCAGGGTGGTGGGCTACCTGCGCCCGGTGGGCCGCTGGAACGACGGCAAGCAGGCCGAATACGCCGACAGAACGCCGTACCGGGTGGCAACGGCGCGTTGAAGTAAAGCGGTTTTGAAGTTGACCAAGAGAAATATTACCTCCGGCGGCCAAAGGGGGTGCCCCCTTTGGAAACCCCGTTTTGTATGTGCGAGGCTCTCGTCCTTCGCGGGCAACATTTAACGGAAGATCACAATGTCACCATATTTTAATAGGGTGGGAGGAATCATGCGGAAAATAAGGGAAACCATGCTGAAAGCGCTTTGCCTGGCCTTGCTGCTGGCCTGGACCTGCCCGGTCCTGGCCGCGCAGAAAGAAGCGAAGGAGGCCAACGAGGCGATCCTCCTGGTGGCTTTCGGAACCAGCGTCCAGCAGGCGCAGGCCTCGTATGACACCGTGGAAAAGCAGGTGCGGGCGGCTTTTCCCGGCAAGGAAATCCGCTGGGCCTGGACCGCGCATTCGCTGCTGAAGTCAGACCCGCAATTCCCCCGGCTTTCCGTGCCGGAGGCGCTGGCGAAACTGGGCGCCGAAGGGGTGCGAAAGGTCTCCATCCTGTCTCTGCACGTTATTCCCGGTTCCGAATACTCCAATCTTGAACAAACGGCCCGCGCTTTCGAGGGGCTCCCCAAGGGCATACGGGAAATCAAACTCTCCCGGCCCCTGCTGCATGATACGGACAGCGCGGGCAAGGTGGCGCAGTTGCTTGTCCGAAACGCGCCCAGAGAGCGCAAGCCCGACGAGGCCCTTGTGTTTGTGGGGCACGGCACCCACCATGCCGCCGGGGTCTGCTATCCCGCCTTGCAGTATTATCTGCATACGCTGGACAAGAACGCTTTTGTCGGTACGGTGGAAGGCAGCCCGGACCTGGAAGACGTGCTCAAGGCCCTGAAAGCGAACGGCATCCGCAAAGTCTGGCTCGCCCCGCTCATGACCGTTGCCGGCGACCATGCCGTAAACGACCTGTTCGGGCCGGAAAAGGGCAGTTGGAAGCAAACCTTCATGGCCAGCGGCATGCAGGTGGAAACCATAGGCAAAGGGCTCGGGGAATACCCGGCCCTGGTGGATGTGTGGGTGCAGAATCTAAAAAATGTCGCAAACTGATATGACGAGCGATAAAGCGGCCCCGGAGCGCGCCGGGGCCGCTGCTCGGGGTGAACCGTGCTGATAGGCGGTTTGCAGACCACGACCCTGCAGGACGTTCCCGGGCAGGGCAGCGCGGGGGTGTTCAGGCGGGGCGGG
>JAVBOI010000077.1:0-5634 GCA_031550695.1 Desulfovibrio sp. | reverse complement strand
CCGTCTCCGCTCGCCACCGCGCGCCCCTCCCCCCCCCCCCCCCCCCCCCCCCCCCCCCCCCCCCCCCCCCCCCCCCCCCCCCCCCCCCCCCCCCCCCCCCGCCGGAGGCAATACGACCTCTTGGACAAATCAAAATGAATTTTGTTTTAACTCGCAGCTTTGGCGGCGGTCAGGGCGGCGTCGAAATTCACTTCGGTGGAAACTTCCGGCACAATCTGGCTGTGGGTGACTAGCCCGGCCTTGTCGACCACGAAAATTGAGCGGGTGAGCAGGCGCAGTTCCTTTATCACCACGCCGTAAGCCATGCCGAACGAGAGTTCGTAGTGGTCCGAAAGGGTTTCCAGTTGGGTTACGCCTGCCGCGCCGCACCAGCGGGCCTGGGCAAAGGGCAGGTCGCAGGAAATGGTAAGAATGCGCACGTGCTCGCCAAGGGCGGCGGCTTCGTTGTTGAAGCGGCGGGTCTGCATATCGCAGACGCCGGTGTCGAGCGAGGGCACGACCGAAAGAACCAGGGTTTTGCCCTTGTAGTTATCAAGGGCGCGGGGGGAAAGATCGTTGGCGAGCAGGCGGAAATCCGGGGCCTTGTCGCCCTGTTTCACGGGATTTCCCTGCAAGGTGAAAGGGTTGCCTCTGAACGTGATGATGCCTTTGCGTTCCATAGTTCCTCCAACAAGTAACAGGAGTTGTTACTGTAACATGTGACAGGATTTATCTTTGAAATAGCACAATCACAAGGCGTGAACAAGGCAAAAGCGTTGCCTTTTCGATTCCTTTTGCTCTTTGGGGATGAGTGCGTCGCGCATGGGAAAAGGCCGCCGGCATGGCCGACAGCCTTTTCGTATGCGCGACGCCGTTGGATGGCGCGCGGGTTTACCGTTATTCGTCACTGGTGGGGGGCACCATGCCGCCGCCATAGCCGCCGTAGCCGTAGCCGTGCCCGCCGCCGTAGTCGTAGCCGTGCCCGCCGCCATAGCCGCCGTGGTAGTAGCCGTGCCCGCCGCCATAGCCGCCGTGGTAGTAGCCGCCGTGGCCCATATTGCCCATCATCGGGCAGCCGCCCCGGCCCATGCCGGCGTAGACGGGAACACCCTTGTCGTTCAACTGCTTGCGCAGGTCGGTGCGGGCGGCGTACAGCTTGGCGTCAAGGTCGCCGAGTTCCTTTACCAGGGCCTGTACCTTGGGGTCGTTCTGCGCCGTGCCCTGGGAATAGAAGGTATGCAGCTCGACCTTCTTGTCGTGGAACCGCTGGCGGAGCGGTTCGACCTTTTTGTCAAATTCGGCGTAGGTATCCTGCATGGCCTTTTGCTGTTCGGGGCTCAGGTTCTGGTATCCCCTGTGGTAGGGGCCGGCGTTGGCGACGCCGGACAACCCGATGACAGCCACGAAAGCCAGGGCCATTGCCGTTGAAGCGATTTTTGTTCTGTTCATGTTTTTTTCCTTATGATTGCTTTTTAGAGATGCCTGCGCGGGTTTTAGGCGCTGCCTAGCGCCAGCAGCCTCCCCAGTGTCCGCCGCAGCCCGCCACCAGCAGCGCTGTGCCGATGAGCAGCAGGCCCGTCAGGACGATTCTTTTTACGCTCATGCGCGCTCTCCGTATTCCCGTTCAGGGTCATGCGGCCTACCAGCCGCGATGCCCGCCGTGGCCGCCGTATCCGCCGTGGCCGCCGTGGCCGCCGTGGCCGCCGTACCAACTCTGGGAAATGTCCGAGGTTCCGAACAATTGCGCCCGAGAAGGCAGCGCGGTCGTCAGGGTGAGCGCAAGAGCAAGGGTCAAGGCTGTGGCAACCATGGCTGTTTTTGATGTGATAGTAATCATTTTTTCTTCTCCTTGAAGGGTAATGCGCTTGTTTCAAAAGTATCGAAGCGCTTTTTCAGGACTTCGAGTTCTTCCGAAGGCCTCTTTCCGGATGCCGGGAGCTGTCTCCGGATACTGTTGGCCGCGAGTTTGCATCGCTGTCATCATCGTTTTTCGATTGCCTGCGCCACCCATTTAGCAAATTTTGTGCCAACTGATATTAATGCCATTAATATCATAAATTAATTAACTAAAAATTTACGCGGCCATGATGAGCACCCTTCAGGGGCAACAGGCCGCTATCCAAATTTTACCCATGAACTGAAAATTTGTCCGAAATTTACTCACCATGCATTGACCGCTCGCGGGGGCAATGCCTATGTTCATGAAGCCACCAGCAAAAACGCAGGCGCATATGAATACTCAACCAAAAAAATCCCTCCCTCTTTTTCGCAACCTTTCCCTGGGGCTTTCTCCCTGGCTGATTCTGGGTATGGCGGCCATTCTCGGGCTGGCGATAGTCGCGCTTTCCGTCAAAAACGCCCAGCGGGAACGGGGGCACATGACGCAGAACATGACGGACCGGGCCGAGGCCCTGATCTGGGCTCTGGAGGCCGGGACGCGGACCTGGATGGGCATGCGCACGGGAAACGCGCGGCTTTTGCAATCTTTGGTGGAAGAAACCGCCAAACAGCCCGGTATCGTGTTCATGGCGGTTGCCGACAACGACGGCGTCATACTGGCGCACAGCGATCCGTCGCGAATCGGGGAGACGCTGGAAAAACCGCCGTCGGAAAAGGCGACCGGAACGCCCGTCTGGCGCATTCGGGAATGGAACGGCAAAAAGGTGTTCGAAGTGTTCCGCTCCTTTGTTCCGCTTCGCGCCGGGCATCATTTTTCCGGCCGCGGGCGCGACTGGTCCGACTGGCGTCCGAAAGGCCGCAAGCCGCACCGGGATCACGCGGACATGGCGCCCCAGGATCACATGGGCTCCCAGGATCACATGGATATGGATATGGACCCCCGGGATCGCATGGGCATGGGACACCGGGGGCGCATGGGCATGGCGCCCCGGGATGTTGACGAGGCGCCGCCGGCCTTGCCGGATACGGTTTTCGTCGGGCTGGACAGGCAGCCGTTTGAAGACGCCCTGGCCCAGGATTTCAAGAACAGCGTGTTTTCCGCCGGCCTGGTCGCGGCCATGGGGCTGGCCGGGGTCATTTCCCTGTTCTGGGCCCACAACTACCGCCGTTCGCGGCGTATGTTGCGCGACTCCCAGGCCATGGCGGGGGCGGTGGTGACCAATATGCCCCTGGGGCTTCTCACCGGCGATCCGGCGGGCAAGGTGGCCGTGGTCAACGATACGGCCCTGGAATTACTCGGCATGCGCCGCAAGGACGCTCTTGGAGCGCCCTTGACGCAACTTCCCGGCCTGGACTGGCGGGGCATGATCAACGAGCTTGCCGGCAAGGAGAAGATTCTCGAGCGCGACGCCACCCTGCGCGCGCCCGGCGCAAGGCCGGCGTCCGTCAGCCTGAGCGCGGCCGCCATGCGGAACGACGACGGGGTGTTTCTGGGCAACCTGTTCATCTTGCGCGACACCACGGAAATAAAGCGCCTGCAGGCCGAGGCGCGGCGCAACGAGCGTCTGGCCGGGCTTGGCAAGCTGGCTTCCGGGGTGGCCCACGAGATCAGGAATCCCCTGAGCACCATCAAGGGGGTGGCCACCTACCTGGCCAAACGGACCCAGCCCGGAGGCCGGGAGGAGGAAGCCGCCAACACCATGGTGGCCGAAGTGGACCGGCTGAACCGGGTGGTGTCGGAACTGCTCGATTTCGCGCGGCCGGCCGCAATCACGCTTGTTGAAATCAACCCGCGCGGGGTCGTCGACCGGGCGCTGCGCCTTGCGGAAGCGGATATCAAGGCCAAGCAAATAGTTGTCAGTATTGATGAAGATCCCGGCTTTCCCATGGTCCGCATCAGCCCGGAACGCCTTACCCAGGCCTTGCTGAACCTTTTTCTGAACGCGGTGCAGGCCATGGAGCCGGGCGGGCAATTACGGGTGGCGATCCGGCGGCAGCCCGAAGCCGGCACCTTCAGCCTTACGGTGGGCGATAGCGGCAAAGGCATTGCCGAAGCCGAGCAGGCCCTCATATTTACCCCGTATTTCACGACAAAGCCTTCGGGCACCGGGCTCGGGCTGGCCATAGTGCACCAGATCGTCGAAGCCCACGGGGGAAGCATCCGGGTGGACAGCGCGCCGGGCGCGGGGGCCGAGTTCACCGTCACCCTTCCCCTGCAAGGCAAGGAGAACGCATGATGACCCGAGGGCCGGCCATATCGCTGCTTGTGGTGGACGACGACCAGAACCACCGCGAAACCTTGCGCACGCTTCTGGAGGACTGGGGCTACGCGACCGTGGGCGCGGACAGCGGGGAGGCCGCCGTGGCGCTTTGCCGGGAGCAGCCCTTTGACCTGATCCTGATGGACGTGCGCATGAGCGGCATGAGCGGCATAGAGGCCACCCGCGCCATCAGGGACTACAACCCGGCCATTCCGATCGTGATCATGACGGCTCACTCGGACGTGGAAAACGCCGTGGAAGCCCTGAAAAGCGGGGCCTACGACTACCTGACCAAGCCCCTGGCATTCGACGCCCTCAAGCCGGCCCTGGAGCGGGCCCTGGACCACGCCGCCCTGCGGGACGAGGTGCGCGTTCTGCGCGACAGCCTCTCCTCGTCCTTTGACACCAGGAACGTCATTGGCAAAAGCCCGGCCATGCGGCAGTTGCTGGGCATGATTTCCGCCATAGCGCCCTCGGAGGCCACCGTGCTGATCACCGGCGAGTCGGGCACGGGCAAGGAAGTGGCGGCCAGGCTGATCCACGCCAACAGCAACCGGAGCAAGGGGCCGTACGTGGCCGTGAACTGCGCCGCCCTGTCCGAAACGCTGCTGGAATCCGAACTGTTCGGGCATGAGAAAGGGGCCTTTACCGGCGCGGAAAAACGGCGGGAAGGCCGTTTTCTGGCGGCGGACAAGGGCACGATTTTTCTGGACGAGGTGGGCGAAATTCCCCTGGCCATGCAGGTCAAGCTGCTGCGCGTCCTACAGGAGCGGGAGCTTCAGCGGGTGGGCGGCGACCAGACCATCAAGGTGGACGTGCGCATTCTGGCGGCCACCAACCGGGATCTGAAGCGGGAAGTGGAAGAGGGGCGCTTTCGGCAGGATCTGTATTATCGGCTCAACGTGGTTTCCCTGCAACTGCCGCCCCTGCGGGATCGCGGCGAGGACATTCCGCTTCTGGCCATGCACTTTCTGACCATGTTCGCGGAGCGAAACGCCAAGACCGTCAAAGGGTTCACCCCGGCGGCCATGGATCGGCTGCTGAAATATGCCTGGCCGGGCAACGTGCGCGAGTTGGAAAACGCCGTGGAGCGGGCCGTGGTGCTGCTGCTGGGCGAATACGTGAGCGAACGCGAACTGCCCCCGGGCCTGACGGAAGACAACGACGCCGGCAAAGCGCCCAAAAGGGATTTCGGCAACATGACCCTGGAAGAAATAGAACGCATGGCCGTGCTGGATACCCTGGAACAGGTGGGCGGCAACAAAAGCGAAGCGGCGCGGCGCCTGGGCATCAACCGAAAGACGCTGCTGGCCAAGCTGGAAGGCAACGGCGGGGCGAAGTAACGGCAGTAAATCGCAAATCTGGAGCAAATTCGTTTTTGAAGTTGCCCAAGAGTTATATTGCCTCCGGCGGCCAAAGGGGGTGACCCCCTTTGGAAACCCCGTTTGGGGTATAATAATCAGCCGGTGGGATGACGTGTCGACGTCATCCCACC
>JAVBOI010000051.1:0-171842 GCA_031550695.1 Desulfovibrio sp. | reverse complement strand
ATTCAAAGCCAGGCCATTTGCTCTTTCGAAAATTCTTCAACTCCACGAGGCGATATTCAGGGATCGGCGTGGATGGACGCATAGCAACCTCCGCTTTCGGAGAATACTATATTAAATCCCTTTTGATTGCAACTTGGTATAATACCGCCTCCCTCGGGTATCGACATCAAGCCAACCGCAATCAGGAAAAGACGCCTCATGCTTTCCTCCAATAGCGATACCGCTCCGGAAGCCGGCCATAAAAAAGGCTTGCCCACAAATCATGGGCAAGCCCTGCATTTCATTTGCCGAAGAGGTACTCGAAAACGAGTGCGCGCGCCCTGTTGCGGGGCAAGCGGGCGGAAAGTCATGGGGCTAGTAAGTCCACTTGCCGTTGTAGTGCTTGATCAGCTCGGTGAGCATCTTGTTGCTCTTGGGCACAAAGGGGCCCTTTTCGGCCGCGGCCTTGGACGGCGCCGTGCAGTGGTATTCCACTTCGTTGTAGCTCATGTAGCCCACATACGCCACGGGACCGGGCTTTTCCGGCTGTTTGTACCAAGTTTTGATGCTGCCCGGGTCAATTTCGATATAGCGGGCGGTGAAGCTGCCGTCGCCGTTTTTGAGGACTTCTTTCTTGCCGGAAGAGGGCACGACGCAACGGTTGAGGGTGGCTATGGTGTTTTTGGCAAAATCGTCGAGCCCCTTTTGGAGGGTTTCCGGCGAGTTGGACGCTGTTTTTCCCGCCGGAGCGGCTTTGGGAGCGGCAGGGGCTTTTTTCGGAGCGGCACTGGCTTTGGCCGGAGCAGCGGGCTTTTTCGCGGGGGCGGCGGGCTTGGCGGCGGCTGGCGCGGGTTTGGCGGCCGGGGCGGCTTCCGCCGCCAGGGCGGGCGTGGCGAGGGCAAGACAGAGGGCAGAGGCTACAAGCAGACGGCTGAAAAAGGAGAGGCTTTTCATTGTAAACAATCTTCCTGAAATAAGGTGGAACAAAGCCGGGCCGAACGCTTTGCGCGGAAAGTGTGCAAGCCGGATTTGCGTCCGCGTTCGCCTGGATGGCGCCCTAGTCATTCAAAAAAGGCCCAGTGGGGAATACTCCCCACCGGGCCATAACTCACATCAAGCGACTTTTAGCGCCAGTCGATTTCCGCACGACGGTTCATGCGGCGACCTTCATCGGTGCTGTTGTCGTACTTGGGCATGGACTCACCGTAACCACGCGTGGAGATCGTGGAAGCGGGGATGCCGCCGTGCTTCACAAGGTAAGCCTTAACGGAAGCGGCGCGACGCTCGGACAGACGCTGGTTGTAAGCGTCGCTGCCCAGGCTGCAGGTGTGGCCGGCAACTTCGATGTTGCCGCCACGCTGCTTCAGCAGACCGGCAACTTCGTCCAGAATGGCGGCGGACTGACGGTTGATTTCCGCGGAGTTCAGGGCGAACTGGATGCTGCGCAGAACGATGGCGCCTTGGCCGCAGAACACGTCGATGACGAATTTGTCAACGACTTCGTCGTGGTCCAGCATGTTTTCAGCCATCACGGAAACGCTGGCGCCGGGGCGAAGCGCGGTGATGCTGTCGAGCACAGCCTGACCGGCCGGGCTGTCAGCCAGGGAGATAACGTGGAAAACCAGACCGGGGTTGGCGGCCATGGCGGCTTGAGCAGCGGCCAGGGGATCGGCGCCACGGTTGTTTTCACCGTCGCTCACGATGATGACGGCAGCCGGAGAAGGCATGCTGGAGTACAGCGCGTTGGACCAGTGGTTGATGCCGTCGCCCATGGGGGTGAGGCGGTTGAACACTTCATAGGTGTCCTTCAGGGAGTTGAAGCCCTTCTGGAACACGGCGCGGTTGTAGGTCTGCGGGGCAACAACGGTTTTGTCGCCGGCGAAGGTGTGGACGCTGCCGGTGTAGCCCAGTTCGGGCATACGGTCGTTCACGCGGCGCAGAACCTGTTTGGCCAGTTTGAACTTGTTTTCGGCCAGATGTTTGTGGAACATCATCATGGACCCGGAGTAGTCGAGCAGGAAGTCAAAGCTCTGCACTTTGGCGCCCGAGCAGTTCACCGGGGTGGGGGCGGCCATCGCTGTGGCGGCGAAGGCCATCATCATGAGGCCGGCCAGGATCATAGAAAGGCGTTTCATAAGCTCCTCCAAATAAAAATGTTTGTGATCGGGCTTTGGTCGAATAAGCAGTCTCACTTGCGAGCACAGAGTATCCATTTTTTCTGAAAAGCACAAGCCCATTTTAGCGCATGTCCACTGAAAATTAGGCTGTTTTCAGCGGGCGCTATTCAATGCTCTCCAGTTTTTCTACAATAGCCAATTCAAGAACTTCGTCAAGAGTAGGACAGGCGGAAATAAGGGGAAGAGGCGTATTTTTTTTCACCTGCGCGTTGACCAGCAGGGAGGCGGCGGTGAGCAGGTGGGAAACGCCGTGCCCCACGGCATAGACCGAGCGCAAAACGTTACCGGTCCACAGGGCCTTCACGAAGCCCCGAAGCCGCCCGCTGCTCTGGGTTATGGGGCTGGCGGCCAGTTCCACCCGCGACTGGAATACCGTTTCGCCGTTGGCGCGCAACTCCGGTGCGGTGGGGCCGACGCGCATGTACTCCACCCCGCCGTAGATGCAGGACGGCACAAGGGGGCAGGGATACGGCGTTGTGACGCGGCCGGCCGCGTGATCCGCCGCATACAGCGCCTGGTGGGAGGCGGCGTTGGCGATAAGCATGCGGCCGTTCACGTCGCCGACCGCATACACATGTTCCGCGCAACGCAGGCAGTCATCGGTGTCCAGCCAACCGTTGCTTTTGACGGACAGTCCGGCCGCTTCCGGGGCCAGGGCGGAAAGGGCCGGCTTTCTGCCGACGCAGACCAGGGACGCGGCCGCGCTTAGTTCCTGGCCGTCTTCAAAGCGGAGGACGGATCGGCCGTCCACGGTGGTCAGGGACTGGATGTGCCGGCCTGTCTGGATGTTCCAGCCTTTGCGGCTGTAATGGGCGTACACGGCGGCGCTGACATCCGGGTCCTCGCGGGGCAGAAGGCGGGGAGAGGCCTCGGCCAGGGTGATGGCGCAACCGAAGCGATGGAGCAATTCGCCGAGTTCCAGGCCGATGGCGCCTCCGCCCACGATGATCAGGCTTTGCGGAACGCTTTTCAGGTTAAGCACCGTGGCGGCCGAATACACGGTGGCGCCGTCGGGCTTCAGGCCGGGATAGGCGGCCGGAGTGGAGCCGATGGCCACGATGCATTTGGCGAAGGAAAGCGTCGTTTCAGGGCCGGGGCCTTTGACCGTGACGCTTCGGGGATCGCTGAACGCGGCTCTGCCTTTGAAAATGGCCACGCCGGCGCGTTCGAGCTTTTTATGCAGCTCGTTGCGCGCGCCTTTGATGTAGCGATCCTTGCGCGCCTGCAGGGCGGCGAAATCAAAGAGCGCGTCGCCGCGGGCCACTTTGTAACGTTTTTGCGCGTCCAACAGGGGCAGGCTGGCGCTTGCGCCAAGCAGGTATTTGGTGGGCACGCAGCCGGAGTTCAGGCAGGTGCCGCCGAGAAAGCCGGGTTCCACCAGCGCGGTTTTCAGCCCGGCCTCGGCCGCGCGCTGGGCCGCGCCGCTACCGGCGGGACCGCCGCCCAGAATGACCAGATCGAATTCCGTAGTGTTCATTGTTGCCATCCAGGGAATAAATATAATGATTTTCATATATAACCGCCGCTGAAGAAGTCCGCAAGGGTTTTCAACGGCGGAAACGGCCACTGAAGCGATCCGGCCGGCAGGTGACGGCGAGGGTGAGGGCAGGATCAGAATGTCTTGCTCGGAGGCGGTTATTCGGAAGCAGTCCCCAGGCTCTCCAGAAAAGAGCCCAAACTCCGGATATAGATTTCCCTGTCCGTCCGGTAGCCGGTGTTGTGGGAACCGCGCAAGGTGAGAAAGTTTTTGGGGCCGGCATAGTTTTCGTACAGTTCCCGGCCCAGGGTGTACGGTATGGTTTCGTCGTCGGGACTGTGCGCCACCAGCAGGGGCAGGCGCAGCCCGGACAGGCGCCCCCGGACGTCATAATCCTGCCGGAGCAGCAGGCTGACCAGAAATTCGGGGAACATGCCCTTGGCCACGTCGTGCAGGCTGGTGAAGGTCGATTCCAGAATGAGGGCCCGCGGCGTGATCCGCGCCGCCAGATGCGAGGCCGGCCCGCCGCCCAGAGAGCGGCCGAAAATAACGAGCCGGTCCGGCGTCAGACCTTTGTAAAGGCGCAGCCATTCCCAGGCCGCCTCCGCGTCCAGCAGGGTGCCGTCCACAGAGGGCCGGCCAGTGCTTTGGCCATAACCGCGATAGTCCACTATCAGCACATCAAGGCCGAGTTGGCGGAAGACGGCGACGGAATCCAGCCGGTGGGAAATGTTGCCGGCGTTGCCGTGAAAAAAGAGCAGGGTCAGGCCGGAACCGGGCTTTTGCCCCTCCGGACCCGGAATGAACCAGGCCCCCAGGCTTTCGCCGTCGTCGGTGGGAATGCGCGCCTCTTCATACGGCATGGCAAAGGCCGCCGGCGTGGCGGCAATGCTTTTGTTCGGATGAAAGATCATTGCGCCGACAAAGCTGCGCAGCCCTATGAGCAGGAGCGTGATCACAGCCGTTGCCGCCAGAAGGACGATAAGAAAAGTGAGCATGGTTCGCATCGCTGCCGCCGATGGTTGCAAGAACCCGCCGCTGTCCGGCGGTTGCGGGAGACGCAATACCCCGCCGGCGCGGCCTGTTGAAGCGGTTGTGGTCAGGAGGGTTTTTTGAGGCTTTTCAGAAAATCCCTCAACCCGTTGACATACTCTTCCTTGTCTTCCAGGTAGCCGGTGTCGTGCGAGCCCTTGAGCCGCAGCAGGCGCTTGGGTCCGGCGTAGGATTCGTACAGGGCTCGGCCCAGGGAGTAGCGCACACGCTCGTCGTCCGGGCTGTGCACCACCAGCAGGGGAATACGCAGTCCGGCCAGGCTGTCGCGGACGTCGTAATCCGTTTCCTCGTCAAACAGCAGGCTGACGGGCAGCCAGGGATGCTCAGCCTTGACCACATCGTACAGGGAGGTGAAGGTCGATTCCAGTATCAGGGCGCGGGGTTCCGTCCGCGCGGCCAGATAGGCGGCCACGCCTCCGCCCAGGGAACGGCCGTGGATGATGATCTGGTCCGGGCGCAGTTCCTTAACGTGCAGCAGCCAGTCCCAGGCCGCCACCGCGTCGATCTGGGTGCCTTCCACCGAAGGCCGGCCGGTGCTGTTCCCGAAACCGCGATAGTCCGGCATCAGCACGTCCAGGCCGAGTTGGTGGAAAATGACCGCGGCCCGCAGATACGATGAGATGTTGCCGCTGTTGCCGTGAAAAAAGAGCAGGGTCAGGCCCGCGCCGGGCCCGCGGCCGGGCGCGCCGGGGATAAACCAGGCGCTGAGCACTTCCCCGTCGCTGGTGGGGATGCGCACTTCCCCGTATGGCATTTCCATATCGGCCGGGGTGGCCGCTATGGTTTTGGTCGGAAAGAAAGGCAGGCCCGGAATCCAGATCTTGAAGGTCGCGAACAGCAGCGCGGCCGCAATGGCCAGGGCCGGCAGGAGAAAAACGCGCGGGCGTATATGCCGAAAAACGTGCCAATGCCCCATGGGTTCCCCGCAAGGTGTGGAAGCCGCGCCATCCGGGCGGCGCGCCGGCGAAACGGTCCGGGGCGGTGAAAGCCGCCCCGGGTTGTCTTTTTTTCAAGTATATACGCTTTTCCACATATGCGCTCAAGGGAAAATTACGCTTTTCCGTCCGGCGCTGAAGCAGGACAAAAGCCGGCCGCGCTGCGGCTTGCGGCTATTCGTTTTCCGCCATCCCGCCGCGCCGGGAGATGATCACCTCGCGCACAGGCACGTCGGTTCCGCTGGCCTCGCGGGCGGCCAGGCAGGCCTTGAGCAGGCCCTGGCAGCAGGGCACTTCCATTCTGGCCACGGTGCAGCCGGCCGGTTTCGCCAGCCGGAAGATTTCCTCCAGGCGTTCGGCCAGGGCTTCGGCGCCTTCAAATTTCGGGCAGGCGATCAGAACCACCTTGCCCGGCCGCAGGCGGTGAAAATCCGGCGCGGCAAAGGCGGCGCAGTCGGCGGCCAGCAGCAGTTCGGCCCCGCGCAGAAAGGGCGCTTCCGGCGACATGAGCCGCAACTTGAGGGGCCAGTGCGTGCCGCCGGCCTGTCCTGATATTATTCCGGCGGCCGATCCCGGACAACCGCGAGCCGGGGCCGGCGCGGCCGCGAGCGGCTCGAACAGCATGGCCTTGGACCCCGGACAACCGCAGACGTGCGCCCCGGCCTGGTGCCCGCCGTGCGGCTGCGGGCCGTGCCCGGCGGGGCCGTGTTCCTTTTTCAGGCTTTTGCCCTGGCCGGCAAGGTGGCGCTCCACGGCCGCCTCGTCATAGGCGTCGGCCTCGCGGCGGATAATGCGCAGGGCTCCCGTGGGGCAGCCGGACAGGCAGGCTCCCAGGCCGTCGCAGTATCTGTCCGCGATTACTTTGGCCTTGCCGTCCACCAGGGCGATGGCCCCTTCGGCGCAATCCAGAATGCACTGGCCGCAGCCGTTGCAGAGTTCTTCATCTATTTCAATTATATTACGCATAATGGCTTTCATGATGGTTTCCTTTCTGAAGAGTTGGGGGAAGGGAAGGAAGGCGCGGCGCGTTCGCTCTGAGAGCGCTTTCCCTCCCTTTCCCCAAATCCCCAGCGCTGCTGGTTTGCGGGGATGCGGGGGAGGAGGCGCCGCGCTCGCCCTGCCAAGCGGCAAAACGAGCGCGGTGGCTTTCGCGTTCGGTTATCCCAGAATGGCTTTCAGATCCTCGTCGGGAGTGGCGATGGGCTTGATGTTGTAGTTGTCCACCAGCACCTTGAGGACGTTGGGGGTGACAAAGGCGGGCAGGCTGGGTCCGAGGCGGACGTTCTTCACGCCGAGGGCCAGCAGGGTGAGCAGAATGGCCACGGCCTTTTGCTCGTACCAGGACAGGACCAGGGACAGGGGCAGGTCGTTGACGCCGCACTTGAAGGCTTCGGCCAGGGCCATGGCGATCTTGAGGGCGGAATAGGCGTCGTTGCACTGGCCCACGTCCAGCAGGCGCGGAATGCCGCCGATGTTGCCGAGTTGCTTGTCAAAGAAGCGGAACTTGCCGCAGGCCAGAGTAAGGACCACGGTATCGGCCGGGGTCTTTTCCACAAACTCGGTGTAATAGTTGCGCCCGGGCTTGGCGCCGTCGCAGCCGCCCACCAGGAAGAAGTGGCGGATGGCCCCGGACTTGACCGCTTCAATGACCGTGCCGGCCACGCCCATGACGGTCTGGCGGCCAAAGCCGGCGAGCACACGGGTTTTGTTGCCGGCGGCCGCGTCAGCTTCGCTGAAGCCGGGCATTTCCATGGCGCGCTTGACGATCGGGCCGAAATCGCCGTTTTTCAGGTGGGTAACGCCGGGCCAGGCCACCAGGCCGGTGGTGAAAACGTTGTCCCCGTAAGACACGGACGGCCGCTGGATGCAGTTGGTGGTGAAAAGGATGGGGCCGGGGAATTCGGCCATTTCCTTGGTCTGGTTTTGCCAGGCCGTGCCGAAGTGTCCGTAAAAATGCTTGAATTTTTTCAGACCCGGATAAGCATGGGTGGGCAGCATTTCACCGTGGGTGTAAATGTTGATGCCCTTGCCCTCGGTCTGAACCAAAAGGTCGTACATGTCCTTGAGGTCATGGCCGGTGACCAGAATGGCCTTG
This sequence comes from Desulfovibrio sp., assembly GCA_031550695.1. GTDB lineage: Bacteria > Desulfobacterota > Desulfovibrionia > Desulfovibrionales > Desulfovibrionaceae > Frigididesulfovibrio. Next base: position 164,126 of record JAVBOI010000051.1, on the reverse strand, counting down.
CCCGGGGCAGGTCCAAGGGGAACTTCCGTGGGCACGGGATGACCGTAAGTGCCGGTGTTGGCGGCATCCAGCAGTTCCATGGCCCGCAGGTTGGCGTGGCCGCATGCGAGCACCGCGCCTACCCAGGCGCCCAGATCGCGCGTTTTGCCGTCAAAGCCGGCGGCCAGACCTTCGTGGATGCGGCCGTACAGGTCCGGATCTTCCTGGCCCAGAATGGCGGCATGATCCGCATAGGCGGCCACGCCCTTGAGGCCGAACAGCAGGGTCTGCATCAGGGAATTCACGTCCGGGTCGTCGTTGAACTTTCTGATGTCCGCGACTTCGGCCTGTTCCAGCAGCCCGGCGGTGTCAGAGGCCGGCACATAGGCGGCCGGGCCGGAGGCGGCGGAGAGGCCGGCCTTTTTCGCCAGGGCCTTGCGCGCTTCCACCACTCGGCGCAGCATGGTCTCCAGGCTGGCGACGTCAAAATTCACGTTGGTGACCGTGGTAAACAGGGCGATCACGACCAGGCGGTCGGCTTCGGCATCGACAATGCCCTTTTCCCGCGCGGCCAGGGCCGTGAGGGAAAGGCCGCGTGTGGCGTAAACGATCAGATTTTGTATGGCGGCGGCGTCGGGTTGCTTGCCGCACACGCCCATGACGGTGCAGCCGGTTCCTTTGGCAGTCTGTTCACACTGATTGCAAAACATGGCGTTCTCCTTGGTTTTTCCGAAACTTGTTACATCAGGGCGGCCCTCGTTCCGGCAGGCGGTTCGCGATAAGGTGCCAGCCCGGACGCGGCCTGTCCGTGCCTGTCGACTCACATATACGGCAGGCCGGAGACAAAGGACGTGACGCAGGTCACAGTTCGCAAAAAAATTTTGCATTTTTACTATAGCATTTTTTATTTTTAATACAAGTTTTTCGATTGAACTTGATTTTTTGAGAAGCCGCTCCCCTGCTCACGCGGGCGGACGCCCGCGCCATGTTCGCTTGCCCGCCTTTTTCCCGTGCGTTGACGGCCATTGCGGCGCGGCGTGGGGACGCCTGGCGGGAGCGTCCAGCCTCATTTAAACGGGAACGGGCGGTTTCCGAAAGCGGCCATTGTCAAGCCGACGGCCTTGCGCTATGGTTGCCCGACCCCGCGTTCGCGCGGGATATTTTGTCACTTCATTTTTTTCGGAGGCCTCAATGTCCGCATCCCTGACCGTTGCCGTGGTCGGCGCAACCGGCGCCGTTGGCAGAGAAATGCTCAGCACTCTGGAAGCGCGCGATTTTCCCGCCGGCAAAGTCGTTGCCCTGGCGTCGGCGCGTTCCGCCGGTACCGCCGTGCCTTTTAAAGGCGGCGAACTGCCGGTGCGGGAACTGACCGAGGACTCTTTCAAGGGCATTGATCTGGCTCTGTTTTCGGCCGGGGGCGGGACGTCGGAAAAATTCGCGCCCCATGCCGTCAAATCCGGCTGCGTGGTGGTGGACAACTCCAGTGCCTGGCGCATGGACGAGCGTTGTCCCCTGGTGGTGCCCGAGGTGAACCCGCAGGCCCTGGCCGGCCACAAGGGCATTATCGCCAACCCTAACTGCTCCACCATCCAGATGGTGGTGGTGCTCGCGCCCCTGCACAAGGCCGCCGGCATCACCCGGGTGGTGGTGTCCACCTACCAGGCCGTGTCCGGCACGGGCCAGAAGGCCATTGCCGAGTTGGAAACCCAGGTGCGCCAGATGTTCAACATGATCGAGCCGGAAGCCAAGGTCTACCCGCACCGCATCGCTTTTAACTGCCTGCCGCAGATAGATGTCTTTCTTGATAACGGGTATACCAAAGAAGAGATGAAAATGGTATGGGAAACCGTCAAAATCATGGGCGACCCCGGCATAAAGGTCACGGCCACCACGGTGCGCGTGCCCGTGTTCTACGGCCATTCCGAAGCCCTGAACGTGGAATTCGCCAGGCCGCTGAGCGCCAAAGAGGCCCGCGCCGTCCTGAGCGTGGCCCCCGGCGTGACGGTTCTGGATAACCCGGCGGAAAAGATATACCCCATGCCCATCCAGGCGGCCGGGGAGGACGAGGTGTTTGTCGGGCGCATCCGCGAGGATGAAAGCCGGGCCAACACCCTGAACATGTGGGTGGTGGCCGACAACATCCGCAAGGGTGCGGCCCTGAACGCGGTGCAGATTGCCGAGCGCCTGGTTCAGGACAAGCTGCTGCGCGTTCCCAATCCCGGCGCCTTTTTGTAACGGCCGTCCGCATCGGAGGAACGTTACAAATGCTGCCCATCCTCTCCACCGACGAGCATCTGGCCCGGCTGCTGGCCTTGCCGCGTCCCGGCGCGAACAACATCCTGGCCTACTACGAGCACCGGCTGGGCGCCATTGCCCGCGACCCGCGTCTTCTGCTCATGCCCATGGACGACCACCTGGCCCACCGGGGCGACGGCGTTTTTGAGACCATCAAATGCCACGACGGTCGTCTGTACCGTCTGGACAGGCACCTGGAACGCATGCGCCGCTCGGCCGGGGCCATTTACCTTGAGCCGCCGGCATCCTGGGAGCGAATTCGCGAACTGGTGCTCGAGGTGGCCGGCGCGGGCGGGGAAAAGACCGCGCTGATGCGCGTGCTGCTGGGGCGCGGCCCCGGCGGCTTTGGCATTGACCCGGCGGAAAGCCCGGGGGCCAGCCTGTACATTGTGGCCTATCGTTTCACGCCCCGGCCGGAAAGCTGGTACCGGGCCGGGCTCAAAGGGTTCCGAACCAGCATCCCGGCCAAGCAGGATTACCTGGCCCGGATCAAGAACGCCAACTACCTGCCCAACGTGCTCATGATCCGGGAAGCCAACGAGCGCGGCGTGGACGTGCCCTTTTGCTTTGACGAAGATGGTTTTCTGGCCGAAAGCGCCGTGGCCAGCATCTGCCTGGTGAACCGGGAGGGCGTGCTGGAAGTGCCCACGCGCAACAACTCCCTGCCCGGCACCACCATGCTCCGCGCCCTGGAGTTGCTGGACGGCCAGGTACCCCACACCATACGCCGCATCCGGGAAGAGGATATCTTTGTGGCCGCGGAAGTGATTATGCTTGGTACCGGGCCGGACTGCGTGGCGGTTTCGGAATACGAGGGCAAAGTCATAGGCGACGGCTGTGAAGGCCGGGTGGCGGCTTTGCTGCGCGGGCTTATCCGGGCCGATATCGTGGCCAACGGCGTGCCCGTGCCAGGCCTTACGGCATAGGAAGAAGGCCGCTGGCGTCGAAGCGTCGGAACAGTTGCGCCGCCCGGAACATGGAGCGTGAACACAAAAAAGGAACGCCCGCATTCAACGGGCGTTCCTTTTTCGTCAAACCTGTCAGAACACGGCTGGAAAACTCCTTTTGGAACCTCCGGCCCGAGTGCCCGGATTATGTGCGATAGTCGGGCCGATCGCCGGGGCGGGGCGGCGGGGGGGCCGGACGCCCGTCACGGCCGTCGCGGCGATCATCGCGACGTCTGTCATCATAGCGATGGTCATCGCGTCTGTCGTCATGCCGCCTGTCATCGTAACGGCGGTCGTCGCGGTGGTCGCGGCGATCATCGTAGCGCCGATCATCGTAGCGCCGGTCGTCGCGTCGGCCATCATGGCGGCGATCGTCGCGCCAATGCCGGTCGTCCCTGTCATAGCGACGGTCATCGTTACGCCAATCGCGGTTGTCGTGCCGCCTGTTCTTTTGCGGTTTGTTGCCTTTATAGTCGTCCTTTTTCCAGCCCTTGCCCGGAGGGGGCTCGGCCAGCGCGGGCGTGGCGACGAACACGGCCGTCAGCGCCAGCACGAAACAGAAACCCAATACACGAAGCAATCTTGCCATAAGATCCTCGCTTATATAAAATATAGTGAGAGATAGTCACTCTATACTCCCCTTTTGTGGCCGCGTCCAGACGGTATCGATAATCAGAGGGGAACTGCAGGGAGTTTGTCGGAATCGGCCGGAGAAAGGAGAAAAAAAGCGGCAACGGCGGCGCGCATCGGCGCATCGCATCAGTCCATCTGAAAATCCACCTTGATCTTATACATGCGTTTGGCCGGCAGGTTCAGGATCGGGATGCCGGTCTTGCGGGTAATGCCGTCCAGAAGTTCGCACACGGCCTCCCAGGACGGGCCGATGCAGGTGAACCAGACGTTGTATTCGTGGTCGCGCAGGTAATTGTGGGTAACGCCGGTATGGCGGTTCACCTCGGCCACAAAATCCTCAAAGGCCTCATCGGGCACCTTGGCGGCGCAGAGCGTGCTGCGGAACCCCAGCTTGGCCGACTGGAAGTTGGCCCCCAGCCGGCGGATGATTTTGCGCGCCTTTAACCCCCGCACCCTGGAGAAGACTTCCTCCTCGGGCAGGCCGATTTCCCGGCCTATGGCCGCATACGGGCGCGGTTCAAGGGGAAAGCCCGACTGGATGATGCCGAGAATGCGCCGGTCATGGGCGTCCAGCCCCTCGTCGGGCAGGGAGTCGATGCGGCCGCCGTCAAGTTCCTGTTCCGTCATGCCTCACCCCTTCGCTTTTTTGGGCGTGTACGCGCACAAGGGTTCCTCGGCCATGTAGCGTCCCGTGAGGCTGTGCGCCCGCGCCCGGCATCCGCCGCAGACCTTGTGGTATTCGCAGCTTCCGCATTTGCCCTCGTATTCCGCCGGGGTGCGGAATTGCACAAAGGGTTTGGAGTTACGCCATATTTCCGGAAACGGCGTTTCGCGCACGTTGCCGCAATCCAGTTCAAGATAGCCGCAGGGTTGCACCTGCCCGGAATGGCTGATGAAACAAAAGCCCGTGCCGCCAAGGCAGCCCCTGGTCATGGCGTCCATGCCAAAGGTGTCCGGCGTGACGGGCAGGCCCTCGGCCCTGGCCCGCTGGCGCATGATCCGGTAATAATGCGGGGCGCAGGTGGCCTTGAGGTGCATGGACGTGGTTTTGCGGAAATCATAGAACCAGTTGAGCACTTCCTCGTATTCCGCGGCCGTGATCACTTCTTCGGTCAGCTCGGCCGCCCGGCCCATGGGAACCAGCAGAAAAATATGCCAGGCCGCGGCCCCGAGGCTCTGGGCCAGGGAGAATATCTCCTTGAATTGTCCCAGGTTGCCCTTGGTGACCGTGGTGTTGATCTGGAACTCGATGCCCTGATCCTTCAAATAGCCGATGCCGCGCAGGGCCTCGTCAAAAGCGCCGGGCACGCCGCGAAAGGCGTCGTGGCTGACGCTTTCCGGTCCGTCGATGGAAATGGAACAGCGCGAAATGCCGCTTTCTTTCATCAGGCGGGCGTTTTCCGGCGTGATCAGCGTACCGTTGGGGGCCATGACGCAGCGCAGATCCTTGGAGCGGGCGTGCCGGACCAGCTCAAAGACGTCCTTGCGCATGAGCGGCTCGCCGCCGGTGAAGATGATGATCGGGTTGCCGGTCATCGGAAAGCTGTCGATAAGCGCCTTTGCCTCGGCCGTGCTCAATTCGCCCGGGTAGGGATCGCAATGGGCTTCAGCCCGGCAATGCTTGCAGGCCAGGTTGCAGGCCCTGGTGACTTCCCAGGCCACCAGGCGCAGGGGCGGCGCGCCGCCTTCAAGCACGCGGCCCATTTGCGGGTTGCCGGAGAGCCCGTCGCCGCGCATGGCCCCGCCGGGGTGACCCGGATGGCCGGACGGATGACTAGCCGCTCCAACTTCCTGAGTAGAGTTGCGATCAACCGAAACACCATGTTGAGGGGGGCTGGGGGAAATCATTTCTCCCAGCGGGGATCTGGGGTCGGGGACGCAGGCTCTGCGCAGAGCCCCAGCCGCCGGAGGCATTTCTTGCGAAGAGCTCACGAAAGCAGTCCTTTTTGCAGAATTTCTTGGGTGAAATACGAGATAATGAGCTTGGCCCCGGCCCGCTTGATGCCCAGCAGCGATTCCAGCATGACCGCGTCGCGGTCGATCCAGCCGTGAATGCCGGCCGAGGCGATCATGGCGTATTCGCCGCTTACCTGGTAGGCGGCCACGGGCAGGTCAAAGGCCTCGCGCACGTCGCGGATGATGTCGAGGTAAGGTCCGGCCGGCTTGACCATCAGGATGTCCGCGCCTTCGTCAGCGTCGGCCGCGGCTTCGCGCAGGGCTTCAAGCCGGTTGGCCGGGTCCATCTGGTAGGACTTGCGGTCCCCGAACTGGGGGGCCGAGCCGGCCGCTTCGCGAAAGGGGCCGTAAAAAGCGCCCGCGTATTTGACCGCGTAAGACATGATCGGGGTCATGGTAAACCCGCTTTCGTCCAGAGCGGCCCTGATGGCGCCAACGCGGCCGTCCATCATGTCCGAGGGCGCGACCATGTCCGCCCCGGCCCTGGCGTGGGAAACGGCCGTGTCCGCCAGCAGACGCAGGGTGGCGTCGTTGCGCACCTCGCCCCGGTCCGTCACCAGGCCGCAATGGCCGTGGCTGGTGTATTCGCACAGGCAGACGTCCGTGATCACCTGCAAAGCGGGGAAGCGTTTCTTCAGCCGCCAGACGGCCTGCTGGACAATGCCGTTTTCAGCGTACGCGCCGGAGCCGGCGGGGTCTTTTTCCGCCGGGATGCCGAACAAAAGACAGGAGCGCAGGCCAGCGTCCACGGCCTCGGCCACGGTTTGCTCCAGCGCGTCCAGGGAAAGCTGGAACTGGCCGGGCATGGACGAGATTGGGTTGCGCACGTTGGCCTGGTCCGTTTCAACGGCAAAATAGGGCATGATCAGGTCTTCGGGCCTGAGGATCGTTTCCCGCATCATCTCCCGCAGGGCCGGGGTCCGGCGCAGTCGTCTTCCGCGATACATCATGGCGCTGTCTCCAACACGTTTGCCGTTGCGGCAGTGTGAGTCTGGCAATCGTTTTGAAACTTTCGGGACGATGTCTAGAGCCGTTTGGCTTTGAAATCATACACTTGATCATGACCCCCTAAAAGGGGTTTCCAAAGGGGGTCGCCCCCCTGGCCGCCGGAGGCAATCATTCTCTTGGGCAACTTCAAAATGAGCCTGCCCTAAATCCCGATTTCCTTATCTGTCAGGTAGCAGGCCGGGTCTTCGGCCCAGACGTCGCCGTGCCAGGCCTCGGCCCGGGCGCGGAAATTGCCGCCGCAGATAGGCAAAAAGCGACACTTGGCGCAGCGGCCGCCCACATGGGCCTTTTTGTTCTTCAGTTTGGCCAGCAGTTCGATGTTCCCGTCGTCCCAGATCTGGGAAAAGGGGCGTTCCAGCACGTTGCCGAAGGTATGGTTGCGCCAGAACTGGTCGGCGTGCACCTGCCCGTCCCAGGAAATGCAGCCGATGCCCCGGCCGGAGTTGTTGCCGTCGTTGTACTGGAGCAGTTCGAACACTTCCTCGGCCCGTTCGGGGTCCTCGCGTTGCAGGCGCATCCACACATAGGGGCCGTCGGCGTGGTTGTCCACGGTCAGCACTTCCTTGGGCTTGCCCTGATCGAACAGTTCGCGGGTGCGGTCCATGATCAGGTCCACCACGGCCCTGGTTTCGGCGTGGTCCAGGTCCTCTTTCATCAACTCCGAGCCGCGCCCGGAATAGACCAGATGGTAGAAGCAGATGCGGGGCACTTCCAGATCGCGCACCAGATCGAACAGCTTGGGCACCTCGCCCACGTTGCGCTTGTTGATGGTGAAGCGCAGGCCCACCTTGAGGCCCTCGGCCTGGCAGTTTTCAATGCCCTGCAGGGCCTTTTTGAAAGACCCCGGCACCTTGCGGAAGCGATCGTGCACTTCTTCGCCCCCGTCAAGGCTTATGCCCACGTAGGACAGGCCCACGCTTTTCAGCTCCCGCGCCTTTTCCTTGGTGATCAGCGTGCCGTTGGTGGAAATGACCGCGCGCATGCCCTTGCCGGTGGCGTAGTGGGCCAGTTCCACCAGATCCTTGCGCACCAGGGGCTCGCCGCCGGAAAACAGCATTACCGGCGCCCCGTAGGCGGACAAGTCGTCGATGATGGCTTTGCCCTGTTCGGTGGAAATGGCGTCGGAGCCATCCTCTTCCAGGGCTTTGGCGTAACAGTGCACGCATTTCAAGTTGCAGCGCCGGGTCATGTTCCAGACCACCACGGGCTTTTTGTCCTTGGAAAACTGCAGCAGATGGGAGGGAAGCTGCCCGGAGTGGCGGCCGTAGCGGAGAGCGTCCGAAGGCTCAACCTGCCCGCAGTACAGCTTGGATATGCCGATCATGAAAACTCCTTGGCGGAAAGCGTGTTCCGGCATTGGTAAAGAATGTTGCCCGACAAGGTAATCCTCCCCGGGCAATATTGCAAGTCGGGTCCGTTCCGATCCCGTCGGCGGTTTCGTATCAATTTGCTTTGGCTACTCGAAGTGCCAGCGGAACCAGGCGAAAAGGACGTTGCCGTCGTTGTAAACACCGGGAACGTAGGCGGCCTGGATGGCAACCTGCTTGTATTGCAGGCTTATAAGAGGCAAAGGCAGGGGCAGGGGGATGTAATCGTACTCGTGACGGGCGGTGATGCTCAAGGTGTAGCCCAGGCCCACGGACCAGTCCTTTTTTTCGTCCAGAGCCCAGTTTTTGACAAAGGCGTAGCCGCCGATGGGCTGGAAGCGGTTGTTGGAGTCCATGAAGCCCATGATGTACAGGGCATGGGAATCGCCGTCCTCATCCCGGAAAGAGCGCCCGAAGCCCGCGCCCCAGGGGTGTTCGTTGTATTTGCTGACGGAGTCGTACATATAACGGTTGTGCCAGCTATAGAGGGGCAGATAGAAGTCGTACCCTTTGGAATCCCACGCCTGAATTATACGCTTTTTCAGGATGGCAAAGGGGTTGTCCCCGTCAGGGGCGGGGGCGGCCGAATCCGCCGGGGCGGAAGGCAGATACGGTTCGGCATGAACTTCGTCGGCCGGGGCAACGGCGGAGTGCCGCGCTTCCGCCAGGGCGGACGAGGGCGGAACGAGGGCGGCAAGGCAGAAGAAAACAAGCGGGATGAAGCTGTGGCGGCTCATGGCGCGTCCCTCAACCTCCGGCATGGAGTGATATTTTACTTCCTGATAGCAGATTTTCTATATATTTGCCACCGGGAAGTAATGCAAGCGGAATGCGTTGCGTACCAAGGGAAACAGCATTTACTGCGAGGGTATTTTTTCCTGGGCTTCGGTAAGGGTGAACTCGCCGCTCGCTATCCAGGCCTTAAGCTGGTCGGCTATTTCCAGGGACAGGGTGTAGCTGGTCAGGGGCACGGTTTCCACGCGCTTGTCCAGAACCTGGATTTCGCCGCTCATGAGTTCCTCGTAACTGACGTGCCGGAGCACGCGCGGGTCGCAGTTGGGGTAGTCGTGGCCATAGTCCTTGACCGGCATGAGGATGTCGTCGTTGCCCACCCCGGTGAACCAGGCCATGTCCTCGTCAAGGATGGGAATGGGTATGCCCACGCCCACGGCCAGGGTGCAGCCGTAGCCCAGAAACGACAGACCGCGCAGGTAGCGGGGCTTCATGCCCTTGAGATCGCCGCGCAGCATCAGAGTGCCGGCGGCGGAAAGGGGCAGGCCGCGCTCGGTGCGTTTGGGGTTGGGATTGTGCTGGGTGCCGGCGCCGAGCACCCAGCCGATGCCGCCGCCGAGGAATATTTTTGTGCCCAGGCCGATGGTGCGCAGGTAGGGATCGTTGAACAGGGGCGAAAGCAGGCCGGCGGTGGCGAAGTTGGCGTTTTTCAGGTTGGGCTTGAGCGGCCCCATGTAGGTGTAAATGGTGCGGTTGGTGACATTCACGGCCACGTTGTAATTCTGGTAGCAGTTACGCGGGTTCAGCAACTGGGCAAAGGGCAACTGGGCCAGGGTGACGTCTCGTTCGATGCCCCTGTTGGGGTAGCAGTCGGTGCCGTAGGACGAGGCCTTGAGGCGCACCGGCTTGCCGCTGACCAGATCTTCAATGACGTGGCCGCCGCCGTAGGTGAACTTGCCGGGGTAGACCTTGTTGTGGGGGTCGTCGGCGGCGGTTTCGGTGGCGCCGAGATAGGCGTCCACGGCCGCCACGCCGGCGTAAGCCGGCACATTGTTGAGCGAGACCGAGGACGTGCGCAGGGCCGGCGGGCTCTGCTGCCCGATGTTGAACAAAAGCCCGGAGGAGCACATGGGCGAAAAAGTGCCGGTGGTGACGACATCCACTTCGCGCGCCGCCTTGGCCTTGCCCATGCGCCGCACCGCCTCGGTCATTTCCGCGGCATTGAGCACCACGGCTTTGCCTTGTTTGATGCGGGCGTTGATGTCGGCAATGGTTTTTCCTGTCTTGCTCATGGCGGTCACGTTCCTTGTATGTTGTACGACTTGAGTTTGCGATAGAGGTAGCTGCGCTCCAGGCCGATGGCCTCGGCCAGGCGGGAGATGTTGCCGTCGTATTCCTGGAGCTTGGCGGCCAGAAAGCGGGCCTCAAAGGCGCTGCGGGCGCTTTTGAAGTCCCCGTCCAGGTTTTCGGGCGGCAGGGCGAAGCTGGCCTCGGACTCCGGTCGGGAGCCGGAACCGCCCTGATCCGCGGCGGCCGGGGCGGCCGGGCCGGGCAGAAGGGGGATCTGGGTTTCGCCCGGGGCTTGGGAACCAGCCCTGGGCGGCGCGGTCGCGTGAAATTCCGCCGGCAGACGCGACAGATCAATTTGCTTGCCGCTGTGCAGGATCAGCATGCGTTCCAGAAAGTTGCGCAGTTCGCGCACGTTGCCGGGCCAGGCGTAAGCCAGCAGGGCCCTTTTCGCGTCCGGAGCGAAGGATACCGGGGCCAGGGCCAAATCCTGGGCCAGGGTGGCGGTAAAATAGTCGGCCAGCAGAAAGATGTCTTCGCCGCGCTGGCGTAACGGGGGCACGTGCAGGGGAAAGACGCGCAGACGGTAGTACAAATCCTCGCGAAACGCGCCGGCGCTGATGGCGGCTTCCAGATCCTTGTTGGTGGCGGCGATGACGCGCACATCCACATGAAAGACTTTGTTGCCGCCCACGCGCTCAAAACTTTTCTCCTGCAGGATGCGCAGAATTTTAGCCTGTGTTTTTAGGCTCATGTCGCCGATTTCGTCAAGAAAGAGCGTGCCCTGGTGGGCCATCTCGAACTTGCCGATCTTGGCCGAATCCGCGCCGGTAAAGGCCCCTTTTTCATGGCCGAAAAGTTCGCTCTCAATTAGTTCCTCGGGAATGGCGGCGCAGTTCAGGGCCACCAGCGGCTTGTCGTCGCGCCGGCTGGAGGCGTGCACGGCCCTGGCCACCAACTCCTTGCCGGTTCCGTTTTCCCCGGTGATCAGCACCCAGGTGTCCAGCGGCGCCACCCGGCGCACCTGTTCGCGCAGTTCGGCCATGGCGGGCGAGGAACCCATGGGGCCGACGGCGTTCTGATCGCCGAGCATCTGGCGCAGTTCGGTGTTTTCCCGTTTCAGGGCCTGGAATTCCAAGGCCCGTTCCGCGGCGATGATGACCTTTTCCAGGGACAGGGGTTTTTCGATAAAGTCGTGGGCCCCTTTTTTGATGGCGGTGACGGCGGTTTCAATGGTGCCGTGGCCGGAAATCATCAGCACGGGCAGGGAAGGGTACTGAAGGCGCAGGCGGTCGAGCATGGCCAGACCGTCCATGCCGGGCAGCCAGATATCGAGAAACACCAGGTCCACGTGCTCTTTTTCCAGAAAAGCCAGCCCGGCCTCGGCGGTGTCGGCCTCGAACACGGCATAGCCTTCGTCTTCAAGGATGCCGCGCAGGGAAAAGCGGATGCCGGCTTCGTCATCGACAATGAGCAGGCGGTGGGGCGGGTTCATGGCGTCTCCGGCAGTGGGCATAATCGGGCAGTTTATCCCGCGGGACTTCAGGCGGTCAAGAGGAAGCGCTCCAGGTCAGGATACGCCTCACGCGCCGTCCCAGTTGGGGGGCAGCATCCAGTCGGCTTCCCGGTAAAGGGATTCTCCCAGTTCGCGGGACAGGCGCGCCGGGGCTTTCTCGGCGCCGGCGGTAAGCCATTCCCAAAGGCCGCTTCTGAACTCGGCCCGGGCGTTCGCATACGGATCTTCGCCGTCCACAACACGGTAGGTCACGCCCAGGGAGTCCAGCGCGCTGACGCAGCCGGCCAGGCCATCCGGCCAGTCGGGGGAGCGCCGGCCGGCCAGGTGGGCCAGGAACCCCGCATGCCCGAAGGGCGCGAGGCAGGCCAGAGCGCGGGGGCAGGGGATGCTTTCCCGGCAGGGAGAGCAGGGTTCCAGGGCCTGCCAGACGGTGTGGCCGAAGCCGTAAGGGCCGGTTTCAAAACACCAGGCGGAGGAAAGGAAAAACGCCCGCACCGGCACGCCCAGGTGGGCGGCCAGATGCATGGTCCCGGTGTCGGGCGTGAGAACAAGGTCCAGGCCGCGCAGGATGTCCGGCAGATCCGTCAGGCTGGTGGCGCCGGCAAGGTCTTCGATGTTCCCGGCCGTTTGCGGCGGCAGATGCCGGGCCAGCTTGCGCACCAGAGGCCGTTCGTTTTTCGCCCCAATGCAGATCAGGGCCGGCCCCTGGCGGGCTTGAAACACGGCCTGGACGCAGGCGGCGAGTTCGGGCGCGGGCAGGGAGCGGCGCGAATCCCGGCCGGCCATGACAATGCCGACGCGGTTGCTTCCGGCCGGGGCCGGGATGGGGTTGACCCGCTCCGGCGGCAGGGGCGAAGGGTGCAGGCCGGCCCAGAAATCCACCAGGTTGATGGGGGCGAGGCGCCGGTCGCGCATGAGATTGAAGGAAAGGGAGGCCCAGCGGCCGCGCATGTCCTGGCCGTTCACGCGGCCGTAACCGCGCAGACGCTCCGGCGGAAAAAGCGAGGCGCAGGCAAAGGACAGGGGCGAATAGTTGAGCAGGTAAATTTCGGAAAAATCGATGCCGCGCAGCAGGGCGAAAGTTTCGCGCGCGGCGGCGAACACGGCTGCCGGCGTGTTGCCGGCGGCGTGGGCCGGCAGGCCGTGTACTTCGGCAAAGGGATAGACAAGCCGGGCCAGGGCAACCAGGGAGTTGTCCACGCACAGGTGGGCCGTAACGCCGGGCTCGGCCGCGATGCTGCCGAGCAGGCGCTTGGTCTGGATAATGTCCCCGAAACGGGCCAGTTGAAAGACAAGAACGTGGCGCACGCGATCCCCCGTGGTTGCCCGTGGCGTTTCGTTTTCTATAGCGCTCTTTCCCCGCCAACCGCAACCGGCGGCCGGGTCTTCGCCGGATTTGCCGCAAGGCCGCGCCTGGCGCGGGCCATCTTGATTTACGGCCGCACTTGCGGTAGAAAACAGGGCGGCGCAATGCCGACCCACCTTTTACCCGCGTAAAATATCGCAAAATATATGGAAGACACGCACGTTCCGTTTGAAACGCCCGTTTCTCCGGCTTCACGGGATACTGACGCCCCTTGGCGTTTTTTTTATGATTCCGGGGTGCGCCACAGTATGGAATACCCCGAGGTCCCCCTGTATTTCTGGCTGGATCAGGCGGCTGATCGTCATCCGGACAGTCCGGCCTGCATTTACCACAACACGAGGATCAGCTACGCGGGGCTGCGTAAAAAGGCGGAAATCGTCGCGGCCAACTTGCGCGCCCACGGCGTCATGCCCGGCGACAAGGTGGGCGTCATGCTGCCCAACCTGCCCCAGACAATGGTGGCTTTCTGGGGCGTGCTCAAGGCCGGGGCGGTTGTGACCATGATCAATCCGCTGTATATGGAAAAGGAGTTGATCCACCAGGTGCGCGACGCCGGCATCAGGCATTTGATCAGCCACGGCCCCTGCTGGCCCAAGCTTGGCAAGCTGCGCGACCAGCTTGGGGTGGAGCGCTATTACATCACCACCGCGGCCGAGGGCTTGTCCTTTCCCATGAACTTGCTGCAGCGCTTCAAAAGCGGCTCCGAGGCGGCCGTGCGCGTGCCCTACGACGGTGAAAAGGTGCTGCCGTTTTCCGCTCTGCTCAAGGGCGGGCGGCGCTTGAGCGAGCCTGTGGACAATCCGCGCGAAACCCTGGCCTTGCTGCAATACACCGGCGGAACCACCGGGCTTTCCAAGGGGGCCATGCTCAGCCATTACAACGTGGCCTCGAACATTCTGCAAATGGGCGAGCTGATCGGATATCTGCGCGGCCAACCCCAGACCGTGATGGCTGTGCTGCCCTTTTTCCATGTGTACGGGCTGAACACCTGCCTGGTGATGCCCACGCTTTTTCACGCGGCTGTCGTGCCGGTGTTGCGTTTTTCCCCGCGCGAGCTTTTGCTGGATCTGGAAAAATACAAGGCCACGATCCTGCCCGGAGCCCCGGCCATGTATATCGCCCTGCTCCAACAGAGGAACAAGGAACGCTTTTCCTTGAAGACCCTGAAAATATGCATAAGCGGCTCCGCGCCCATGCCGCAGGACGTGATGCGGCAGTTCGAACAAGGTTTCGGAGCCAGAATTATGGAAGGCTACGGCCTGTCCGAAGCCTCGCCCATCACCCACATGACCCCGGCCCAAGGCATGCGCAAGGTGGGCAGCATCGGCCTGCCCCTGCCCGACACCGAAGCCCGGATCGTGGACATGGAGTTGGGAACCGTGCCCCTGCCTCCCGGCAAGGTGGGCGAACTGGTGGTGCGCGGGCCCCAGGTGATGAGCGGCTACTGGAACAAGCCGGATGAAACGGCCGGCGCTTTGCGCAACGGCTGGCTCTACACCGGCGACATCGCCTCCATGGACGAGGACGGCTTTTTCTACATTGTGGACCGCAAGAAGGATCTGGCCATTGTGGCCGGGTACAACGTGTCCCCGCGCGAAATCGACGAGGTGCTGTATGCCCACCCCAAGGTGCGCGAGGCGGTAAGCGTGGGCGTGCCCCATCCTTCGCGCGGCGAAGTGATCAAGGCGTACGTGGTTCTGAAGGAAGGCGAGCGCTGCGACCGCTCGGAAATCATCCGCTGGTGCCGTGATCGCCTGGCCAATTACAAGGTGCCGCGCGTGGTCGAATTCCGCGACGAACTGCCCAAGACCATGGTGGGCAAAATTCTGCGCCGGGTGCTGCGCGCCGAGGAAGAGGAAAAACTGCGGCGGGAGGCCGAGGACGGCGAGTCCGATAAGCAACCTCCCGCTGGAGTTCCGTGTCGTGATTTTTTTTAGAGATTTTGCGTGTTCAGGCTGGTGTGTTTCGCCGGAACATGCTAGATTGGCTCGACATTCGGAATTTTATTCGCGTTGCGGCGTGGCGGGTTTGTTACTTTAACGCAGGCGCTACGGCCATGTTCTCGCCACGCAAGGATTTCCAGCCCTTGACCCTCCATCTTGCGGGATGTTCATGAACGAATTCGCTGATTCCTCCCTGTTCGGCTCTCTGGCAAAAATTCTGGCCGTGGATATCGACCAGGCCGAGGCCGGGCCCTTTTCCTGCCGGCCCCTGGCCGCCCACACGGCGGAGCGCAGCACCGCCCTGGGCCGCTTCAGGGGGCAGATAGGCCTGCCTAATCTGAAGGAGTTCAGGGCCTCTCTTGGCGATCTCGTGCTCGACAACCTTTCCAAGCTTATTCTGGATATGGCCGCCGTTTCCCTGAGCAAAAGCGCCGTGGGCGCGCTCATAGGCTTTGCCGCCGCCATGCACGGCCGTAACAAGCGCCTGTACCTGTACCGTCCCTCGCCCCAGGTGCGCGCCGTGCTGAAGGAATTGGGGGTCACGGCCTTTTTCTCCTATCTCGAGACAGAAGACGATATCGTCGCCACTCTGGTGGTGTAGCCGCCTTACGCGGGCAAGGAACGCCGATGTATTATCTGCACCACTACTTTGATCCCGATTTCAGCCATGTGCGCCTCACCCCGGCCGAAGGGGCCGACGACGTCGTGGATTCGCGCTACCTGGGCTACGTGCAGAACGTGGTCGCCGGGCAGGTGCTGGCGGAGATCATCGACCTGGAACAGTACCCCGACACGCCCCGCGATCCGCGCTTCGTCTACCGCGAGCGGCACCTGCCCATAGGCCCCAACTGCGCGCTCCACAAGGAAAATCCCGATCGGATAGTGGCCGCGGCCAATGGCTACGTCTTTTACCATGACGGCCTTATTTCGGTGAAAAAACTGCTGAACGTGCGCGGCAACGTTGGTTTCCACACCGGCAACATCCTGTTCGTGGGCGATCTGGCCGTGCACGGCGACGTGCTGACGAATTTCGCCGTGCAGGCGCGCAACGTGCTGGTCAAGGGGCACGTGGAAAGCGCCAAGGTCAAGGCGGTGGAAGACCTGGTCTGCCTGTCCGGCATCAAGGGCGCCAACACCAGCGCCGTGGACGACGGCCCGGTCAAGAGCGCCGATCTGGACGGGCATATTCCCAGCACCCTTATCGAGGCCGGCGGCAACATTCGCCTGCCCTTTTGCGAGCACGTGCAAATCCGGGCCAGGGGCAACGTGATCATCGACGGCTCCTGCCTGCACAGCACCCTCTACGTGGGCGGCAATCTGGTCATCAAGGGCCGGTTGCAGGGCGGGGTGGTATACGCCAACAGGGCGGTCTACGTCGAAGGACAGTTCGGCGGCGACTACACCACCGCCACCAAAGTCATGATGGGGTACGACCCCTTTGACTTTCTGGCCACGCAGAAACTGGAAAGCCAGATTTCCTACCTCAAGGACAAACTGGCCTACTTTGAGAAAATGGCCGCCCGCAACCAGGTTATGGAGCAGGAATACGCCCCGCGCGTGGAACTGACGGCCCGCAAACTCAAAATCGCCCACGCCAAACGTAGCGTGCTGTGGCGCAAGTTTTCCGTGGACGAGCAGAACGCCGCCCGCTGCCGCGTTATTGTGCCGGGCAAGGTCATGCCGGGCTGCGAAATAGGCATCGCCAGGGCGTTTTACAAGACCCGCGATATGCAATCCAACCTTGCCTTTATGTTGGTGGATGAGGAAATCGTCTCCCGATGGCCCGCCGCCAATCACTCCCAGCCATGAGCGCACGGCCCGAAGACGCGTCTCCAACCGGCGCGGGGCCAAACAAACGGCCGAGTAACGAGCCTGGCAACGCGCCGAACAGCCGGCCAGGCAACAAGCCTGGCGACGGCGCCGAAGCCCGGCGCGTGGGCGGACGGCTTGCGGATATTCTTGTGCGTCGAAAAGGGCGGGCACTGCCCATGCTCGGCGCGGCCGGCCCGGCTCGCGAATTGAGCCTTCTGCCCGACGATTTTCCCGGCCCCGCCGGCGCGGGCGACATCCTGCCCGTGCTTATCGGTTCGGGCATTGGCGCGGCCCTTGAGGAACTGCTCGGCCGCCTTGAATCAATCTTTGGCCCGGACGCGCCCTTGGCAGTGGTGGACAAAGAAGAGGATATACTGGCCGTGAGCGGCGCGCGCGAGCGCTTTGCCGGGAAAAATATATTCTGGCCGGCTGCCGGCAACGCTTCCGCCACCGACACCCTCAACGCCCTGACCCGCTGGCAGGCCGCCCACGGGGGCAAGGCGCTGCTGCCCCTGCTCAATCCCTTTTATCTCCGCCTCGATCGCGACTACTACGCCGCCATAAAAACCGCCTGCGAAGCCAGCGCCAGAACCAATTTCTGGGACCGGGCGCGCTACGCCAAATTTCAAGAGCCCCTGCCCCGCATTCTCATGCTCACGAGCAAGTATTTTCTCATGGGCGAAATCGTGGCCGCCTGCTCCCGCCTGGGCGTGCCCCACCGGCTGCTGCAACTGCCCGACGGAGAATTCGGCCGCGGCGAGTTCATCGAGCGCCTCTTGTCCGCCGTCATCGAATTCAAGCCCGACTTCGTTTTTACCATCAATCACCTGGGCGTGGACCGCGAGGGTGTGCTGGCCGATCTGCTGGAACGTCTGCACCTGCCCCTGGCCTCCTGGTTCGTCGATAATCCCCACCTGGTGCTCTACCTGTATTCGCGCCTGGTCAATCCCTGGACCGCCATCTTCACCTGGGACGCCGACAACCTGGATTCCCTGCGCGCCCTCGGTTTCGAGCGCGTCTCCTATCTGCCTCTGGGCGTGGACGTCCAGCGCTTTCTGCCCCCGGATCAGGCCCCGGACCGCCCGCCCCTGGGCGGATTGCCCCCGGCCTGGGACGGCCGGGCGGCCTTTGTGGGCAATTCCATGCTCAGCAAGGTGGCGGCCCGTATGGGGCGCACCCCCTTTCCTCCGGCCCTGCTCGACGATTATCAGGGCGTGGCCGCCGGCTTTGCCGAGGACGACGACCGCTCCGTACGCGCCTGGCTCGAACGGGAGCGGCCTGATCTGCTGCCGCATTTCGATGCCCTGGACACCGCCGAACTCAAGCTCGGCTACGAGACCATGATCACCTGGGAAGCCACCCGCCAGTATCGCTTTTCCTGCGTGGAAAGCATGCTGCCCTTTGCGCCGCTTATCGTGGGCGACAAAGGCTGGCATGAACTGTTCGCCGAGCGCGCGGCCGTCCACGGGCCGTTGCCGTGGCATTACCATCAGGAAATGAACTATTACGATGATTTGCCGCGCTTTTATCCCCGCGCCGCCGTCAACTTCAACTGCACCAGCAAACAGATGAAAGGGGCCGTGAACCAGCGCGTTTTCGATGTGCCGGCCACCGGTTCCTTTCTGCTCACGGATTACCGCGAGCAAGTGGAAAATCTGTTTGAACCCGGGCGCGAGATTATCTGCTACCATTCGCCGGAAGAAGCGACCGAGCTTGCCCGCCGCTACCTTGCCCGGCCCAAGGACCGTCTGGCCGTGGCCCTGGCCGCGCGAAAGCGCATTCTGGCCGAGCACAGCTACGAGCACCGTCTGCGCCGACTCATGGATCAGATGCGGGACTTTTTCGTGTAGAAGAAAGAAGAAAAAAGAGGCCGGCGCTTGACAGGCTCGCCCTTGTCTGGATATATGTATTTCATTGTCCGCATACATAACAAAATGATATTGCCATGGAATGGACCGCCGACTCTCTTGAACGCGACAGCGAGCGTTCCTTGTACGAACAACTGAGGGACCGCATCCGGGAACATCTGGGCCATCTGCACGTGGGGGCTCAGGTTCCGACGGAAGCGGAACTGACGGAGCAGTTCGCCGTGGGGCGTGCCACCGTGCGCAAGGCCCTGCAGCACCTCGTGGACGAAGGGGTGCTGGTGCGGCGGCGCGGCAAAGGCACTTTCATCGCGCATTCCGTGCCGAAAATAGTCCATGCCATAGACAACGTCGCGGCTTTCATGGATACCTTTCAAAAGAACGGAGAAAATGTCTTTACAAAGCTGATCGATTTCGGCTGGCTGCAAAGCGCCCAACTTCCGGACAAGCTGCAAGCGTGGCGGTACCCTTTGTTGCAGTTCCATCGTCTGTACATTTCCGGCGGCATCCCCCATGCGCTTACCAGGGTGCTGATGCCGCACGACGTGGGGCGTGACGTCACCTCGGCCGATGTGGAGGTCCATCGGCTGTACCATGTGTTGCGCGGCAAACTGGGCCTTGATCTGGCGTGCTCGGAATTTCTGGTCAGTTGCAAACAGCCGTCCCTGAAAGTCTGTCAGTTGCTGGACCTTTCGCCAAGCACCTTTCTGCTGGTGCTTGACCGGATCACCCGCGACAAAAAAGGGTGCCCCGTGGAAATGACCACCCATTACTTGAGGCCGGACGTTTACCAACTCAGCGTGAAGATTAAAGGAGAATGAGACCCGCTCGTGGCGTGGGTATTTTTTTTCTCTTAAAATGTTCTTTATTGTATGCGTACAAATAGCATGTAAATTGCGCGGCAAAGGGTAAACACAAAGCGGCAAGGACGCGGCGCTTGCAAGCGCGTCGGGGCGGCCGTCAAAGGTCAGGCGGCGCGGCAAACCGGCGAGGACAACACCAGTTGGGGGTACGAAGAGTTTTGCATTTCATAATGTATGTAGTTGTATCGACTTTTTGTAGTATGAAGTGAACGGCGCCCGCCTCGTCAGGCTGTCCGCCGGAACATCCGGATCCGATAACGCCGATCGCGGCATGAACCATCAGGAGGACCACATGGACACAGGAACAATGCAACTTACGGCGGAAGAAAAAGGAATGCTCCGCGGCGATCGCGGCCAGGCGGTCAAAGAGGCGCTGGCCTACCAGATTGACGTGGGCAACTTTTTTGGGGCCAAAGCCTTCGCTCCCATCGGTAACGCCCACGTCATGGCGGACATCGAACTCAGCGGCGAGGCCGGCCTGGCCCATCTGCGCCACCTGAAGGAACTGGGGGCGAAATGCGCGGTGGACACGACCACCAACGCCCGCTGCATGGATATGGCCAAAGCGGAGGGCCTGACGCAGGACAGCGACGCCATGACCAAGGAACAGGAAATCATGGCCCTGCTGGAAGGCATGGACATGATCCGCGTGGACACCTGCATCAACTACCAGACCTACCACCAGCCCACCTTGGGCGAACACCTCGCCTGGGGCGACACGGGCACGGTCATTTCCGCGAATTCCATCTTCGGCGGCCGCACGAACTTCGAAGCCGGCAACGCCAGTCTGGCCGCCGCCCTGACCGGGCGCACCCCGGCCTACGGGTTCCACCTGGACGAATGCCGGCGCGGTACCATTGCCGTTGATCTGTCGGCGGAAATGACGGACGTGGCCGACTGGGGGGCGCTCGGCAAAATCGTGGGACACCCGAACCAGGATTATTTCGCCGTGCCGGTCTTTCAAGGAGTGACCCGGCGTCCCTCCCCGGACGACCTCAAGCACCTGGGGTGCGCCCTGGCCAGCTACGGTTCCATGGCCATGTTCCACATGACCGGGGTCACGCCGGAGGCCAGAACAAGCGCCGAGGCATTTGGCGGCGAAGCCCCGCAAAAGACCATGCGCGTCACCCGGGAAGATATGGATGCCCTGTACGCCGGCTACAAGTATCTCGACGGCGCGGAAAACGTTGTCGTTTTTTCCGGCCCGCAGCTTTCCATCTTCGAAATGCACAGAATCGCCGAGCTGTTCAAGGGCAGAAAGGTCGCCAAAGGCATCAACTGTTTTGTCACCACGAACAGCAGCGTCATGTCCAACGCCCGCAGGCTGGGGTACGCGCAAACGCTTGAACAGGCCGGGGTCCAACTTCTGGAAGGGGTCTGCTTCTATCTTCTTCAGGGATTGTCCCGCATCCGCAGGATGAACGACTGGACGAACCTGGTCTCTAATTCCGGCAAACTGGTGAACACCATTACCGCCCACCGTTTCAACACCGTTCTGCGCAAAACCGGCCAATGCGTGGACATAGCCTGCACGGGAGAACTGCAATGACACAGACGATCACAGTCCAACGCGCCATGGGCCTGAAGGTCACGGGCGAAGTGCTTGTTTTCAGGGAAGGGTTCAGCCCGCGTTACGATCTGGACAGAACCACGGGCGTGATCTCACGGCGCGGGCACAGCGCCGAAGGCCAGGCCATCAAGGATAAAATTCTGATCATCCCCACGGCCAAAGGCGGCGTGGCTGCCGGCTGGGCCTTCCGTGAGCTGGTTTTCAACGGATTCGCGCCCAAGGCTTTCGTGTTCGGCAAGCTGAACCCGGTCATGGTGCAGGGCGCGGTGTTCGCCGGACTGCCCATTACGGAGGGCTGGACGCCGAACGCGCTTGACGTGCTGAAAACAGGCGACGTGGTGACCGTTGATCCGGCAAATCTGATCATTGTGAAAGAATCTTAGAGCATTTCACGAATGAAATGAGTGAATTGCTCTGCAAGGATTTGTCCTCAAATCCTTGCCGCGAAAGAGGCGTAGGCGGGCCTTGCCCGCCGTTAAGCGACTCTTTCAAGCGTTAATTGCTCTAGGCGACAACGCGCCGGAGACGCGCCGGCCGGAGCAATCCGGCCGGCATCCGCCCCGCTTCCGTCCGAAGCGGACGGCGGCCGGATCCGGGAGCGGCCGCCATTTCACTAACGTTCCAGCGGCGGAGGAAAGCGCATGACCACGGTTCAAATCGTCTCCCTTGTGTGGTTGGCTTTTGTTTTTGCTTTAAGTTTGAGGCAGCATATCAATCTCGGCCTGATCATGATCCCCGCCGCTTTCGCGTTTGCGGAATACGCCGGAATCCCCATGAAGCAGCTTTACGCCGCTTTTCCGATCCAACTCATGATCCTGGTCCTGGGGGTGATGTATCTCTGGAATCACGTGCAGGAAAGCGGTCTTGCCGACATCGTCATACGAAAAACCGCCGGCATGGCCAGAGGCAGGGTGTTTCTGCTACCCTGGGCCATGGCCCTGCTCACGGCCCTCATCTGCGCCATTGGCGCGCTGCCGGCGGCCGCGCTCGCCATAACGACGCCGGTGGCCATCGGCGTGGCCAAACGCGAGGGCATCAGCCCGACTCTCATGGGAGTCGTGTGCATCCAGGGCGCGTGCGTGGGCGGGTTTTCCCCCTTCAATCCCTGGGGCAACCTTGTGGCCACCCAGGCGGCCCAGGGCAATATTCCCTTTGCCGGCTTCGAGTTCTTTCTTGTCCAGGCGGCGTTGGCCACCGCCATAGGCATCGTCGGTTTCTTCTGTTTCGGAGGGATGGAACTGCTGCGCCGGCCAAGGACGATCCCGTCCGACGCCGGCGAGGCGGCCGCGAACCCGCGAATGGGCCTGACCGCCTATCAGAAAGCGTCCTTTGCCGGGCTGTGCCTTTTCATCATGCTGGTGCTGCGCAAGTTCGACATAGGGCTCACCGCGTTTTTCGTGGGCATGATTCTTCAAATCGCCTTTCGCGTGCCGTCGAAAAACGTCATCGCCAAGCTGCCGTGGGGGATTGTGCTTATGCTGGCCGGCGTGCTGACCTATGTCGGCCTTCTTGACCGCCTGGGCGTGCTTCACGCCATAGGGGATCTTATGTCCGGCATGGAAAAACCCGCGCTGGTGCGCTTTGGCATCACGCTGCTCGGCACGGTCATCGCCAATTTTGAATCCTCGTCCGTGGCTGTTCTGGGACTCGTTATTCCTGTGGCCATCAAAACAATGCCGGCGGATATTTCTCCTCTGTTCGCCAGCATGCAACTGGCGCTGCTGTCCGGCAGCATTACCGTCATGGCCGCCAGCCCCTTCCACATCGGGGGGGCCTTGATTCTCTCCGAAACGGACTCCGTTGACCGCACGTACAGCAATCTTCTGCTCTGGGTGGTCTGTCTGGCGGCCGCTCTGCCGTTTCTCGCGTTTTTTCTGTAAAGGGGCGGGCCAAAACCCGCCGCGACCAGGGGACAACAACCCGGCCTTGCCGCGTTGTTTGACAGGGCATGCACAACCGGGCATAATTTCTGTATTCTTCGGCGGGGGCTTTTTCCGGAAACATGATGATGCAGCGGGCTCCGATTCTTATCTTCCAAATGCAGCGCATGGGCGACCTGGTGCTGTCGTTTCCCCTGTTGGGCTGGCTGGGCGCGCTTTTTCCCGGACATCCTCTCTGGGTCGTGGGCGAACGGATGTTCTTTGAACCCCTTATGCCCCTTTCGCCCCAGGCGACCTATTTTGATTACGCCGAGGCGTTTGATTTTCGCGCGCAAGCCTTTCTGGCCGTCATCAACCTGAGCCACCGGCCCGAGGCCGCCGCCCTGGCCGGGCAAATCCGGAGCGATGTCCTTGTCGGCCCCTACCGCGACGCCGAAGGGCGCCTGTTCATCAAGGGTGACTGGCAGCTTTACCGCGCCTCTCTCACCCATAACAACCGCTACAATCTGTTCCACTGGGCCGATCTGAACGCCCTGGACATTATCCCGACTTCTCTCATGCTGCGCACGGCCTGGCCCCTGCCCCGACCCCTGCCCGGCCCCCTGCCCGGCCAGGACGCCCAAGGCCTTGGAACTCCCCCCCCAATCCCGAAACAGGGAGCGCGCATCGGACTTTTTCTCGGCGCCAGCGAGCCGGAAAAGCACCCGGACGCCGACTTTTGGGCTACTCTTACCCGCAGCCTGCTGCGAGCCGGGCACAAGCCGGCCCTGCTGGGCGGGCCTGCCGAACAGGCCCTTGGCGCGGCCGTGGCCGGCACGCTGAAAGCCCCGGCCCTTGATTTGTGCGGGCGTTTCAGCGTCAGCGGTCTGGCCGGATTCGTCGGCGAACTCGATCTTCTTGTCACCCCGGATACCGGCCCCATGCACGTGGCCGCCTGGACCGGCACGCCCGTTCTGAATCTCTCCCTCGGCCCGGTCAACCCCTGGGAAACCGGGCCGTTTTCTCCCGGTCACCACGTGGTGCGCGCTTCTCTGGACTGCGTGGGCTGCTGGCGTTGCCACAGGCCCGCAACCGTGTGCAAGGAGGACATGGCCGCCGCGAAAATCGCCGCCCTTGTCGAAGCCCTGCTTGCCGGCCGCGATCCGGCTTCCCGCGGCGCGCACGGGCTTGAACTGCTGCGCTCAAAACGAATGGGCCACGGACTCTATGGGCTGGAAACGCTTTTCCGCCTCCCCCCCCATCGCCGAGATTCGCCCGACGAGGCTCATTCGCTCCGGCAGGCCCTGTCCCTGTTCTGGCAAGTCTGGTTCGGCAATCTGTTCGGCCGGTTTTCCGATCAGGAGGAAGCCGCCGCCTGGAACGCCCTGGGGCAGTCGCATCCGGACGCCGCGGCCGAAGTGCGAAACGCCGCCGCCGCCCTGGCCGTCGATTTGGCAAAGGCCGTGCGCGGCACGTCCCCGGGCCCCCTGGAGTCCCCGGATTTCTGGACCCGCGCCCCCCGATGTCTGCGCCCGCTTTCCGGCTATTTGCACATGTACCTGCAAAACGCCCTGGGCGGCAGAAGCGCCTTTCTCCATGCCCTATCCCTCCTGGAACGCATCGCTGAGAAACGCTGATTTTTTCCGTTTGACGGCGTTGCGGCGCCATTTTTAAAGGGGGGCAGGACCAAGGAGTCCAGCCCCCCTTTAAAAATGGCTTGCGCCTTGTCAAACGAAAAAACTCAGCCTTTCTCGGGTGGTGCGTGTACCTTGTTTAGAGCATTTCACGAATGAAATGAGTGAATTGCTCTGCAAGGATTTGTCCTCAAATCCTTGCCGCGAAAGAGGAGTAGGCGGGCCTTGCCCGCCGTTAAGCGACTCTTTCAAGCGTTAATTGCTCTAAGAGGGAGGAAAGTATATGGACGTTGCGGGGGCAATACCGTTGAGCAGGGTATTGCCCGGCATCCCCCAAATAAAAAGTTTTGGGGGAAAGGGATGGGGGGCTGGGGGCATTCCACCCCTCCCTATCTTTCTCCCAGACTGTTGAACATGGCGAGATAGGCCTGATAGCAGCGGGTGATTGGGGAGTCCGGGTTCAGCTTGTCGAGCAGGGCGCCGAGTCGGGCGGGTTTTTGGGGAAGAGCGGGGGCGAGCGGCGAATGGGGGCGGCGGGGCCGTCCGCGGGAGAGATCGGGCTGGCCCTGCATGAGGCTGACTTTGACGTAGTGGAAGAATTCGCTGTCCATGAAGGCATTGGCGCGTTCCAGGATCTCCGGGGATTGGAGAAAGAGCTCCTGCATGGCCATGGCGTCTTCCGCCCCTATGAGCAGGACATCGTCCTTGTGCCCCAGGGGAAAGGCCAGGTCGGCCAGATCATCGCCCATGGCGGTGCGCCAGTGCTGCCACAGGGCGGCAAGGTGGCGGACGTGTTTGCCGCCGCTGGCGTCCAGAAAGGAGGACACGGCCTCCCCGGCGGCGACGAGGCGGAGTTCGCGGCTGGAAAAGCGGGATTTCTTGCGCATGGCGGAAATGGGGCGTCAGGCCGGCGATTTGGTCCCGGCGTCCGGGGCCGGGTGTCCTTCGGCCAGGTTTTTTTCCATGGGGGTGAGGATGGCCAGGGCCTGGGCGAAGTCGAAGACGGCCAGAGCCTTGGCCGCTTCCGCCGCGGCCGCGACGCTTATTTTTCGTATTGCGGGCTCGATCCGGACGAATTCCTGGCAGGCGGCGGCGTCGTCGTCGCGCAGGAGCGCGTTGAGCTTTGTCAGTTCTTCCAAAAGGGCGTTTTCGTCGATGTCGCTCTGGATCGTATCGTCGCATCCGGCCCGCGCGTCCGGATACAGGTTGGCGAGCGTGTCGATAACGGCCGCCAGTTCGGTCAGGAAGTTCGTGATGTCGCTTTCGCCGGGCAGACGTTCGCGGGCGAGGATGGCTTCCAGGGCGCGGGCGGCTTCTATCAGGCGTTCGGCGCCGATAATGCGGGCATGCTGCAATGACGAGGCGACAATGCGAAAGGCTTTGCGCGCGTCTTCCCGATCCAGGGCTTTGTCGAGTTCCTGGCGCGTGTCGGCGCGGCAAAGGCGGAATTGCAGCAGGTGCGTCTTGTAAAGCCGCAAATCGCCGTTCATGCGCTTCAGGGCTTCCTTGACGTTCAGGCCGGGCAGTTCCGGCAGGGGGGAATCGTCAAGGGCTGTTTCGGCGACTTTTCCCCTGCTCTCGGCCGGCTTGAGCCAGACGCGCAGGATGTCGTACAGGGCCTCTACGTCAATGGGCTTGGAAAGGTGCTCATTCATGCCCGCCTTGAGACAGCGCAGCCGCTCGTCGACAGTGGCGTGGGCGGTCATGGCGATAATGGGCAGAAAGGCCAGGCGGGGGTTGTCCCGAATGATGGCCGTGGCCGTGAAGCCGTCCATTTCCGGCATTTGCAGATCCATAAAAATCAGGTCAAAGGAAGCGTTGAGGCTGCGTTCCAGCAGTTCCACGGCCAGACGCCCGTTTTCCACCACGGTCACGCTGATGCCGGCTTCGCGCAGCAATTCCGAGGCGATCTGCTGGTTGACGGGGTTATCCTCCACCAGCAGCACCCGGCTGTCCGGAAAATAGGGCACGGGCAAGGCGTAGCCCTTGGTTCCGCTTTTGCGGCGCTTATCTTCCGTTCCGGAAATCGCGTCCGCGAGTGCCGAGGCAAGGGAGGCGGAAAGCACCGGCCGGGTGACGACGGCAATGTCCCGATACAGGGGGGACTTGTCCGGCAGGGCGCTGTCCTGGGCTTCCGTGAAGCCGAAGGGGACAATGGCTAGCACGCGGGGAATGTTGACCAGGTGCATGGTTTCGCGCAGATGGCGGATATTGCTCCCTTCGTTTTCCTCCACAAGCCGCGCGGGCAGAATGAGCGCACGCGGGCGGGGAGTGTGGGCGTCGGTGCTGGCCACGGCGGCGAATCCCTGGCCGATATCGCTCACAGCCGTGACTTTGCAGCCCATACCCTGAAGCATGTCATACAGACGGGCCCGCTGCAGATCGCTTGGATCCACCAGCACAACGGGCAGGCCCGCGAGCGGAGCGGCGGCGTCGCCGGCGGTATCGCCCCTGGAGCCGTCCATCTCAAGGGGCAAGAGGACGGTGATCGAGGTGCCCTCGCCCGGAGAACTTTCCAGGGAAAGGCTGCCGCCGGCCAGTTGCAGCAGGTTTTTGGATATGACAAGGCCGAGGCCCGTGCCGCCATATTTGCGGGTGATGGACGAGTCCACCTGGGAAAAGGACTGGAACAGCACCCCCTGCTGTTCCGCTGAAATGCCTATGCCGGTATCGCGCACGACAAAGCGCAGGCAGGCCCGGCCGTCTTCCACCTTGTCCAGGCTACAGTGCACGTCAATGCCACCCTGCTTGGTGAACTTGACCGCGTTACCCACAAGGTTGGTAAGCACCTGCCCTATGCGCAGCGGATCGCCGATCAGCCGGCGGGGCACATCGCGCCCGATGCTGAAGGTCACGTCCAGGCCCTGCTCCTCGGCCTTGGCTCCGATGATGAAGGCCACGTTTTCGAACAGAGACTCCAGATCAAAGGAAACCCGTTCCAGTTCGAGCTTGCCGGACTCTATTTTGGAAAAATCCAGAATATCGTTGACAATGCCCAGCAGTGTGATCCCGGCGGCGTGAATTTTGTCGATGTAGTCTTCCTGCTTGGTTGACAGGCTGGTTTTCTGCATCAAATAGGCCATGCCGATGATGGCGTTGAGGGGTGTGCGCACCTCGTGGCTCATGTTGGCCAGAAATTCGCTTTTGGCCTTGCTGACCGATTCGGCTTCGCGGGCCAGCTCCAGGGCGCGCGCGGCTGAAATCTCCAGCTCCTTGTTGGCGTTTTCCAGGGCCAGCAGGGTGGCGTTGAGGTTTTCGGCCGTCTGCTTGTCGTGGGATATGTCCAGGCTGGTGCCGCGCAGGCCGGCTATGCCCTCCGGACCGATCAGGAGTTTACCGGAGGTGAACAGCCAGATTGCCCGGCCGTCCTTGCTTCTGATCCTGTGTTCAAGCGCCCGGAATGAGCCCGTGGGCACGCTGGCCTGGAACATGCGGCCCGTCAGTTCTTCGCCTTGGTCCTCCAGGGAAAAGTCCTCCCAGCGCATGCCGCGCATTTCTTCCGGAAGGTATCCCGTCAGGGCGAACACGCGTTCGGAAATATAGGAAAAATATCCCTGGGCGTTCAGTTCCCAAATAATTTCGCCGGCCGCCATGGTGACGTCGCGAAAGCGTTCTTCGGATTCCGACAGGGCTTCCTGGATTTGGCGGCGCTGCATGGTGGCCGCGATCAGAAGCCCGACGGAGCGCAGAATGGTTTCTTCGCCCTTGCCCCAGGTATGGTTGTCGCCGCGCGCGGCCAGGCGGATGAAGCCCCAGAAGCCGGAGCGGAAGATGATCGGGACGGCCAGAGCGGCCTTAAGGCCTTGAAGCCGCAATAATTTCTGTTCCTGGGGGCTCAGGGAGCGGGTCAGGGTGTCAACGCACTGCCCTGATGCAAGTTGTTCCTCCCAGCCGGGCAGGTGGGCGCGGTACGCCACAGTGGACGAAGGCGTGAAATAGCCGGAGGCGTAGTGTCTGCTCCAACTGTAAACCTGCGTGCAAAGAAGCCCGACTTCGGAACTGCCGTGGTTGCGCCAGACGTCCACCTCGTCCACGTCGGTCACGGCGCCCACGCCGCCAAGAGCCCGCGTGGCCAGAGAGTCGAGGTCCTCGTCGTCGGAAAAAAGCAGCAGAGCGGCGTCGTTGGTGGCTTGCAGAAGGTCGCTTTGCCGTTGCAGGGCTTCCGCTGTCGTGGGTTTGGCTTTTGTGGCGGCGTCGGCCGGTCGGGGACGCAAAAAAAGAGCGCACAGCAGGCATGCAAGGGCAGGCAGCAGGAGCAGGATGTCGCGCATATCCAAAAGAAAGGCCTCCAAGCGGAATTAGGCGCGTCGGATCAGGAGCGCTTCAGAAACACCGGCGCGAGAAGCCGTACCAATATACGCTTCTCCAACTCTGCCATTCATTTAGCAGAACTGAATAAATTTGCAATCCTGCCTCGAGTTGCGGGAAAGAGGGCCGCCATGCAATTCTGGCGCTAAGAAAACACGCCGTTGGCCGGCAGGGAAGCAACGCGTTTGAGGGGCGAGCCACAGGATGTGGCGAGTCAGCGCTTCCACCCCTGTCCTCTAAAAAAGGGGAGCGAGCACTTCTTGTCTGGAAACGCTGAGTTTTTTCGTTTGGCAAGGCGCGAGTCTTTTTTACCGGGGGGCTGGCCTCTTATGGCCTGCCCTGCTTGAAAAATGGCGAGCAACGACGCCAAACGGAAAAAAATCGGCGTTTACTCTAGGGCCTGTTCACACTACGGTCTTTTTGCTCTCTGCCCGCGTCAGAAAGGCTTTTTATTTCGGTCGAGTACCGTAAGAGTACACTCCCTCCATAAAAAGCCTTTCTTCCTTGGCGGAGAACAAAAATCCTCGTAGTGTGAACAGGCCTTAACGCACGATAAGGGCTTCGCTTGGCGCGGGCGCGGCCAGGGTGAGCACCCACAGGTTGCGGGTGGCGTTGTAGCCCGTGCCCGCCTGGGTGTAGTTGGCCGACATAAGGTTGCGGCATTGGCCGGGATTTGCCAGCCAGCCACGCAGGGCGTTGTCGGCGGGCGGGGCGACGGCGGCGATATTTTCGGCCACAAAGCTCCAGGCAAAGCCGGCTTCCGTCACCCGCTGCCCGAGGGTGCGCCCCCGGGGAGTGGTGCTCGAAAAATATCCTTTGGCCGCCATGTCGTCCGCCTGGGTCTGAGCCGCGGAGACAAGCACGGGGTTAAAGCTCAAGGGTGGGGCCGGGGGCATGCTGGTCGAGCCGCACACTTGCCCCTGGTTGCGGATCTGGTTGACGGTATTGAGCAATTGGACGCTTTCGCCCGGGCTGGCAGCGTCGCTTCGCGGTTGTACGGCCGGGGGAGGCGGCGCATAACCCGGGGCCGGCTGCGGGCTTGTGCCCGGATAGGGCGTCGCACCGGGCTGGATCGGGCCGGTGATCTTGCCCGTGGGGCTGACTTCAAATTCCTTCACCACAACCGGAGCCGCGGGCGCGGCAGGATCGTTCACCGGCCCGGCGCCGCCCGGGGGCACGTAGATGGGCCTCGCGCCCGCGCCAGGAGCGGGGCTCGCTGCCGGCGGAGGAGAGTAGGGCGCGGGCGGCGGGGGCGAGTAGGGCGTTGTCGGCGCGGGGGCATAAGGCGCGGACGGAGTTGCGGAAGGCGACAGGGGCTCGGGTTTGCCCACGGGCCTGCCCAGGCCGTCCGTGGTCACTCTGGCCACGGGTACCGGGTTGGCCGGGCTCGGGTCATAGGTCTCCCGAGCGGCGCCCTTTTGTCCCTGCGCGGGTGAAGCCGGAGCCGCGCCTGGCGCGGCGGGTTGTGCCGCAACAGGGGGCTGCGCCGCAACAAGGGGTTGGGGCGAGGCGGCCGGCTGTTCCGTAACGGCAGGCTGCGCCGGAGGGACGGAAAATACGGCGGTCTGCGCCGGTTCCGCCGTGGCCGGGGCGGTGGGTTCCACCGCGCCTGGGGCGGTCAGCTCCGCCGCTCCCGGAGCCGCCGGCAGACCGGGCTCGCCGGGAGCTGCCGGCCGCGTGCCGGGTTCGGCCCCGGCCAGGAACAGGGTCCACTGGTCGCCGTTTTTGGCCGCGCCTATATAATGATATTCACGGTTCATAAGGCTGGGGCACTGGGCGGCGTTAATCCGGTCAAAGGCGTCCTGGGGGCTTCCCGCCTGAATGGTGACGGCCAGAAAGGGGATTCCGGCCAGGCCGTTGGCCCTGGCGAAATCGGCCGGCGGCTGTCCCGAGGTCGCGCTTTGTTCGGCCAGGGAACGCAGGGAGGTTGAAGGATTGAGGGAAGGCGCTTCAGGCATGGCGCCGCTGCCGCAGTTTCTTTTGAAGCGGCGTTGCATTTCAACCAGATAGTATAAGACTGTGTGATCCTCCGCCAGACCGGCGGCCCGGGCCGTTCCGGCCGGAAGCAGCGGCGGGAGCATGGCCAGGACCAGGGCGGCCAGAAGCGGCTTCCTGAAACAACGGCGGTACAAAAGAAGTTTTTTCATGGCATCATCCTCGTGGCTGACTGCGGCGCGCCCGGTGCGTCCGTTGCGGATGTACCGAGAAGTTCGCGGTTTGGATCGAACATACACCAGCCGAAGCGTCTGTGAAACCCTGCCGCGCATTTTTCCAGATCAAACTCATAATTCCACAAGCTCGTAGTGGGTGGAGCCCAGTCCGATGGCTTCGGCGTGGATAAGCTGTATTTCCCCGCTGGTGTGTGACCAGGCCCCTTTGAACTTGTCCTGGCCCGGTTCCAGATTCGAGGAAAGCTGCGAGTGGGCGAAACCGTGCTGGCCGTTCACCAGATCGCAAGAGGCCATGTCCAGGGCCACGGGATCGATCGAGGCCAGAATGCCGATGTCGGGCACGATGGGCGCGTCGCTCCAGCCCACGCAGTCGCAATCCGGCGTGATGTTTATGAGAAAGTTGAGATAGCCCACCCGGTTCTTTTTGTCCTTGACCGCGCCCAGCGCGTATTCGGCCATGCGCTCGCAAAAGGGGCCGAGCTCCGCCCGCCAGTCAATTTCCATGGCCTTGGGCGCGCAGACGGTCAGGCATTCGCCGCAGCCGATGCAGAGTTCCTTGTCCACGGCGGCGTGTTTCTTTTCCCCGGTGGTTTCCCAGTGGATGGCGTCTTGCGGACAGTGGGCCATGCACATGCCGCAGGCGATGCATTTTTCCGTGTTGGCGGAAAAGCGCGAGGCATGCTGATCGCACTTGCCCTGGGACGGGGCGCAGCCCATGGCCAGGTTTTTGATCGCCCCGCCAAAGCCGGACATTTCGTGCCCCTTGAAATGCGACATGACGATCATACCGTGAGCCTCGGCAATGGCGTCGGCGATTTTCACGCTGCTGAAGTGTTTGCCCTCAATGGCCACCGGGCGGAAGCTGCTTCCGCGCAGGCCGTCGGCAATGATCAGGGGCGCATTGATCGTGGCGTAACCGAAGCCGTGCTCCAGGGCGGTTTGCAGGTGATCCACCGCGTTGTGGCGACTGCCGTTGTACAGGGTGTTGGAATCGGTGACAAAGGGGCGGGCGCCGGCCTTTTTCAGCCTGTCCACCACGGCGCGGACAAAAAGGGGGTTGATGAAGCTGTCGTTGCCCTTTTCGCCGAAATGCACCTTGATGGCCGTAAGGGCGCCGGAATCGATCAGATCGCCGAAGCCGGCGGCGTCAAAAAGTTCTTCTATTTTGCTGAGCTTGTTTTCCTTGGCGCTGCGGGCGCGGAAGCCGGCGAAAAAAACGCGGGACAGGGGAGGGGTGGTCATGGCTTCTCCGGAAAATTGTTGAAGATTGGGACGGCGGATTGCGGCCGCGCCCTGTTTGCGGTGCGGTCATAAATGGTATAGACTGAATCCACGGTAACGGAAAAGATATACCCGACTTGGCGGGCCATGACAAGAAAAGCGGCGGGCGCGTTTGCAAAGCAAACGCCGGCGTTGCTGATCCTTCCTTCCAGATCTCCCATGACAACAGCCACCCGCGCCGCCTGGCGCCTGTATTTCTTTTTCATTGCCTGCGCCGTTCTTGCCACGGCAGCGGCGCTGCTCTTTATCGTAAGCTACTCCGCCGGCGGAACCGTGCCTCACGAGCGTTACTACCGGGCCGTGTTCGTTCTGCAGAGCCTTGGCGGGCCGGCGGCCAACGAATGTGAAGACATCCCCGGCCGCGTGCCCTATGCCGACGCCACGGAAAGCCTGCTGCACCATCCGGATAAAATTTTCGTGCTCGGCCATGTGGCCGAGGAACTGGCCCAGGTGCGCGCGGACGTGCCCCGGGCGGCTCTTTTTGAAGCATACGCCCGTCTTGGCCTGGGCGACCGCCGCGAGGCGGCCCGCCTGCTCACGGGCTATGTTGTGGAAAGCGACTACGACGCCGGCCATTACGGCCTCTTGTGCCGCCTTCTCCGCGAACAGGGCGATTATCCGTCCTTGCTTCTTATCTGCCGGGAATGGCTCGAGCGCGACGCCGCCTGCCGCGCCGACAGGATCCTCTTTACCTGGGCGGCCCTGCACAATCTGGAGCGATACGCCCAGGCGGCGGATTACATGCTGGCCGAAGGGGAATGCCTGGGCTGGCGGGCCAGGGTCCACGCCGCCAGATCCGTGCTGTCCCTGAGCGGGGAACACGCGGCCGGACAGACGCTGGAAGCCGCCTTGAACCGCTATGCGGACGACGCGCCGCAGATACGCAGGCTCTGGGATCAGCTCAAGGCCAGGGACAGCTTCTGACGTGTGCGGCGCCAACAGGTCCAGGAAGCGTTTTTCGTCGCGGTGGGCGCGGCGCGGAACATGCGCGCGCTTTGCCGCCGTGGGCGCGGAATTACGGCGCGCCTGCCGAAAAGGAGCGCACGACCGCGCGAAATGCCTTGACGCCTTGGGGTGAACCGGCTAAAGAATTCCGTTCATATTCTTGCTTAAGGAGAGTTTTTTATGAAAAGAACGTATCAGCCCAGCCGCATCAAGCGGAAACGGGTGCACGGCTTTCGGGCCCGCATGAGCAGCGCCGCCGGGCGTCAGATACTGCGCCGCAGGCGCGCCAAGGGACGCAAGAAATTAGCGGTCTGAGTTTTCCTCCCGAGCGTCGGCTGACGGAACGGCCCGATTTCGTGCGTTGCTACGAAGGCGGTCGCCGTTTTTTTTCCAGCAATTTCGTTTTATTTGTGAACAAAAGGGCCGAAGCGACCCTTTCGTGGCGGCTCGGCATGGCCGTGACCCGAAAGACAGGCTCGGCGGTCCGGCGCAACCGGATCCGCAGGCTTGTCCGCGAATGTTTTCGGCTGGCGCAGGAGCAGGTGACTCACGGGTATGACTATGTGGTTGTGCCCAAGCGTTGCCTTGTTCCGCAAGCCGCGACCCTGGCGAGCGTGAGCGGCGAACTGCTCCCCCTGTTGCGCGCCGCGGCCGCTCAAGGCCCGGAGCGGCCGCGGCGAAGCCCGCCCGCGCGAACGGATAACCGGCAACACCCGGAGTCTGAACAATCATGATACGGATGCTTGCGCGCAAACTGGCCATCGCCCCGATCCGCTTTTACCAATATTGCATTTCTCCGCTTTTTCCGGCCCGCTGCCGCTTTTATCCCACCTGCTCGGACTATGCCCGACAGGCGGTAGTGGCGCATGGCATCGGCAAAGGCGGACTGTTGGCGCTTCTGCGGCTGCTGCGGTGTCATCCCTGGAGCGACGGCGGTTACGATCCCGTTCCGGCCGGCAAGCATTTTCGTCCGTAACCGGCGAACCCGCGCGGGCGCAAAACGCTCCAAAGCCCGCGAGGCATGTTTTTCAAGAAAGCGTTCCCGCCGCTGTTTCGGGTAACAGGCGGCCGGTCGTATTCCGGGAGCAGTCCCAATCCAAACCCGTTAGAAATTGAGCACCACGCATGGAACTGAAACGTCTCGCTCTGGCCATAGGCATTTCCTGCGCCATCTTCCTCGGCTGGAATTTTTTAGCCCAGCACATGGGGTGGCTGCCTGCCCCGCCCGCTCCGGTCGCGCAAAACGCCACCGCTCCGGTCGCGCAAAATGCCACAGCCCCGGCCGCGCAGCCCAATGATCCGAGTAGCGCCGCCACCAGCGGCCCGGCCGGCGATCCTTCGGCCACTTCGACCCCGCCGGCCTTTGTGCCCACCGAGGGCAGGCTGGTCACCGTGGAAACGCCCCTTTACAAGGCCGTGTTCCACAGCGGCGGGGGCATTCTGCGCCAGTTTTACCTGAAAAAATACCACACCAGCTTAAAGCCCGATTCGCCCATGGTGAACATGGTCAGCGAAGTCGCCGCCGGACAGGCCCCCATGGGGCTTTTGGTGAACGGCCAACCCACCTGGGTGGGCGCCTCCTGGGCTCTGGAAGGGGACAACCTCACCCTGGGCGCCGACGGCACGGGCATCCTGCGTTTTGCGGCTGAAATCGACGGCGTGCGCATTACGCGTGAGCTGTCTTTTTCCGGCGCAACCTACGTTATTGACGAAAAACTGCACCTGTCCTCGGGCGCGCCCCGGACGGCCAACGTGGCTTTCACCTTCGGGGCCAGCGCCCTGGCCGTGAACGAGGCTCCCTCCATCCTTTCCCGGCTGTGGCACAAGATAAAGGGCGGCCCTGAACCCGCGGCCGAGGAAAGTTCCTACAACCTCACCCGCGTGGCCTGGCTGCAAAATGACAAGTTCGACGAAGACCACTCCGCGAGCGATTTGACCGCGGGCAAGCTCATCCAGGGCAAAGTTTCCTGGATGGCGATAATGAACAACTATTTCATGGGCGCCGTGAGCATGAAGGGCGCCGATGCCTCGGCCAAGGGCAGCCTGATCAACAACGTGTATCACGTGCTTATCGGCAAAACGGGCCTGGCGCTGTCCAACACCGACACTACGCTGGACTGCTCCTACTTTGTCGGGCCCAAGGAAACGAAACAGCTTGCCGGCACGCCCAACGACCTGAAAAAGGCCCTGGACTACGGCCTGTTTTCCTTCATCGCCAAGCCGCTGCTGATGCTGCTGGAGTTTTTTTACAGCTACGCCCACAACTACGGCGTGGCCATTATCCTTTTGACCATCGTGATCAAGATTCTGTTCTGGCCCCTGTCGCAGAAAAGCTACAAGTCCATGCAGCAGATGAAGCAACTGCAGCCGCTTATTGTTAAAATCCGGGAAAAGTACGCTGACGACAAAGAGAGCATGAACCGGGAAATCATGCAGCTGTACAAGACCTACAAGGTCAACCCGGCTGGGGGCTGCCTGCCCATTCTCATTCAGATTCCGGTATTTTTCGGGCTTTACCAGGCGCTTCTGAACGCCATCGAACTGCGCCACGCGCCCTTTATTTCCACGTTGCCCTTTACGAACATGCCCTGGCTGGCTGACCTGGCCTCGCCCGATCCGCTCCTGATCACCCCCCTGGTGATGGGCGCCACCATGTTCCTGCAACAAAAAATGACTCCGGCGCCGGGCGACCCCACCCAGGCCAAAGTAATGATGCTCATGCCGCTGATCTTCACCGTGCTGTTCATCAACTTTCCTTCCGGGCTTGTGGTCTACTGGCTTATCAACAACGTTATCTCCATCGGACAGCAGTGGATGCAGCTTCGTCGAACTGCCTGAGACTTCGGGAAAAGGGCCAGACGTGACTGATCCGGCCTTTTTCCCATTCCGATACACGAGGCCAGCATGAGTCGATTCAAAGACTTTGAGGGAAAAAGCCTGGACGACGCCATTGGCGAAGCCTGCGGTTATTATGGCGTGGCCCGGGAAAAACTGGAAATAGAAATAGTAAGCGACGCCAAAACCGGCATTTTCGGCCTGGTGGGCGTTAAAAAGGCCCATATTCGGGCCGCCCGGGTCCAGCCGCTTGAACGGGTGCCGGCCATTGAGACGGAGGAGAGTCTGTCCGATTCGCCCGCTGACGAAAGCCAGGCCGCTCGAAACGAGTCCGCCGGGCCTGAGCGGCGGCAGCGGGAAAGCGCCGGCGACAAGGCCGAGCGGGGCGGGCGAGTCCCCGGGCGAAACGGCAAACCCGCTTCCAACAACGCCGAGGCCGCCTCTACCGGGCGCAGCCCCGCACGTTCGTCCGATGATGTTCCCGTCGGCGCCGGCAAAGAGCCCGGCCAAGCGGCGAAAGGCGAACCGGATGCCGCCCAGCGCGGCGGCCGGGGGCGTCGCAACGGCGGTCGCGGCAATAGCGCGCGGAACGATGACCGCAAACCTCGCCGCAACGACGGGCGTACCCCGGAACAACCCCGGTCCGCCGATTCCCCCGCCGCAACGGGCGAAGGGCTTGCCGCCGATTTCGCCTTGGATTCGGTCCGTGACGAGTTGCCTGAATTTCCCCTTGAGACCTGTGACCGCGACGAACTCGTTGCCGTGGTTTGCGGCGTGATTCAACGCCTGGTGGAACCCATTGTGGGCCAGGTGCCCTGCTCGGTGGAGATACACGACAGCCGGGTGCGCGCTTCCGTCGATTGCGGCGAGGCCTCCGGCCTGCTCGTGGGACGCGAGGGAACCACCCTGGCCGCTGTGCAGTATCTGGCCGCCCGCATCATCGCCAAGCGCATCGGCGGTTCCCTGCGCCTGCAGATAGACGCCGGCAACTACCGGGAACGCCAGGACGACCGGCTCAAGGAAATGGCCCTGTCCCTGGCCGAACGGGCTAAAGCCACGCGCCGGCCGCAGTCCACCCGCCCTTTGAGCGCCTACCAGCGCCGCATCATCCATCTGGCCCTGGAAGGCGACGAGGCCGTGCAAACCCATAGCAAAGGGGAAGGGACGCAGCGCCGCGTGATTATTCAGCCCAAACGTGGCTCGCGCGGCAAAGAAGCCGAAGCGCCGCCCCGGGAAATAGCGGAGCCGCAACATGACGCTTCCCCGGCCGCGCAGTTCGAGAATGAGGATGGCGATGGCGAACGTCCAGCCGCTCTTGATTAGGCCAGCCCATGCAGAACGATACCATTGCCGCCATCGCCACCCCTCCCGGCCTTGGCGGCATCGCCATTCTCCGCCTTAGCGGCCCGGACGCCCGGACCGTGCTCTCCGCCCTGTTCTCGCCTCCGAAAAAAAGTCGGACAGCCGGAATTTTCGCCTTTCGTCCCCGCCACATGCACCACGGCCATGCCCTTGACCGCGACGGCCGCCCCCTGGACGAGGTTCTGGCCGTCTACATGCCCGGCCCTGGCACAGCTACCGGCGAGGACGTGGGCGAAATCCACTGCCATGGCGGCACGGGCGTCACCGC
This sequence comes from Desulfovibrio sp., assembly GCA_031550695.1. Lineage (GTDB taxonomy): Bacteria > Desulfobacterota > Desulfovibrionia > Desulfovibrionales > Desulfovibrionaceae > Frigididesulfovibrio. The sequence goes on along the minus strand of JAVBOI010000051.1, from coordinate 126,324 downwards.
TGCCCTGCTTGAAGCCGCCCTGTCCGCCGGAGCCCGCCTGGCCGGCCCCGGCGAGTTCACGCGCCGCGCTTTCCTCAACGGCCGCCTGGATCTGGCCCAGGCCGAAGCCGTGGCCGAACTGATCAGCGCTCCCACCAGAGAGGGCGCCCGCCTGGCCGCCGCCAAGCTGGACGGAAGCCTCTCGCGCGCCGTTGCCGATCTTCGCTCCTCCCTTGACGCCCTGCGCATTCAGGTCACCCTGTCGGTCGATTTTCCCGATGAGGAAGCCGAGTTGTTGGACCGGGAAGCCTTTGCCCACACCGCCGCGCTTGGACGCGAGCGCATACGCGCCCTGCTGGAAGCCTTTGAGCGCGCCCGCCTCTGGCGCGAAGGGGCGCTGGCCGTGCTGGCCGGCAAGGTGAACGCCGGCAAGTCCAGTCTGCTCAACGCTCTGCTCGGGCGGCCCAGAGCCATTGTTTCGGACAAACCCGGCACCACCCGCGACTACATAGAGGAAAGCATCAACCTCAAGGGCCTGCCCCTGCGCCTGACCGATACCGCCGGCCTGCGCGCGGAAAGCGAGGATGTGGAAAGCGAAGGCATCCGCCGCACTCACGGTCTGGCCGCCGAAGCAGACATTCTGCTCCTTGTGGCCGATCTCGGCCTGCCCCCCGGTCCCGACGAGTACGAGTTTTTTCAACAGCACGGGCGGGCGCTTCGCCAACAGCGCTTGCTGCTGGTTCTGAACAAGACAGATCTCGCTCCGGAAGGGGCCGCCGATGAATGGCGTCGCTGCCTCATCGACAACGCTCCCGAGTCTCTGGCCAGCGACCTGGGATTCTGCCCCTGTTTTCCCGTTTCGGCGCGCACGGGCGAAGGGCTTGACGCCCTGGCCGGGGGTATGCGGCAGGCGCTTGCCGGTTCCTCCTCCGCCGGGACAGCCGGTTCCCCGCTTCAAACCGCAAGCGACGCCGCTCCGAACCTGCGCCAGTCGCACTTGCTGCGCCAGGCGGATGGCGAACTGGCCTCCCTGGAGCAGGCGCTTATCGATAAGCACCCGCCGGACATCCTGTCCGTGTATCTGGAAGGCGCTGCCGCTTGCCTTGACGAAGTGACCGGTCGAACCGACAACGAAGAACTGTTGGATAGGATTTTTTCTTCATTCTGCATCGGCAAATAGACTGAAAAAAGCCAATATAAAAGCGGAGCCGCGTTGTTGCGCGGCTCCGCTTTTTGATATTAGAGCAAATCAATTTTGAAATTATCCAAAGAGTCGTATTGCCTCCGGCGGCCAAAGGGGTTGAACCCCTTTGGAAACCCCATTTTTCTTGGCAGGATCAAGTGAATAATTTTAAAGTTGAATTGCTCTAATCAGGTAATTTTAAAGGCGGCTTTTATCGTTTCGCCTTTGAAGCGGGAGAGATGCTTCGGCACAACCTTCGTTCCACCATCCCCGCCGCCCCTCAAACTAAAAAGTTTTGAAGGAGAAGGGAGGGGGAGTCTGAGGGGGAGGGGAGAGGAAACTTTTGTAAAAGTTTCCTCTCCCCTCCCCCTCAGTTCTTCGTTACTCCACCACCTCGGCGCACGGGGCGCAGGTGATGCCGTCGCCGGGGGACATGGCCTCGTCGGGGAGGTTGGTGTAGGGCGATATTTCGCGCAGGCGGCCGATGATTTGGGGCAGCTTGTCGGCCACGAAGTCCACTTCCGCCTGGGTGTTATAGCGGCAGAGTGAGAGGCGCAGGGAGCCGTGGGCGTATGTGAAGGGCACGCCCATGGCGCGCAGCACGTGCGAGGGTTCCAGACTGCCGGAGGTACAGGCGGAACCGGAGCTGGCACAGATGCCATACTGGTCGAGCATGAGCAGGATGGCTTCGCCTTCCACGTATTTGAACGAGAGGTTCACGGTGTTGGGCAGGCGGTTATCCGGATCGCCGTTGATAATGGTGTTGGGTATGGCGGCCATGAGGCGGTTTTGCAGATCGTCGCGCAGGGCTTTGACCTTGGTATTTTCCTCGTGGATGTGCTGGCTGGCCAGCTCGCAGGCGGCGCCAAGGGCGACGATGTTGGGCACGGCCTCGGTGCCGGCACGGCGTCCGCGTTCCTGGTGCCCGCCTCGCAGGAAGGGCCGGAAAGGAGCGCCCCGGCGCACGTACAGGGCGCCCACGCCTTTGGGGGCGTGCAGCTTGTGGCCGGACAGGGCCAGGTAGTCCACGGGCAGGGTCGCGAGATTAATAGGCAGCTTGCCCACGGCCTGGACGGCGTCAACGTGCAGGGGCACGCCGCGTTCGCGGCAAAGGGCGCCCACTTCGGCGATGGGGAAGATGTTGCCGGTTTCGTTGTTGGCGTACATCATGGAGACCAGGGCGGTATCCTTTGTCAGGGCCTTGGCGAATTCGTCCAGGCTGATGCGGCCTTTGTTGTCCACGCTGAGGTAGGTGACGGCATAGCCTTTTTTCTCAAGATGCTGGCCGAGGGAAAGCACGGCCGGGTGTTCCACCCGGGTGGTGATGAAGTGCTTTTTCTCGGGCCGAGCGTTCAGGGCCGAGTAGATGGCGGTGGAGTCGCTTTCGGTGCCGCAGGAGGTGAAGAGGATTTCTTCCGGCTGGGCGCCGAGCAGGGACGCCACTTGCTCTCTGGCCTTGCCCATGGCTTCCTGGGCAAAACCGGCAAAGCGGTACATGCTTGAGGCGTTGCCGTAATAATCACGCAGATAGGGGAGCATTGCCTCGAGCACTTCGGGGGCCACGCTGGTGGTGGCGTTGTTGTCAAAGTAGATGACGCGGTCGCTCATTGGCTCACCTCCCGAACGGCGAGATCCTGTTCCACCTGGTCGCGCAGGGTTTGCTGCACAAAGCCTTCGATGGTCAGGCGGCTGGAGGGGCAGCTGGTGCACATGCCGCGCAGGGCCACGGTCACTTCCTTGCCGGCGATGTCCACCAGTTCGATGTCGCCGCCGTCCTGCTGCAGGCGCGGGCGGACGATCTCATCCAGCACGCGCATGACGCGCTGCATGCGCTGCACGTTGGAAAGAGCCGGCGCGGGCTCGGCCTTTTGGGGCTTGCGCAGGTCGGGAATGAGCACGGGCTTGGCCGCGGCGCCTCCGGGGGGATGGCCGGCCAGGGTGGCCTTGAGGATTTCGCCGATATCTTCCAGGCAGTCGCCGCAGCCGCCGCCGGCCTTGGTGAAGTTGGTCACTTCCTCAACACTGGTGAGGTTGTTTTCCTGAATGACCTTGACGATCTGGTCTTCGGTCACGCCAAAGCACTTACATACCAGACGGCCCTCGTGGGTGTGGGGCACGGGCGGTTCGCCCCGCCAGGAGCGGATGGCGGCTTCCAGGGCTTCCTGCCCCATGACGGAGCAGTGCATTTTTTCCTTGGGCAGCCCGCCGAGGGCTTTGGCGATATCCTTGTTGGAAACGGCCAGGGCTTCGTCCACGGTCATGCCCTTGATCATTTCCGTGAGCACGGAACTGGAGGCAATGGCGCTGGCGCAGCCGAATGTCTGGAACGAGGCGTCGGCGATGCGGTTGGTATCGTCAATCTTCAGATAGAGTTTCAGGGCGTCGCCGCAGGCCAGGCTGCCCACTTCGCCCACGGCGTTGGCGTCTTTGAGCTCGCCCACGTTGCGGGGATTGAGGAAGTGGTCGCGGACGGAATCAGTGTAATCCCACATGGAAGGCCTCCGTAAAACATCCCGGCGTAAGCGCCGGGTCAAGGGCTGGTGCGTGCGGGCAAAGCTGCCGTAAAAAGTCCGGCGAGTTTCCCGCCGGGAACATGAAACGCGTAAAAAGACCGTATTGTCGCCGCGCGGGCCAAGCCGCTACGGGTAAAGGCGGCGCGGGTTTGTTCCTTGGTAGGATATAACCGCTTTTGCCCTTTGAAAAGGGGCACCGGCATTTTTTTAAGAATTCTTGAAAAAAAGCGGGCGCGTCGGTCTTCTTTCCCTGCCGCAAAATTGCCTTGGAAATTTTTTTTTTGTATCGTAAGTGCCCTTGCAAGAGCAAAAGCGTTGTTCCAGGGGCTCGTCGCGCTTCCGGCATGGATTTCGTGTGGACTTCGGGCGGGCCGACTGAGTTTTTGCGGTGCATATTCATCTAAAGGAGCCTTCATGTCTCAGATTTCCGTTGTAGTTCATGGTCTCGGCAATATCGGCAAGCACGTTGTCCAGTCTCTCGAAACCGCGTCGGACATGCGCTGCCTCGGCGTTGTGCGCCGGGCCGCTTCTCTTGGCGCGCAGGCGGCGGATTTGCGCGGGCTGCCGGATTTCGCCGATTTGGATTCCCTGGTCGCGGCCCGGGGCAAGCCCGACGTGGCCATTCTCTGCGGGCCTTCCCGCAGCGTGCCGGAGGACGCCCGCCGCTATCTGGCCGCCGGACTGCACACAGTGGACAGCTTTGATATTCACGATCGCGTGCCCGAAGTGGTGGCCGACTTGCAAAGCGCGGCCGCGAACGCCGGCCGCGTGGCCGTGACCGCCGCCGGCTGGGATCCGGGCACGGATTCGGCGTTGCGGGCCTTGTTCGAGGCCATGGCGCCCGTGGGCGTTACCTTCACGAACTTCGGGCGCGGGCGCTCCATGGGGCATTCCGTGGCTGCGCGCTCCATCAAGGGCGTGGTCGACGCCACCTCCATCACCATTCCCGTGGGCGGGGGGCGGCATGCGCGCCTGGTCTATGTACTGGCGGAAAAAGAGGCTTCGGAAGACGATACCCGCGCCGCCCTGGCGGCCGATCCCTATTTCAGCCACGATCCGCTGGAAGTGCGCTTCGTGCCCGACAAGGCGGCTCTGGAGGCCGTGGCCGACAATTCCCACGGCGTGCTGATGGAGCGCATAGGCGCTTCGGGCATGACTTCCAACCAGCGCCTGAGCTTTGACATGCGCATCGACAACCCGGCCCTCACGGCCCAGGTGCTGGTATCCTCGGCCCGCGCCGCCATGAGGCTTGCCCCCGGCAGCTATACCCTGATAGACATTCCCCCGGTGGCCCTTCTGCCCGGCGAGCGCATGGGCCACATCGCCCGGCTGGTGTAAGGGGCTGTCGTGAGCGTGGAGGCGGTCAAAGGCCATTTGCGCCGCTGGGGCAAGGACGGAAACGTGCTTGAACTGGCCGAGTCCTGCGCCACCGTGGATCTGGCGGCCAGGGCCGTGGGCGTTTGCGCCGAGCGCATCGCCAAAACCCTGTCCTTTGCGGCCAGAAGAGAGGAGGGGAGCGATCCGGAACGGGCCTGCATCCTGGTGGTCGCTTCCGGCGACGCCCGCATTGACGGCAAGAAGTTCAAGGATCGTTTCGGCGTCAAGTCCAAAATGCTCGCGCCAGAAGAGGCCCTGGCCCGCACCGGTCACGGTGTGGGCGGGGTCTGCCCCTTTGCCGTGGAAAACCCTGAGGCCGCGATTTACCTGGACCTGTCCCTGCGGCGTTTCGCCACGGTATACCCGGCCTGCGGCAGCGCCAATTCTCTTATCGAGTTGAGTTGCGAGGATTTGTACGCCATATCCGGGGCCAGGGCCTGGGTGGACGTGTGCCGGGACTGGCGGCCGGAAGCGGCGACAGAGGACAACCCGTAAACGGAGAGGGGGAATGAAGACGATTTCGTGGGGAGAGTTCGAAGCGGTGGAGTTGCGCGTGGGCACGGTGTTGCGGGTGGAGACTTTTCCCGAAGCCCGCAAGCCGGCGTATAAAGTCTGGGTGGATTTTGGCCCGGAGATTGGCGAGAAAAAAACCAGTGTGCAAATAACCGCGCTTTACCGGGCAGAGGACTTGATCGGAAGGCAGGTGGTCGGGGTGGTGAATTTTCCGCCCAAGCAGGTGGGACCGTTCATGTCCGAATTTTTGCTCACGGGTTTCGCCGATGCCGGCGGGGCCATTGTCATCGCAGTGCCGGAGCGGCCGGTGCCCAACGGGGCCAAACTGATGTAACCCGCGCGGCGGGGTTCCATATCCCGAAAAAGTCATTCCGACCTTTCCGGGATATGGTCCATTTTCGCCCAATGGGCTCAAACAGCCCTAAGTTTTCCGGCGTTCCCACAAACGCATGCCCTGCATTTTCTTGCGCCGTTCGCGCTGCAGGAACTTGCATACCAGGGGCGTGCCCTTTTTGTACCCGCAATGCTCGCGGTACTCTTCTGTGGTGAGCCCGTGGGAGGCCAGATGTTTTTTGGTGATCAGCTTGAACGTTTTGCCGCAGATGACGCAAGTGATGGACTTCTCTTTAATGGCCTTGCGCGGGTCTATGGCATTGCCGGTTTCTTCCTCAGGGGAAGCGGCGCTGCCGCTGTCGCTCATCACGCGAAATTTTTCGGCCAGTTTCGTCACCATAGTGACGATTTCCTCTTCCGTCATGGTGCGCACGCTGGCTTGCGCTCTCACTATCTCCAGCGCTTCCGTAAGGTAGTTTTTCACAGTCGGCTCCTTTTGTTGACAACCTCGTAAAATACTTTTTTTACGCATTGTTCTCTATCTGTAAAGTAGAATAGAGTGAAAGCGTGTTAGATGCAATCAGCTACCGTAAAAAAGGAAGTGCCAAGACTCTGTTAATGGAATATAGTAGCCTTGTCTATGCGTAAATACGGCTGTTCTCGAATTATTTTCCAGAAATGCTTCTTTACGTTACGGTTCCGCCGAAGGACGCATCGGCTGGCATAATGGAGTCGGCGCGGGAGAGGTTGGTGGCGGCAGCGGCTCCTGAAGCGGAGAATGCACGCTTGCCTCTTTGTGCGCCGGGTATTTCGGCCGGAGTGTGAACACGGTTTCCCAACCGGGATATTGTCCTGTTGGCGCGGAATGAAGCCCGAAGGGGCGTCTTTCCTTTTGCCGCGTTCCATTGCGACCTCGCAGAGGATATGCCATTCCATATACAACATAGCATAGTGTTTCTATTTAGGGGAAGTGTTGATCATAAAAAAAAAACATGGCAGGAAGAAAACAATAGCCGAGAAGACGGCAATATGGAAATAGCGCATTGAATTCATGCGGGTTACGCATGGCGGAATTTCCGAAAAAAAAGTGGCGGCCGCCCTTGGGGCCGCGGGCGCGACTCACTGCGCGGACAAGCTTTTCAACAATCCGCCACGCTCCGACTGGAGAGCGGCGCAACGGCCAATACCGGAGTGTCAGAATGAAATATATTATCTTTGAGGATTTTTCTGGACAGCCGGTTCCCTTTCTGTTCCCAGACAAGGTTGCGCACATTGATATGCGAGAACAGCTGCCTTATGCCAACGTGATTTCCGCGGGCTATGCCATCCTGGCCGACGGACAGTTCGTCTGCTCGGGCGGCGACGCGGAACTGAACGTTTCCGCTCGGCCGGAAGACGCGGAATGCATAACCGCCTTTTTCGCCCGCAGGAGCGGCAGTGGCTCTGTATAGCCCCGGCCCGGATCAGGCGTTGGAAGACGCGGCTGTGCTTCTGGATCCCAGTTCCTCCCCGGACGCCATAGAGGCGCGTTCGTTCGCCATTATCGAGGCCGAAGTCGGCGAGTCCAGGCCTTTTGCGGGCAAGGCCTGGCTTGTGGCCCGGCGTCTTGTTCACGCCGCCGGCGATCTGACCCTGCTGCGGGATCTTCGATTGCCGGAAGCGGCCGTTGAAGCCGGCGTGGCCGCTCTCAAGCGCGGCGCGCCGGTGTTTACCGACACGGAAATGGTGCGGGCGGGCATCCCGCTCCGCCGCCTCGAGCCGCTGGGCGTAACCGCCTCTTGCATCCTTTCCCGGCCCGGTCTGGCCGAAGAGGCGGCCCGACGGGGAATCACCCGCGCCCGCGCCGGCATGGAAGCCTTGGGCGACCGCCTCGGCGGCGCGGTTGTGGCTATCGGCAACGCCCCCACGGCCCTGCTGGCCCTGCTGGATAGTGTGGCCGCCGGCGGGGCGATCCCGGCTCTGGTCATCGGCATGCCCGTGGGCTTTGTCAACGCCGCCGAAGCCAAGGAACTGCTCTTGCGCCAGCCCCGCATACCTTCCCTTGTCCTGAATGGCCGACGTGGAGGCTCCCCCCTGGCGGCGGCCGCCGTCAACGCTCTGGCCGCCCTGGCCCTGGAATGAAAGGGCGGGGCGGTAAAAAGGCGAAACCGGAAATGGAAAAGGCCCGCTTCTCCAAAAGGGAAGCGGGCCGGAAAAACACGCCGGCGTGAAAGCGCGCGGGCTTACGCCTGTTTGCGCGCCACGGGCTTGGTGACCGCGCCCGAGCGGATGCAGCGGGTGCACAGGGTGATGCGGCGCACCGTGCCGTCCGGCGTCTGGTGGCGCACGGTCTGCAGATTGGGATTGAAGCGGCGGTTGGTCTTGATGTTCGAGTGGCTGACGTGATGCCCCGACTGGGGAGTCTTGCCGCAGTGTTCGCATTTCTTGGACATGGTTTCCTCCGAAAATATACGTATGCGTCCGCCCTGCCGGGCCCGGATTGACGGGGGCGCGCATCCGTTTACAAGCGGGTGCTGGCGCTCCGGCCGGCGCGGCCGTGTATGCCGCTGTGCTGAAGACGATTTACTTACTCGCCGCTCTTTCAAAAAGCAACAACTTTTTTCATGAGCCGGGATAATTCCCGCCCGCAGGCGAAGCGGAATCCCCCGGGCGCCCGGCCCCCGGGGACGTCGAAATATTTTGCCCGCCTCATTGACAAACGCGGGCATTCGCATGTACTAGACCCCTTCCGTCCGAGCGTTTCGGGGTCTGTTTTCGTGCCCCGCGCATTGCGCGCCGGCGGCGAGTGCGCCGGCAAAGCCAAGCCCGCGGCGACGGAAGAGGTTTTTGTCATGACGAGCATGGACAGTTACTGGGTGCCGCTGCAAAGCGTCACCCCAGGCGGAAGCGAATACCGGGTGGACGATCAGGTCTTCTGGCAGAGTTTGCTGGACGAATTTGACCTGGACATCCGCATCGCCGAACCCGTGGAGGCGGCCGTGGCCGTTCTGCCCCAGGCGGAAGGCGTGCTGTTTCGCGGCCGTGTACGGGGCCGGGTGATACTGCCTTGCGATCGCTGCTCGGGCGACAGTTCGGTGGAACTGGACCATTCTTTCGACAGTTTTGAGCCTTTTCCGCGCGATTTCGCCCCTGTGGGGGCGGCCGGCCCGGACCCTTCGGGCGAAGCAGAGCCGGAAGAGGCCGACGAAGCCGTAATCCGGCTGGGGGCGCACGGCCGGGGTATAGAAATCAACCCTGCCGCCCTGGCCTGGGAAGAGTTTTCCCTGGCTTTGCCCCTGAAACCTTTGTGCTCGCGCGATTGCAAGGGGCTGTGCCCGCTCTGCGGGTGCGACAGGAATACCGAAAGCTGCTCCTGCGGCCGGGGCGAGGGCGATCCGCGTCTGGCCGTGCTGCGGGGGCTTACCATACAAAAAAAGCAATAGATGACGCCGGCCGCGCGCGGCCGGCAACCAAGGAGACCGTTATGGCAGTGCAACAGAATAAAAAATCCAAATCCAAAAAGGGCATGCGCCGTTCCCACCATCACGTGGCCGTGCCGGCGGTGGTGATCTGCTCCTGCGGCAAGCCCAGCCTGCCCCACGCCGTCTGCCCCTCCTGCGGCAGCTACCGCGGACGCAACTACCTGGCCGCCAGCGAATAAAGGCCCTGAATGTCCGCCACATCCCCCATTATTGCGGTCGATGTGATGGGGGGCGATTTCGGCCCCCCGGTGACGATTCCCGGCGCGCTGACCGCCGCCCGCAAGGGCGGCTTTGCGGTGTTGCTGGTCGGCGATACGTCCGTTATTCGCAACGAACTGTCCAGGCACGACACCTCGGGCGTGTCGTATGACATTGTGCACGCCTCGGAAGTGGCCCTGATGGGCGAACGCCCGTCCGATATTCTGCGCCGCAAGAAGGACGCCTCCATTCAGGTGGCCTGCCGTCTGGTCAAGGAAGGGCGGGCTCACGGTCTGGTCAGCCCCGGCCATTCCGGGGCCAGCGTGGCTTGCGGCATGTTCATCATGGGCCGCGTGCCCGGCGTGGACCGCCCGGCCCTGGCCTCGGTGATGCCTTCGGAAAAGGCCCCCACCATTATCGTCGACGTCGGGGCCAACGTCGATTCCAAGCCCCACCACCTGTTCCAGTTCGGGCTCATGGCCGACGCCTTTGCCAAGGATATCCTCGACCGGGAGCATCCCAAGATCGGCCTGCTCTCCATCGGCGAGGAGGAAGGCAAGGGCAACACCCTGGTCAAGGAAGCCTACGACTTTTTCAAGCTGGCCCAGAACCTCAATTTTGTGGGCAACGTCGAAGGCCGGGATCTGTTCACCGGCGACGTGGACGTGATCGTGTGCGACGGTTTTGTGGGCAACGTGGCCCTCAAGCTGTCCGAAGGTCTGGCCGCGTCTTTGTCGCGCATTCTGAAGCGGGAGCTGCTCGGCAGCAGCCTGGCCGCCAAGCTGGGCACCCTGCTGGCCAAAGGGGCCTTCAAGCGCGTGGCCCGCTTTGTGGACTATGCCGAATACGGCGGCGCGCCCCTGCTCGGCCTTCAGGGCATCGTCATCGTCTGCCACGGCAAGTCGAACATCAAGGCCATCACCAGCGCCACCACCATGGCCGCGCTTTTTGTGGAAAAGCGCACCAACGAGCGGCTCGTCGCCAACATTCTGGCCAACGAGGAACTCGCCCGTTTCGGCAAGGCCACCAAATAATCGTTCCGCACCCCGCCGCCAAGGCTGAAAAGGCCATTGCCATGACCATACATTCCCGCATCAGCGGCTTTGGCTATTACGTGCCGGAAAAAGCGCTCGGCAACGCCGAAATCGCCGCCCGTTCCGACATCACGGACGAATGGATCGTCTCGCGCACCGGCATACGCTCCCGTCGCCTTCTCGAAGACGGCATGACCGGCACCGACATGGCCCTGCGCGCCGCCGAATCCGCCCTGGCCAACGCCGGCCTTGCGGCGGACGACGTCACCCACATTCTTTACGCCACCTGCACCCCCGACGCCTGCTGCCCTTCGGCCGCCTGCGTTCTGGCCGCCAAGCTGGGCATCAAGGGCCGCATGGCCGTGGACCTTAACGCCGCTTGCGCCGGATTCGTCAACGGTCTGGCCCTGGCCGACGCCCTGCTGGCCAAAGATCCCCTGGCCCGCGTGCTGCTGGTGGCTTCCGAAAGCCTCTCGCACCGTTGCAACTGGGACGATCACAGCACGGCCGTGCTTTTTGGCGACGGCGCGGGCGCGGTGCTGGTCACCGGAACCGGCGCTCCGGCGCCCGCGGGCTTGTCCGGCGAGGTGGTGGACACCCTGATCGGCTCGGACGGGAGCAAGGGCGACCTGCTGCTCATCAGCGGCGGGTTTTCCGCCTCGCCCTACAAGCTCGGTGACACGGTCGGGCCGGACTATTTCATCCGCATGAACGGCGGCCTGGTTTTCAAGCACGCCGTGCGCAATATGAGCGCCTGCTGCCAGCAACTGCTGGAGCGCAACGGGCTTGCCCCGGCTGACGTGGATTTGTTTGTGCCCCATCAGGCCAACCTGCGTATCATCGAGGCCGTGGGCAGCCGCCTGGGCGTTCCGGCCGACAAGGTTTTTCTGAACGTGCAAAAATACGGCAACACCTCGGCCGCCTCCATTCCCCTCGCCCTGGGCGAGGCCATGGAAGAAGGGCGCCTTGCGCCGGGCATGCGCGTGCTCATGACCACCTTCGGCGGCGGTCTGACCTGGGGCGCCGGGCTGGTGCGGTTCTGAGGGAGCAATAGAAACCAAGTCAACCCTTTGAAACCAAAAGTAAAAGTTTTGCAAAAGGGGATGCGGGGGAAAGGGAAAAACCCTTTTGAAAATGGGTTTTCCCTTTCCCCCGCATCTTTTCCCTCATTGCGAATTGAAATTTGAAGACGTTTGCGGTAAGGTCTGGCCTTACCTTTATTCAAGGAACGAACATGAGCGAACTTACCCCCACCGCCCTTGTTACGGGCGGTTCGCGCGGCATCGGCAAATGCGTGGCCGAGACTCTGGCCGCACAGGGTTTGCGGGTGTATTTCACCTACGTGAGCAGGCCGGCCGAGGCCGAGGTCGTGGTCAAGGGCATAGAGGCCGCCGGAGGCAAGGCCAGGGCCTTTTGCCTGGATGTTTCCGACAGCGCCGCGGTCAGCGCTTTTTTTCTTGAGGAAATCAAGGACAAGGCACGGCTCGAATTGTTGGTGAACAACGCCGGCATCACCAAGGACAACTTTATCGTGCGCATGAAGGACGAGGACTTTAACGCCGTTCTCGACGTGAACCTCAAAGGCGCTTTCCATTGTCTGCGCGAAGCGGCCAAAATCATGTCCAAGCAGCGCTCCGGCCGCATTGTGAACATCACGTCCGTGGTCGGGCAGATGGGCAACGCCGGCCAGGTGAACTACAGCGCCGCCAAGGCCGGGCTCATCGGGCTGACCAAGTCGGCGGCCAAGGAACTGGCCGGCCGGGGCGTAACGGTCAATGCCGTGGCCCCCGGCTTTATTGAAACCGACATGACGACCGCCCTGCCCGAGGGCGTGCGCGCGCAGTATCTTGAACATATTCCGCTCAAAGCGTTCGGCGCGGCCCAACATGTGGCCGATGCCGTCGCCTTTCTGGGCTCGGATAAGGCGGCCTATATCACGGGCCAGGTGCTCGCCGTCAACGGCGGCATGTACTGCTGACAGGAATATTCGCGTAAGCCTTGCTGTCTGTAACAATCAACCAAACGTTTCGTTGCGAATCCGGAGGACACATGTCTGTTGAAGAAAAAGTGAAAAAGATCATCATGGACCAGCTTGGCGTTTCCGCCGACGAAGTCAAGCCGGAAGCTTCCTTTGTCGAAGATCTCGGGGCCGACTCCCTGGATCTCACCGAGCTGATCATGGCCATGGAAGAAGAGTTTTCCATTGAAATAGATGACGAAGAAGCGCAGAAGCTCCTTAAGGTTAAAGACGCCGTGGCGTATGTGACCAACCACGCCAAGTAATTGTCCGGAAGCATGTTCCGGTCTTGCGCCCATGACGGATGTCGGCCGCCCAAGGCCGCGCCGGAAGCGTTTGTTCCCCGGGCGGCGGCGTGAAGCCGCCGCCGGAGCATTGTTGAGACCGGAACACTTTTGTCGAACCTCGCCAGCCCCTTCGCCGGCACGCGGTGCCGCAATGAGGCTTTTCCGGAAGAACCCGGAGCGCGACAGCGGTTTCCGTGGCGGCATGGCGGGCGGGGCATACTCGTCCCGAAATCGTCGGCCGGCGGGATACGCATAAGGATAAACTCATGACCAGAAAACGTGTGGTGGTAACCGGCCTCTCCGCCTTGTGCCCCTTGGGCGGCAACCTTACCGAAAGCTGGGACAATCTGCTGGCCGGCAAGTCCGGCATTGCTCCCATCACGCTGTTCGATTCCACCGGATTCAGCGCGACCATAGCCGGCGAGGTAAAAGGCTTTTCGCCCGAAGCTTACGACATCCCCGCCAAACAGGCCCGGCGCATGGATCGTTTCGTGCAGTTCGCGGTGGCGGCGGCCGGCATGCTCGTCAAGGACGCGGATATCACCATCACCGAGGCCAACGCCCATTCCATCGCCGTTCTGCTCGGCGTGGGCCTTGGCGGTCTGAAAACCATCGAGGACTTCCACTCCAGGCTGGTGGAAGCCGGTCCGGACAAAATTTCCCCTTTCATGATCCCCATGCTCATCTCCAACATGGCCCCGGGGCAGGTGGCCATTTTTACCGGCGCCAAGGGGCCCAACGTGGTGGCCACTTCGGCCTGCGCCTCGGCCCTGCACGCCATTGGTTACGCCTACAGCGAGATCCTGCTGGATCGCTGCTCGGCCGCCATTACCGGCGGGGTGGAAGCCACTGTCACCCCCATGGGCATTTCCGGCTTTACCGCCCTGAAAGCCCTTTCCACCCGCAACGGCGAGCCGGAAAAAGCCTCGCGTCCTTTTGACAAGGATCGTTCGGGATTTATCATGGGCGAAGGCGCGGGCATGCTCTACATCGAGAGTCTGGAAAGCGCGAAGGCGCGCGGCGCGAGAATTTACGCCGAGCTCGTGGGATTCGGCTCATCCTGCGACGCCTTCCACATGACCGCCCCCCTGGACAGCGGCGAAGGCATGGCCGCGGCCATGAAAAACGCCATTGCCGACGCAGGCCTCACTCCCGACGACATTGACCACATCAATGCCCACGGCACGTCCACCCAACTCAACGATATGGCCGAAACCAAGGCCATCAAAGCCGTTTTCGGCAAACGCGCCTACGACATTCCCATTACCGCCAACAAGTCGCAAACCGGGCACCTGCTCGGCGCGGCCGGCGGCATAGAGAGCGTTTTCTCCGCCATGACCCTGCACAAGGGCGTTATTCCGGGCACCGCCAACTACGAAACCCCGGACCCGGAATGCGACCTCAACTACATGACCCGGGGGCCCAAGCCCATCCAGGTCGAACATATTCTCTGCAATTCCTTCGGGTTCGGCGGCACCAACTGCTGCCTGGTTTTCAAGCGCTGGAAGGAATAGGGGGCCAGACCGGCCGGCCCGTACTTTTTCGCGGGACGCCGCCCGGACGCGGCGTCCGGTTCCCAATTCAACGAGGTTTTGCGCTATGGACGAATTACTCTTGAGCGACCCGGCAGTCGGGCAGGCCGTATACAATGAATCGCTGCGCCAGTTGCATAAGCTGGAGCTCATTGCTTCCGAAAACTTTGTTTCCCCGGCCGTGCGTCAGGCTCAAGGCAGCGTTCTCACCCACAAGTACGCGGAAGGGTATCCCGGCAAGCGCTACTACGGCGGCTGCGAATACGTGGACGTGGTGGAGCGCCTGGCCATAGAGCGGGGCAAAAAGCTTTTCGGCGCGGAATACGCCAACGCCCAGCCCCATTCCGGCAGCCAGGCCAACATGGCCGTGTACTGCGGGGCCCTGGAATCGGGCGAGACAGTCCTTGGCATGAACCTGACCCACGGCGGGCACCTGACCCACGGCAGCCCGGTGAACTTTTCCGGCAAGTCCTACACCTTTTTCAGCTACGGCGTGGACAAGGAAACCGGCCTCATCGACTACGAGGCCATGCGCGCCCTGGCCCACAAGCATACCCCGGCCCTGATCGTGGCCGGGGGCAGCGCCTATTCCCGCACCATCGATTTCGCCAAGTTCCGGGCCGTGGCCGATGAAGTGGGGGCCAAGCTGATGGTGGACATGGCCCATATCGCCGGCCTGGTGGCCACGGGTCTGCACCCCAGCCCCATCGGCCAGGCCCACTTTGTTACCACCACCACCCACAAAACTCTGCGAGGGCCGCGCGGCGGCATGATCTTTGCCGCCGAAAACTTCGGCAGCACCCTGGACAGCCAGATTTTTCCCGGCATCCAGGGCGGCCCGCTCATGCACGTTATCGCGGCCAAGGCCGTGGCTCTGGGCGAAGCCCTGCGCCCGGAATTCAAACGTTACCAGCGCCAGGTGATCGAAAACGCCGCCACGCTGGCCTCAGAACTCGTCAATGCCGGCTACAAGCTGGTATCCGGCGGCACGGACAACCACCTGATGCTCGTTGACCTCACGGACAGGAACATCACCGGCAAGGAAGCCGAAGTGGCCCTGGACAAGGCCGGGATTACCGTCAACAAGAACACCGTGCCCTTTGAGACCCGCTCGCCCTTTGTCACTTCCGGCATCCGCCTCGGCACCCCGGCCCTGACCACGCGCGGCATGGCCGCCAAGGACATGCGCAAAATAGCGGCCTGGATCGCGGAAAGCCTGGAGTCGCACTCCAACGAAACCCGCCTGGCCGCCATTGCCGCCAGGGTGGAAAAGTTCGCTTCCCGGTTCCCGCTTTTTGCGTGGTAAACCGACAGAAAAATAGCTATAGTGTTCTCTGCCGGCCGAAACGCGCTTCCGCCGTATTCCGGAGAGGGCGCGTCCGGCCGGCAGCTTGCTGTTCAGCAGCCGCCACGCCCAACCCGTATAGGTAAAGCGTCATGTCCCGCATGCCCTGGCCCGAGTATTTCATGAACATCACCAGCCTTGTGGCCGAGCGCTCCACCTGCGCCCGGCGCAAAGTGGGGGCCATAGCGGTCAAGAACAAGCGCATTCTGGCCACCGGGTATAACGGCGCGCCGCGCAACATGCGCGATTGCCTTGAAGTCGGCTGCCTGCGCGAACAGCTGGGCATTCCTTCCGGGCAGCGCCACGAACTGTGCCGGGGCCTGCACGCGGAGCAGAACGTGATCATCCAGGCGGCCGTGCACGGCATTTCTTTGGAAGGGGCCACCGTTTACTGCACCCACCAGCCCTGCCTGATCTGCACCAAAATGCTTCTCAATTGCGGGGTGGTTTCGGTGCTGTACGCCTCCCCCTATCCTGATTCCATGGCGGAGGAAATGTTCGCCGAGGCCGGCGTGGACCTGGCCCGGCTGGTTGTTCCCCCCGACGGGGAAAATACGGAAGAGCGGGAAACCGCCTGCTGTTCGGACGTTTCCCCGGGGCCGGCGGGTAAACCCCGGCCGGACGGGACATAAGGAGCGCACAGTGACGGAACACCCGTATCGCCAATTCATGCTTCAGGCCGTGGCCCTGGCCGGCCAGGCCAGATGGCAGACCCGGCCCAACCCCTGCGTCGGCGCCGTGCTGGTGAAAGACGGCGCGATCGTGGCCCAGGGGTGGCACAAGGGAGCGGGGCAGCCCCACGCGGAAATCGACGCCCTTGAGGATGCCGCCCAAAAAGGCGTGAACCCCGCCGACTGCACCCTGGTAGTCACCCTGGAGCCCTGCCGCCACCACGGCAAAACCCCGCCCTGCACCGAAGCCATCCTGAAATCCGGCATTCGCAGTCTGGTCGTGGGCGCCCTTGATCCCAACCCGGAAGCCTCCGGCGGCGCGGAACTGCTGCGCGGCCAGGGAGTGAGCGTGGAAACGGGCGTGGCCCTTGACGAGTGCCTGGATCTTATTGACGATTTCATCACCTGGCAGACAAGCGATCTGCCCTACACCATCATCAAGCTGGCCAGCACCCTGGACGGCCGCATCGCCACCCGCACCGGCAATTCCAAGTGGATCACCTCTCCGGAAACCCGCACTCGCGTGCATCAACTGCGCCAGCACATGGATGCCCTGATTGTGGGCGGCAACACCTTTTATCTGGACAATCCCGCCCTGACCTGCCGCCTGGAAGATGAAACGCTCTGCCCGCGACAGCCCCTGGCCGTGGTGGTCACCTCGCGTCTGCCCGAGGCCGGCGTATCCATGCAGTTGATCAAGGACAGGCCCGAATCCACCATCTTCTGGACCACCGTGGCCGCGGCCGCCAGCCCCAAGGCCGAGGCCCTGCGCCGCAGAGGCATACGCGTGGTGGGCCTGCCCTCGCACGCCAAGGCCAACACGCGCGGCCACGGCATGCGGGCTGAACTCAGCTTGGCCGAAGGGCTTGTCCACCTGCGCAAGGAACTCGATTGCCATTACGTGCTCTGCGAGGGTGGCGGCCGGCTTGGTCTGGCCCTGCTGGACAGCGGCCTGGCCAGGGAGTTCCACCTGCATCTGGCTCCGAAAATTCTGGGCGACAACGACGCCACCCCCCTGTTCGACGGCCGCAACCCCCTGCTCATTGAGGAGGCCCTGCAACTGCGCATCGCCGACGCCCGACTTTCCGGCAACGACATCATGCTCTCCCTGCGGCCCGTGCGTCAGGCTCCCGCTCCCGCGGCCGGACAGGCGGACTAGATATGTTCACCGGTCTTGTCATGGGCATGGGCGAAGTGGCCCGCATCACCCCCGGCGACGGCGAATCTCGTTTCGCCTTCCGGCCGCTTTTTCCCGCGCCGGCCTGGGTCAAGGGCGAAAGCATCGCCATCAACGGCGCTTGCCTGTCCGTGGAGACCTTTGACAAGACGTCGTTTACCGCCTACGCCTCGCGGGAAACCTTAAGCCGCACCAACCTGGGCGCCCTGTCCGTGGGCGGCCGCGTCAACCTGGAACGCGCTCTGGCCCTGGGCGACCGCCTGGGCGGGCATATGGTCAGCGGCCACGTGGACGGTCTGGCCGAAGTCGAATCCATCCGTAAGGCCGGGTCTTCCCTGATCGTGCGCGTGCGGTTTCCCGAAGAATTTTCCGCCCAGGTCATCCCCAAAGGCTCCGTGGCCCTGGACGGCGTCAGCCTGACCGTCAACCAGTGCGGCCCCGGTTTTCTCGAAGTCAACGTCATCCCCGAAACCCGGCAGACCACCACCGTGGGATCTTGGGCCGCCGGCCGCCGCCTGAATTTCGAAAGCGACCTGATTGCCAAATACGTGGAACGCATGCTCGGCCCCTGGGACAAAAAGCCCGAAAGCCGCCTGACGTTGGACTTTTTGCGCGATAATGGATTTTAGCAGAACGTACGTAACAGAAAAGAGGACACCCGCACCATGCCCATTTGCACGGCCGAGCAGGCCATTGAGGAAATACGCCAGGGAAAGATGATCATTCTGGTGGACGACGAAGACCGGGAAAACGAAGGCGACGTCACCATTGCCGCCCAGTTCGTCACGCCCGAGGTGATCAACTTCATGGCCACCCACGCGCGCGGGCTCATCTGCCTGCCGCTCGCGCCCGAATGGTGCGACAAGCTCCAGCTTCCCCTCATGACCCGGCGCAACGAGTCCAGCTTCGGCACCAACTTCACGGTGTCCATCGAAGCCCGCAAGGGCGTCACCACCGGCATATCGGCCGCTGACCGGGCCAGGACCATCCAGGCGGCAGTGGCCGACGAAGCCAAGCCCGACGATATCGTCACCCCCGGCCACATCTTTCCCCTGCGCGCCCAAAAAGGCGGGGTCATGGTCCGGGCCGGACAAACCGAAGGCAGCGTGGATCTGGCCCGCCTGGCCGGGCTCAAGCCGGCCGCGGTCATCTGCGAAATCCTCAAGGATGACGGCACTATGGCCCGTATGCCCGATCTGAAGATCTTTGCCGAAAAGCACGGTCTGGCCATTGCCACCATCAAGGATCTTATCCGCTACCGCATGCAGTCGGGCCTTTTGTCCGTACGCCGCGTAGCCGAAGCCAACCTGCCCACCATGTACGGCGAGTTCCGCATCGTGGCCTATGAAAACGACCTGAACCCGGAAACCCACGTGGCCATCGTCAAGGGCACCCCCTCGCCCGCCGTGCCCACCCTGGTGCGCGTGCACAGCGAATGCCTCACCGGCGACGTGCTCGGCTCGTTACGCTGCGACTGCGGCGGCCAGATATCGGCCGCGCTCTGCCGCCTGGAGCAGGAAGGTTCCGGCGTCGTCCTCTACATGCGCCAGGAAGGCCGGGGCATCGGCCTGGCCAACAAGCTCCGGGCCTACGCCCTGCAGGACAGCGGTCTGGATACCGTGGAAGCCAACCACAAGCTCGGCTTCAAGGCCGACCTGCGCGACTACGGCATCGGCGCGCAAATACTGGTGGACCTCGGCGTGCGCAAAATGCGCCTCATGACCAACAACCCGACCAAAATCGTCGGGCTGGAAGGCTACGGCCTGGAAGTGGTCGAGCGCGTGCCCCTGGAACTGGACGCCTGCGAATACAACGCCGATTACATGCGTACCAAGAAGGAAAAAATGGGCCACCTGCTCAAGCTCGGCGGCCCGGCCTGCTCCACAACCAAGATGGACAAAGGGGCCAAAAAGTAGGGCCGAAAAAGCGCCTCCGGCGGCCAAAGGGGGTGACCCCCTTTGGAAACCCCGTTTGGGGTCGCCGGGCGGCATGGTGACGCTAAAGTTTTCCCGGTGACGGGGCTCTCGTCAAATTGGCCTTGATGTGTTGGGGCCGCTCGGTATTGACATCGGAAAAGCCGGCGAAAAATATTTTGTAATCGTAACGTTATTCAGGCAGGAGTTCGTATGCCGCATATCAAAACGATAGAAGGAAAACTGGCCGCCCAGGGGTTGAAAATCGCTCTGGTGGCCAGCCGCTTCAACGACATCATTGTGGACCGCCTGGTGGGCGGGGCTGTGGATTATCTCACCCGGCACGGGCTGGAACGGGAAAACCTCACCCTGGTCCGCATTCCCGGCGCGTTTGAACTGCCGCTGGTATGCGCCAAACTGGCCCAAAGCGGTAAATACGACGGCATCGTGGCGCTTGGGGCCATTATTCGCGGCGCCACCCCGCACTTTGATTTTGTGGCTTCCGAGGCCACCAAGGGCATTGCCAGCGTGTCTCTGGACACGGGCGTGCCCATCGGCTTCGGCCTGTTGACCACGGACAGCATCGAGCAGGCAGTGGAGCGGGCCGGCAGCAAGGCCGGCAACAAGGGCGTGGAAGCGTCCGCCGCCCTTCTGGAAACCATTCGCGTGCTTGAGCAACTGTAGCATGACGCAGAGCAAAAAAACTCCCCGCCGCCTGGAGCGCGTGTTCGCGTTCAAGGTGCTGTACGGGCTGTGTTTCGCCCCGGCCGCGTCCGAGGCGGAACTTTTGCGCGCCTTTCAGCGCTCGCCGGACCGGCCGGCCGGCATGGAGAACGAGGACAGCTTTGCCTGGAGCCTGTGCTTCGGCGTCTGGAAGCACCAGGACGAACTGGACCGGGCCATTGCCTCTTTGTCCGAAAACTGGCGGGTGGAGCGCATGGGCAAGGTGGAAGTGACGCTTCTGCGCCTTGCCATGTTCGAACTGACGCATCAGAAGGACGTGCCGCCCAAGGTGGCCATCAACGAGGCCATAGAGCTTTCCAAGCAGTTCGGCGACGACAAGTCGCGCGGTTTTGTCAACGGCATTCTGGATGCGGCCGCCAAGGCGCTGGAAGCGGGCCGGCTGAACGAAATCTGAGTCCCCGTCACCCCGCTGCCCGACCCCCCGGCCCATAACGGCCAATTCGACGGGAGCCGCGTTACCGGGAAAACTTTCGAGTCTCCGCGACATCCGGCAACCCCAAACGGGGTTTCCAAAGGGGGTCACCCCCTTTGGCCGCCGGGGGCATATTCATAACCAACCCTTTGAACAGAACGACGAACGATGAAGTACGATCCGCAGGTAATCGAAGGCAAATGGCAGCGTTTTTGGGAAGAGCGCGGCTCGTTCTATTGCGAGCATACGAGCGACAAGCCCAAGTTTTACTGCCTGGAGATGTTCCCGTATCCCTCGGGCAACATCCACATGGGGCACGTGCGCAATTATTCCATTGCGGACGTGATCGCGCATTTCAAGCGCATGCAGGGCCACAACGTGCTGCACCCCATCGGCTGGGACGCTTTCGGCCTGCCGGCGGAGAACGCGGCCATCCAGCACAACACGCATCCGGCCAAGTGGACGTACGCCAACATCGACAACATGCGCTCCCAGTTGAAGCGGCTGGGTTTTTCCTATGACTGGCGTCGCGAACTGGCCACCTGCGATCCGGAATACTACCGCTGGGAGCAATTGTTTTTCGTCAAATTCATGGAAAAGGGGCTGTTGTACCGCAAAAAGGCGGCGCAGAACTGGTGCCCCAAGTGCAACACTGTGCTGGCCAACGAGCAGGTGGAAGAAGGCCTGTGCTGGCGCTGCGATTCCGTGGTGGAGCAGAAGGAGCTGACCCAGTGGTTCGTGCGCATCACGGAGTACGCCGAGGAACTGCTGGCGGATCTGGACAGGCTGGCAGAGGGCTGGCCCGAACGGGTGCTGACCATGCAGCGCAACTGGATCGGCAAGTCCATCGGGGCGGAGATCCGTTTTGCCGTGGAAGGGGCGGTTTGCGCGATTCCGGTGTTCACCACCCGGCAGGACACGGTGTTCGGGGCCACTTTCATGAGCGTGGCCGCGGCTCATCCCCTGCTGGAGGAACTGATCACGGGTGCGGAGAAAGAGGGCGAGATACGCGCCTTTATCCAGAAAGTCCTGAACATGGACAAGCGCGAGATGAGCGCCGACACCACGGAAAAAGAGGGGATGTTCACGGGCCGGTACTGCCTCAATCCCTTCACCGGCGAGCGCATGCCTATCTGGGTGGCCAATTTTGTCCTGGCGGAATACGGCACGGGCGCGGTCATGGGCGTGCCGGCCCACGATCAGCGGGATTTCGAGTTCGCGCGCAAGTACGGCCTGCCCGTGCGGGTGGTGATCCAGCCCGAGGGAGAGGCGCTTGACCCGGCCACCATGGCCGAGGCCATGACCGAAGCCGGGCTGATGGTGAACTCGGGCGAGTTCAGCGGCCTGCCTAACGAGGAAGGCAAGCTCACGGTGGCGGATCGGCTGGAGGAAAAAGGCCTGGGCAGGCGCACCGTCAATTGGCGGCTGCGCGACTGGAACGTGTCGCGCCAGCGTTACTGGGGCGCGCCAATTCCGGCGGTATACTGCGATGCCTGCGGCGTGGTGCCGGAAAAGGAAGAGAATCTGCCCGTGACCCTGCCCCTGGACGTGGTCACCCATTCGGACGGCCGTTCGCCTTTGCCGGATACGCCGAGCTTTTACGAATGCGCCTGTCCCAGGTGCGGCGGCAAGGCCCGGCGGGAAACCGACACCTTTGACACCTTTGTGGAATCCTCCTGGTATTTTCTGCGCTACACCGATTCCGCCAACAACAAGGCGCCGTTCACGGCCGAGGCCCTGAAATACTGGGCGCCCGTGGATCAGTACATCGGCGGGGTGGAGCACGCCATTCTGCACCTTCTGTATTCGCGCTTTTTCGTCAAGGCCCTGCGCGACTTCGGCTATACGGATCAGGTTGAGCCTTTCGCCAACCTGCTCACCCAGGGCATGGTGCTCATGGACGGGTCCAAGATGTCCAAGTCCAAGGGCAACACCGTTGACCCTTCGGAAATGATTGCCAAGTACGGGGCCGACACCGTGCGCCTGTTCTGCTTGTTCGCCGCGCCGCCGGAACGGGATTTCGACTGGACGGACTCGGGCATAGAAGGCGCGTATCGCTTTGCCAACCGTCTGTGGCGTCTGGCCGCGGAACTGGCCGGAAACGTGCCCGCCCTTGAGGCATGTTCGGCCTCGGAGGCGGACGCGGCTTTGCCCAAGGCCAGGGAGTTGCGGCAAAAAGAACACGCCACGGTAAAAAAGGTCGGGGAGGACATTGCCGGGCGTTTCCAGTTCAACACGGCCATTGCGGCTGTGATGGAACTGGTGAACCTCATGTACCTGACCAAGGACGAGTTGCTGGCCGATACAGGTGGCCGGCGGGTTCTCGGCTCGGCCCTGAGTACCACCCTGGCCCTGATGTTCCCCGTCACCCCGCACCTGTGCGAGGAACTGCGCGCCCGCCAGGGTTTTGCTTCGCCTCTTGTGGAACAGCTCTGGCCGGTGTACTCTGAGGAAGCCCTGGTGCGGGACACCGTAACCATTGTCATTCAGGTGAACGGCAAACTGCGGGGCAAGCTGGAAGTGGCCGCGGACGAGGCGGAAGATTCGGTCAAGGCTACGGCTCTGGCCGACGCCAACGTGCAGAAACATCTTGAGGGGCTCACCATCCGCAAGGTGGTGCTTGTTCCGGGGAAACTCGTCAATGTTGTCGCCAACTAACGCCTTCGGCGGCGGAACCCGCCGCTTCGTTCTCCTGCCGGCCCTGCTTGCGTTCGTTCTGTTTCTGGGCGCGCTGCTGGACGGCTGCGCCGGTTACAAACTGGCCAGCGACACTCCCAGCGTGGTCGGCGACGGCAGCAAGACCCTGAAGATCAAAGGCGTGGACTACCCCACCCTGCAACCATGGCTGCCCTTTGCCATCCGCTCCCGCCTGCGGGACGAGGTGAACGCGCGCTATCTGGCCAAGTGGGTGGACAGCGGCTCGGCCGACTACGAGATCCAGATCAACGTCATTGCGTATACCACCCGCACGTGGATGCGTTCCGAACTGGACACAACCATTCTGTACGATTCCAATATGATCATTGAGGGCATCGTTTACGAAGGCAGCACCAACCGGGAGGTCTGGCGCTCCGGGAAGATCTCCTACATGGACCGCCTGGAGAATGTCGACGACAAGACAGTGGCCGAGGATCTTGTCACCCAACTGGTGCGCATGCTTGTGGACAGAATGCGTAATACGTTCTGAGCCCGGATAGTTCGGCAACCCCCAACCACCCCTTTTTCATGAGCCGCCCGGCCTTCACCATCTGCATCTGCCCGGACAGCCGGTTGCTGCGCGACAGGCTCGACGAACTGCTTGGCGCATCGCCCGCCGGCCGGAGCGGCGCGTCCGACGGTCCGGTCTGGCAGCGCCATGTTTTCTGGGCTGACGAAGGCTTGAGCGACGCCTTTTGGGAGCACCTCACCCTGCAAGGGCTGTTCGCCGTGCCCAAGGCCCTGATTCTCCGCAACGCCCATATTCTGCCCGCCGACAGCCTGAAGCGGCTTTCGCCGGTTCTGGCCGGTCTGGCTTCACGCGGCGGCTCTGACACGGTCTGGCCCCTGATTTGTCTTGAAGTGGCCTTTGACAAGGGCAAGGCCAAGGTTCCCGCCCATATACCGCGCCTGTCCTTCTGGCGGGCGGCCGAGGCAAAGGGGTGGATAGACGAGCTTCCCGGTCTGACCGCCCAGAGCCTGCCGGCCTATGTGCGCGCCGAGGCGGCCCGGCGCTGTCTTGCGCTTTCACCGCAGGAAATGCGGCAACTGGCCGCGTCGCTGCCTCCCGACGCCGCCCTGGCGGCCTCGGAACTGGACAAGCTGGCTTTGCTGGCCGACGCTCAAGGCCGCCTGCCCGCCGGGGCCATTGATACGGCGGACCACGGCCGGGATATGGGCATTTTCGAGCTCATGCGCATCGCCCAACAGGGCGGCGACACCCCGGCCGCCTGGCGGCGGATTCTGGAAGACCGGCTTTCGGGCGAGAACATGGTCTTTGCCTTTATCGCCATTTTGCTGCGCGAGGCGCGACTGCTCTGGCAGGCGCTGGCCGGGGGATTTCCCTCCTACCTGCCGCCCCAGGCGGCCGTGCAGAAGCAGGCCGCGGCCCGGATGCTGGGCTTTGCCGGCGTGGCCCGCCTGTGGGAGATGGCCCTTGCGGCTGAAAAAGGAATAAAAACAGGCGAAAGAAGCCCGGAACAGGCCTTTGAAATGCTGACGGCCGATCTGTTCCGGCTGTTCGGGCACGGGCGGGGAGTTTAGAGCATTTCACGAATGAAATGAGTGAATTGCTCTGCAAGGATTTGTCCTCAAATCCTTGCCGCGAAAGAGGCGTAGGCGGGCTTTGCCCGCCGTTAAGCGACTCTTTCAAGCGTTAATTGCTAGGGCAAAACAATTTTGAAGTTGTCCAAGAGCATGATTGCCTCCGGCGGCCAAAGGGGGTCGGGGACACAGGCTCTGTGTGACCCCCTTTGGAATCCCCATATGGGACAATGCGTTGTAGCGATATCGCCACGGGCGTCCTCAAACAAGGCTTTCATTTGTTACCATAAGCACTCTTCTCAGAGTGGCCGCCATCAGCGGCGCGTACCGAAACATCCCCGATGCAGAAACACTACCACGGCCACAGACAGCGCCTGCGCGAGCGCCTTGCCGACGCGCCCGAAAAACTGGCGGATTACGAAGTTCTGGAACTTCTGCTGGGGCACGTCATCCTGCGGCGGGACACCAAGCCCATGGCCAAGGAACTGTTGGAGCGCTTCGGCTCGCTACGCGGCGTGTTACAGGCCCGCCGCGAGGAATATCAGGATATTCCCGGCATCGGCGACGGCGCGACCGGCTTTTTCGCCCTGATGCGCGAAGTGCTCGCCCGCTATGCCGAAGGCCCGGCCCGAACCCGTCAGATTCTCTGCTCGCCCGAAACCGTGGCCGCCATGGCCCGCGAACGCCTGGGCAAGCTTCAACACGAAGAAGTCTGGCTGGCCTATGTGGACGGCAGCAACCGCCTGATCGTTTGGGAAAAGGCCGCCAAGGGCACAGTGGACAGCGCCAGCGTCTTTCCCCGCGATATCATGGAGCGGGCTTTGGCCCTCAAGGCCAAAGGGTTTATCATCGTGCACAACCATCCCGGCGGCGATCCCACGCCCTCCGGCGCGGACGTGGAGTTGACCCGGCGTCTGATCCAGGCGGCGGAACCGTTGCGCATCCGTTTTGTGGACCATGTGGTGGTGACGGAAGACTCCCACTACAGTCTCAAGAACGACGGCATATTCTGAATCCCGCCGCGTGCCTCTTTTTCCGCTCTTGCCCGTTTTTGTGATCCTCGGAAACCCCGGGGAATTTTTTTTTCCTTTTGACAAAGCGCGAAAGCATATTATCTTAGACGGGAAAAGCCCTGAAATAGCGGGGCCGCCGGCTGCGACCCGTACCACGCGAAAGCTTTGGCATACGCCGCGTTCCGGATGTCCCGCCAACGAAACGAGGACTCTCATGACACTACCCCATGTTTCAGACAACCCGTCCCTGGCCCCATCGCAGGAAGGAGCGTCGGAAACCATAGCTGCTGAAGAAAGCTCCACGATCTCCGGAGCCGAAGCCAGCCTGGAACTGCCGGGCCGGCTGCCGGTGCTGCCGGTGCGGGACGTCGTCATATTCAACTATACCATTTTGCCCCTGTTTGTGGGCCGGGAAGCTTCCATCCAGGCCGTTGAAGCCGCTTTGCAGAGCAACCGCTACCTGCTGGTGCTCACGCAAAAGGACGAGCAGGTGGACAAGCCCGTCCCGGCCGACCTGCACGAGGTAGGCACCGTGGTCATGATCATGCGCATGCTCAAGCTCCCGGACGGCCGCCTCAAGCTGCTGGTGCAGGGGGTGAGCCGGGCGCGCGCCCTGGCCGTCATGGACGACAAACCCTACCTTGAAGCGGAAATTCTCGCTCTGCCGGAACAGGACGAGGTGCCCCAGAGCGTGGAACTGGAAGCCATGATGCGAGCCGCCAGAGAACAGAGCGAGCGCATTCTGGCCCTGCGCGGCATGGCCACGCCGGACATCATCAACGTGCTGTCCAGCATAGACCACCCCGGCCGGCTGTCCGACCTGATCGCTTCGAACCTGCGCCTGAAAATTACCGAAGCCCAAGCCCTTCTGGAGTGCCTGGACCCGGTGGCGCGTCTGAAGATGGTCAACGAACACCTGGCCAAGGAAGCCGAGGTGGCCTCCATGCAGGCCCACATCCAGGAAACCGCGCGCGAGGGCATGGACAAGGCCCAGCGCGACTACTACCTGCGCGAGCAGCTCAAGGCGATTAAAAAGGAACTGGGCGAAAGCGCGCCCAGCGAAGACGACGAACTGGCCGAATTGATCAAGGCCCTGGACGACGCCAAACTGCCGCCCGACGTGCGCAAGGAGGCCGACAAACAGCTTAAGCGCCTCACCAGCATGCACGCGGAATCCTCTGAAGCCGGCGTGGCCCGCAACTATCTTGAATGGATAGCGGATTTGCCCTGGTCCAAGCTGTCGCGCGACCGTTTGAACATCCTCACGGCCAGGACCATTCTGGACGAGGACCACTACGGCCTGGAAAAGGTGAAGGACCGCATTCTGGAATTTTTGTCCGTGCGCAAGCTGAACCCCAAGTCCAAAAGCCCCATCCTGTGCTTTGTGGGGCCTCCGGGCGTGGGCAAAACCTCGCTGGGCCGCTCCATCGCCCGTTCCATGGGCCGGCAGTTCCAGCGCATGTCCCTGGGCGGCATGCGCGATGAGGCGGAAATCCGCGGACACCGCCGCACCTACGTGGGCGCGCTGCCCGGCCGCATTATCCAGAGCATCAAACAGGCCGGCACGCGCAACCCGGTGATCATGCTGGACGAAGTGGACAAGATAGGCTCGGATTTCCGGGGCGATCCCTCGTCCGCCCTGCTCGAGGTGCTGGATCCGGAACAGAACTACTCTTTTAGCGATCACTACTTGAGCGTGCCCTTTGACTTGTCCAAGGTCATGTTCATCTGCACGGCCAACCATCTGGAAACCATCCCCGGCCCGCTGCAGGACCGCATGGAGCTTATTCGCCTTCCCGGCTACACCATGCAGGAAAAGTTGGGCATCGCCAAACGTTATCTGGTGGCGCGGCAGTCAAAGGAAAACGGCCTGAAAAAGAACGAGGTGTCCCTGCCCGACGAGACCTTGCGGGCCATTATCCAGGGCTACACCCGCGAGGCCGGCGTGCGCGGCCTGGAGCGCGAAATCGGGGCCGTGTGCCGCAAACTGGCGCGTAAAAAGGCCGAAGGAGCCAAGGGGCCCTTCAAGGTCGGCCCGGATGCCCTTAAGGATTTGCTGGGCGCGCCCCGTTTTCTGGACGAGGAACTGGAAAGTACGGCCGTGCCGGGTCTGGCCATGGGTCTGGCCTGGACGCCCCACGGCGGCGAGGTGCTGAACGTGGAAGTTTCCACCATGCAGGGCAAGGGCGGCGTCACCCTGACCGGCCAACTCGGCGACGTGATGAAGGAAAGCGCCCAGACGGCCATCAGCTACGCCCGCAGCCACGCCCAGGAACTGGCCATTGATCCGGACTTCACCGGCAAATTGGACCTGCACGTGCACGTGCCCGCCGGGGCCACGCCCAAGGATGGCCCCTCGGCCGGCGTGACCATTGCCACGGCCCTGGTGTCGGCCCTGACCGGGCGTTCGGTGCGCGAACGCCTGTGCATGACCGGCGAAGTCACCCTGCGCGGCCGGGTGCTGCCCGTTGGCGGCATCAAGGAAAAGATTCTGGCCGCCGTGGCCAGGGGATTGTCCGACGTGATCATCCCTAAGCAGAATATCAAGGATCTTGAGGATATCCCGCAGGAATTGCTCAAGAACATCACTGTGCACCCGGTGGAAGCGCTGGGTGACGTGCTTGCCCTGGCTTTCCCGAATCTCGGGAAAAAGCGTCCGGCCAAGGCCGGGGAGCCCGCGCCCGAAAAGACCGAAGCCAGACCGGCCCGGAAAAAAACCGTGTCGCGCAAGCGCATAGACGCGCGTCCGTAACGGGCCGCGCCGTCCGGCGCATCCGGCCTGAACATGACCGCCCGGAGCGGAGCAGGGAAAAACCCTGCCCGTTCCGGGCGGTTTTTGTTGTGGACAAGAGGCCGCCCCCGGCGCCGGGGCGCTGCCCCTCTGGACACCCCGCCAGGCTCTGCCCTGGACCCGCCGGAGGCGCTTTTCCCCCTACACGTTGCCTACGCGTACGTGGCGCAGTTTGGCTTTGGCGATGGCGGCGAGGCTTTGGAGCAGGGGCAGGGGGGTGGGTGGCTGGCGGTAGTTGTTGGCCGGGAAGTAACGGGAGATGTGCAGGGGAATGTCGGGCGAAATGGAGGCTATCCAGTCCGCCATGGCGGCGAACTCCTCGGGGGAGTCGGTCAGGCCGGGCACGACCAGGTTGGTCAGCTCCACGTGCGTGCCGGCCTGAAGGAGGGAGGGAATGGAGGCCATGACGGTTTCCAGGGACCCGCCCATGCCGGCGTAAGTTTTGGCGTTGAAACATTTCAGATCGATGTTGGCCGCGTCCACCCGGGGGGCGAGATCGCGCAGCAGCGTCTTGGAATACATGCCGTTGCTCACCAGCACCGTGGCAATACCGGCTTCCTTCAGCAGCGGCGCGGTTTTTATGATGTATTCCGCTTGCAGGGCCGGTTCGTTGTAGGTGTAGGCCACGGAATGCAGGCCCAGTTCGCGCACCTTGGCCACAAGAGCATGCGGCGGAATTTCCGCCAGACGGGGCAGGCGGTTCGGCACGGCAAAGTCGGGCTGGGCGATGGAGTGATTCTGACAGAACGGGCAGCGCATATTGCAGCCCAGACTGCCCAGGGAATAGATGAAGGTGCCGGGCCGCCAGTGGTGCAGGGGCTTTTTTTCAATGGGATCAACGGCCATGGAGCAGAACTTGCCAAGATAGGGAGAGAGCAGAGTCTGGCCGTCGTAGGCGCGGACGCGGCAGTAGCCGGCTTTGCCGGCCGGGACAAGGCAGGCGTGAAAGCAGAGTTCGCAGCGGGCGGAGTCGGCGTCCGCTGTCGCGTCGGTCCCGGATGCAGCGGGGCCGGCTTGAGTGGAGGATTCAGGGGTGTCGGATTCCGGGCTTTGCCCGGCCAGGGCAACCTGTTCGGCTTTGCTCCACCAGCGGGCGGCTATGTCCACGGTTACTCCTCGTAGTACCGGCTGACTGTGAAGCGCTCGAACCGGGCGCCTTCAAGGTCGCGTATGCCGGCTTTCTGGGCGGCAATGGCGATCTGTTGCTCCACGCTGTTCACACCGGGCAGATCCGGCAGCAGCAGGCCGCGCTGGCCGTCTTTGCTGACTATGACCCCCCAGATTTTGGGATCAAGCTCCATGCCTTCCCGCACCTCTTCGGGCGTGCCGAGCACGTCCACGGAGATGGTCACGTTGTCCAGTTCCCGAACCGACATGGGCGGAAAGCGCGGATCGCGGGTGGACGCGGACACGGCGTTGGTCATAATTTCCCGCTCCAGGCTGTCCTGAACCGGAAGGATGGTGCCGATGCAACCGCGTAGTGACCCGTCCTTGTTCTTGATGGAGACGAAACAGGCTTTCTGCCCGTTCCAGAGTTGCCGGTCCGGGTCAATGGCCGCGACATCTTCCGGGCCGGGGTTCGGGCGGCCGGCCAGGTGCTGTTCCATGGTCAGCCGGGCCAGGCGGGCGTAGGGATGGCCGCTGGCTGTCTTTGCTTCCGGCTTTTTCGGCTTGGCGGGAGAGTGTATGGTAACGGAGATTTTGCCGGTCGCGGACCGGGCTTCGGTTTTGGCGGGCGTGCACAGGGCGTTGCAGTAGCCCACGCCGAACGGTCCCTCGTAGGAAAGCACGTCCACCGGACCGGAGCAAAGGCCGAGCAGGACAAGCACCGAATTCAGGCCGCATTCGCCCGCGTTTTCGCGCAGGCTCGGCGGCAGTCCGGTAAGCAGATCCGCGTTGCCGGTTTGCAGGGCCTGGACCACGGTCTGGTCGAAAACGGCGCCGTCCGGGCTGTACCCGGCCGGAGCGCCGGGCTTGAGGCGGTGCGAAAGATCGCCGCTGGCCAGCAGCGCCCAGCGGCGGCCGTCCGAAAGCCCGGCCAGGGTCTTGCCCAGCCGCAACGCCCGCTCGGGCGAGAGCCCGGAAGGGCTGGCCACGATGAGCGGCGGAAGTGCGCGGTCCACAAATGCAGGGGCAAGATAGAGCAGGGGCACAAGGCTGCCGTGGTCCCTGGTGATGTCCGCCATTTCCCCCTGGGCGACCGGAATACCGGCCGCTTCCAGAGCGGCGACGAGTGATTCGGCGGCTTCGGCGGCAGTGTCCGCTTCTACTGCGGCCGTGGGCGCGCCAAAGGGAGCCAGACTGCCCTTTATCCGGGGCGCGCTGTTGATGAACAGAGAGCCCAACGCATAAGGCTGGTGCGGCGACAGAACAAGCAGGACGTCCGGGGTCTGGCCGTCCCGGTGCAGTTGACGCACGCGTTCGCACAGGCGCGCGGCTCCTTCCAGGGTGGCGGCGGCTTCCTGCTCGCGTCCTTTGCCCACTTTCGGAATGATGATTGGCGGATGCGGCATGAGCGCCGCCCAGGTCCAGGCCATAAGATCCTCCATGCGCTGAAGGGAAGAGTCGCCAAAGACCCGCCGAAGCGGCAAAAAATGCGCGGCGGGCGTGGGGAATGCTCTATTCCAGTCATAGAGCATCGCCCCGGCTCTGGCAAGCGTGGGGTCAGCAACTGGACCTATAAAAAACGGGGTTTCCAAAGGGGGTCACACAGAGCCTGTGTCCCCGACCCCCTTTGGCCGCCGAAGGCAACACAACTCCTGGGTAACTTCAAAATAAATCCGCTCTAGACCCTGGCGCAGCGCTGGAGCAGGACGAAGTCGGCAATGACCAGGGCGGCCATGGCCTTGAGCACGGGCACGATGCGGGGGATGGCGGAAATGTCGTGCCGGCCGCCGATGGTAATGGCGGTGGGCTGGCCGTCAAGGGTGACGGTGCGCTGTTCCCTGGCGATGGACGAAATCGGTTTGACGGCCACGGTCATGACCAGTGGGGCGCCGCTGCTCATGCCGCCAAGAATGCCGCCGGCCTTGTTGTCGGCAAAGCCGTAGGGGGCGCCGGAAGGCAGAGCCCCCGAGGCCGGGATAAGGTTCGGGTCCGGGCGGGAGGGATCGTAGGGGAGAAAGGGGTCGTTGTTCCGGCTGCCGGTCAGGCGGGCCGAGGCGAAACCAAGACCGGCCTCCACGCCCTTGACCGCGCCCAGTCCCATGAAGGCATAGGCCAGGCGGGCGTCCAGCTTGTCAAAGACCGGTTCGCCCAGCCCGGCGGGCAGACCGGCGGCCGTAACGCGCACCAGGCCGCCCAGGGTGTCGCCGTCTTTTTTGGCCGCGGCCACGCGCTCCTCCCACAGGGAAACGGCGGCTTCGTCCGGGCAGAAAAAGGGGCGGGATTGCGCGCCGGCCGGGTCTGTGAGCGGCGCGGCAATGCCGCCCAACTCGCAGGTGAAGGCCGAAAGGCTGATGCCCTGCGTTGCCAGGAATTTTTGGGCAACGGCCCCGCCGGCCACCCGGCTGAGGGTTTCCCGGCCCGAGGCGCGGCCGCCGCCGCGATGGTCGCGCAGGCCGTACTTGGCCAGAAAGCCGAGGTCCGCGTGGCCGGGCCGCAGCACGCGGACCAGCGAGCCGTAGTCGGTGGAGCGCTGGTCCGTGTTTTCCACATGAAAAGCAATGGGCGTGCCGGTGGTTTTGCCCTCAAAAACGCCGGAAAGCAGACGCACCCGGTCGGGCTCGTCGCGGGCCGTGCCGGCGCTGCCGCCTTTGCCGCCCTTGCCCGGCTTGCGCAGGTCCAGTTCGTTCTGGATGTCTTCCTCGCGTAAGGCCAGACCGGCGGGGCAGCCTTCCACAATGCCGCCCAGGCCGAGGCCGTGGGATTCGCCGTAGGTGGTCAGGCGGAAGACGCGTCCGAAGGTGTTGCCGGTCATGGGGGTTTCCTCGCGGGTTTCAGTCAGCAGGCTTATGATGGTTTGGGCCAGGGAATAGGGGGGAGCGGAGCCGTCAAGATGATGATGGGCGGTTTCCCTGTATAGCGGCTCGCGTTGCTCAAGCACGCGGGCGATTTCGGCCAGGGGGGATTCGCCGGTCAGGGACGGTCGCCGTTCAGCGTCGTTCTGCCTCTCCAGGCGGGCATACAGACAATCGGCCGGGGCGGCAAGGTAAAAAACCCTGCCCGCGGCTCGCATGCGTTCCCGGTTTTGTTGATCCAGCACCATGCCGCCGCCCGTGGATATGACCGCGCCGGAGGGAGAACGGCCGGAATGCGCCGTATCGGGGCCGGCGGCGCGGGCCACGGCCCCGGTCAGGGCGCGGGATTCGCGCTCTCGAAAGGCTGCCCAGCCCTCGGCCGCGACGATGTCGGCAATGGACAGGCCGGCTTCGCCCATGACCATGTCGTCGGTGTCGTAAAAAGGCAGGCCCAGGGCCTCGGCCACAAGGCGGCCCACCGTGGTTTTGCCCGACCCGCGCGGGCCGATCAGAAAGAGCGTTGACGCGTGTTTTTGCATGAATATCCGTCGCAATGCCGGCCAAAGCCGGGAAAAGAGCGTTCGTGAGGCCCTGGCGGATGAAACCGGCGCGGCTTTGGCCGCGTGGGGAGCGGGAACATCGCCATCTGTCCCTTTACATCCACCACGGAGGGAATATAAGGTGTATCCGCTCTTTAGGCAAAACCGGATTTTACGCTTTTCGGCGCGACGGAGCGTTTTTGCGTCGATCCGCCGGAAATTCCGGCGCCGGCGCTGTTCCGCGCCGCCACAACAATAACGCCCGGACAACCCGAACGCCGGATAATCCATGCACGGCAACGGGCGCACGCAAAGGCAGGTAGTATGTCGTCCAACCCTTCTTCCCTCACGCTCGGCATCGCCGGATTCGGCACGGTGGGCTCCGGCCTCGTGCGCATCCTTACGGAAAACAGGGAGGAGATTCTCTCCCGCACCGGCCGTGACATCCGCGTCAAAAGCATTCTGGTGCGCGACGCGACCCGGCAGCGCGCCTGTCCCCTGCCTGACGGCGCCCGCCTGACCACCCGTATGGACGACCTGATCGAGGACGCGGACATCGATGTGGTGGTGGAGCTCATGGGCGGCGTTGACGTGCCGGCGAAGCTGGTTGAGCGGGCCCTGAACGCGGGCAAGCACGTGGTTACGGCCAACAAGGCCCTGCTGGCGGAAACCGGAAACCGGCTCTTTGCCCTGGCGGCGGAGAAGAATCTGCACCTGGCTTACGAAGCCAGCGTGTGCGGCGGCATACCGATCATCCAGACCCTGCGCGAAGGCCTGGCCGCCAACCGCCTCCAGAGTCTGGTGGGCATTCTTAACGGCACCAGCAACTACATCCTTTCGGAGATGAGCACCAAGGGTCTGGCTTTTGATCAGGCCTTGGAGCAGGCCCAGAATCTGGGCTACGCCGAAGCCGACCCGACCCTGGACATCGAAGGCTTTGACGCCGCCCACAAGCTTGCCCTGTTGATCCGCCTGGCCTGGGGTGTGGAATATCCCTACGCCCAACTGCCCGTGCGCGGCATCTCCCAGGTGCAGGCGGCCGACATCGTCTACGCCCGCGAGTTCGGCTACCGGATCAAGCTTCTCGGCCACGCCCGGCTCATTGGCGACAGCCTGAAAAACGGCGGCATTGAAGCCGGCGTCCGGCCCACCCTGGTTCACGAAACCCTGCTTCTGGCCCGCGTGGGCGGGGCCTACAACGCCGTGCGCGTGGAAGGCGACGCCATTGGCTCGGTCTTTCTGCACGGCCGGGGCGCGGGCGACATGCCCACGGGCAGCGCCGTGGCTGCCGACATCCTGGCCATTGCCAGAAACTCGCGGCCCAACAATACCGGCTTTGTCCGCCCGGCCCTGCCCGGACCGGCCAAAATCGTTCCGCCCCTTGAGGCGCACAGCCACTTTTATATCCGTCTCACCGTCACCGACGTGCCCGGCGTGTTGCGCGACGTGGCCGCCATCATGGCCGAAAACGGCATCTCCATCGCCCAGGTGATCCAGAAGGACCGCGTCAGCGGCGCGCCCACCCTTGCGTACGGGGATCAAAAGGGACCGAGCGTGCCCTTTATCGTCATGACCCACGAGGCTTCGGCCGCCGGCGTGCACAAAGCCCTGGATACCCTGGCCGGCTCGGCCATGGTCCACGAACCGCCCGTGTGCTACCCGGTGCTGGCCAAACGGAGTTGACGGAAACAAAAAAGGAAAGGCGGGAGAAGGAAAGAAAAATCTTTGATGTGGTTTTGCTCTTCTTTCTTCCGCATTTTCGGATTTCTTCCGGGCCGTTTCAGGGCCGGGATATTGCTCCGCCCTTCATAGCATGATAGCATAGTGGGGATACGATCCACAGTTACTGGACGGGACGCCTTACTTTTTCCCTCATATTTATGTAATGCGCGGCGGCGGGCCGCGACTGGAGCAGCGTTATGACGTATAAAAAGCTTCTGGTGCCCCTTGACGGTTCCGACAACGCCATTCTTGCCTGCAACCACGCCATCGGCCTGGCCAAAGCCGGCAATATGAGCCTGGTACTGCTGCATTGCTACGGCGAACTGCCGGCCACTATCGGCGGCGCTGCCCGCGACGAAATCATCGCCCTTTCCGAAGCCGAGAGCAAAACCATTCTGGATCCCGGCGAGAAGCTTTGCGCGGATAACGGCGTTCCCTGCAAGAGTCTCGTGCGCAGCGGCAATCCGGGCCGGACCATTGTTACCGTGGCCCAGTCCGAAGGCTGCGATCTCATTGTCATGGGCTCCCGCGGTCTGAGCGATTTTTCCGGAATGGTCATGGGCAGCGTGAGCCACCGCGTTCTGCGCCATGCGACCATGCCGGTACTGATTGTGCGCTGAATATGGAACGAGGATCCGCCGCTCCCGGGATGGGACGCAATCTGCTGACTCGCCCCGGACCGGAGCTTGTTGACGCTCTGGGCAAGGCCCTTGCCGCCGTGGCAGGGGCCTTTCCCGTGCCGGCGGCTCACCGGCGCGATCTGCCCATGGCGGTGCGGGATCTTTCCCGCCTGCTCACCATGGAGCGGGCCGAAATGAACCGTTCCTACTGGTCGGCGCCCCGCTTTTTGGCCGCCTACCTGCACTATTTTCTGCCCTGGAATCTCTACCGTATGGCCTGGCTTCTGCCCGGCCTTGATCTGGCCCTGCGGCCCGGTTCGCGTATTCTGGATCTGGGCAGCGGCCCTTTGACTCTGCCCCTGGCTCTTTGGTGCGCCCGGCCCGATCTGCGCGGGCAGCCCCTGTTTTTTTCCTGCGCCGATGTGGCCTCAAAACCCATGGAAGTCGGGCGGGAGATTCTGCGCCGCCTGGCCGGAAGCGACTCGCCCTGGCGCATTGTGCTCAGGCGCGTGCCCCTGGAAAAAGCTCTGGCGGTTTCGGCCGCGAGCGGCGCGCGTGAAAATTTCGACTGCATCATGGCCGGCAACATGCTTAACGAGTTGTCGGTTTCCCGCAACACTTCGCTTGAGCAGCGCCTGGAACAGCTGGCGGAACTGGCGGCCGGCCGGCTTACTCCCGGCGGCCGGCTGCTGCTGGTGGAACCCGGCACCCGCCTGGGCGGCAAGCTTATCTCCCTGATCCGCAAGGGCGCCTTGGCACACGGGTTTGCTCCCCTGGCGCCCTGCACCCACAGCGGCCCCTGCCCGATGCTGGAGCAATCACCCCGGTCCGGTCCGTTCTCGTCCTATACCGGCTGGTGCCATTTTTTCCACCCGGCCGGAAGCGTTCCCAAGCCCCTGGCCGAACTGGCCAGCCGGGCCAGGCTGGAAAAGGAGAGCCTGGCCTTGAGCTGCCTGCTGCTGAAGAAGTCAGATCCGAAAGACGGATCAACGGACGCTCTTATCGCGGAGGATTCGGCCGCCGCCGGCATTCCCAAAGTTTCCCAAAGGCGCTCCGGCGTGTCGGACGATCTGGAGGAACTGGAAGCCCTGTACGCGGAAATAATGGCCCAGGACGCCGGCGGCGCGCATCCGAAAACAGCCGCTCCCGGCCGTGTTGCCGGCCGGCCTGCCCGGCCCGTCGAACAACCCGGCGCGTCCTCGCGTCTGGACGCGCGCGTTATTTCGGATTTGATCCGCCTGCCCGAA
The DNA here is from genome assembly GCA_031550695.1 of Desulfovibrio sp. Lineage (GTDB taxonomy): Bacteria > Desulfobacterota > Desulfovibrionia > Desulfovibrionales > Desulfovibrionaceae > Frigididesulfovibrio. The sequence goes on along the minus strand of JAVBOI010000051.1, from coordinate 89,505 downwards.
GAAGCCGAACCGGCCCGCTACGCCTGCTGCGAACGGGGCCTGGCCCTGCTGCTCGACGCCCCGCGCGTGCCCTCGGGCGCGTTCGTTTCCGTCCCCACGCCGGAACGCGAAGAGCGCGACGCCAAAACCGGCGCCCTGCTGCTGCGCCGTCCGGGGCGAAAGAAATAGCGAAAGACTGCCTCCGGCGGCCAGAGGGGGTGACCCCCTCTGGACACCCCATACGGGAGGGCGTAGGGCGGCGGTGGCTCGACAGGCATTTCCGAGCACTGCTCCCGTCAGGTGTCATTTCGAAACAGGAAACGCTCCGCCGGCTTCAACCGGCGGAGCGTTTCCAACTTGTCGATAACTTCACAACAGCGAAACTACCCCTCAATGCGCGGGTCAAGGGGGCTCGGGGACACAGGCTCTGTGCGCTGCCCCCTTGCGGGGTGTGGGGCGGAGCCCCATTTCGGCTAAATTGGCTTCATCCTCAATGTACTTTTGTGCGGCGCCTATGCGTCCGGCAGGCCCTGCCAGCGGGGGAAACCGGATGTATCCAGGCCCAGGCCGTCCATGATCCGGCCGACCATCAGGGTCACGAGATCGTCAATGGTGGAAGGGCGGTGGTAGAAGCCGGGGCAGACCGGGACAATGCCCACGCCCAGGCGGGCCAGCTTGAGCATGTTTTCCAGGTGGATGGCGTTCAGGGGCGTTTCGCGCACGGCCAGGACCAGGTTTTTGCGCTCCTTGAGCATAACGTCCGCGGCCCGGCAGAGCAGGTTGTCCGCGAGCCCGCAGGCTATGGCGGCCAGGGTGCGCATGCTGCACGGGGCCACGACCATGGCGTCGGCGCGAAATGAGCCGCTGGCCGGCAGAGCGGCAAGGTCGTCGTGATCGTGCAGATGATTGGTCAGGGCCAGGATGTCCTCGCGGCCGGCGTTGCATTCGTGCTCCAGCACCTTCCAGCCGTAAGGGCTGACAACGACGTGGGTTTCGTGGCCCTGTTCGCGCAGGCGGCGAAGGAGTTCGCGCCCGTAAACGGCGCCGCTGGCGCCGGTGATTCCGACAATGATTCGCATGATTTTCCGGTTGCGTGCGTAAGAGGTGAAGGCGGCGCTGTAAAGCAAATCAACTTTGCGATTGTTTGCCGGGGCTCGAACAACAAAATGGGGTTTCCAAAGGGGGTCACCCCCTTTGGCCGCACAGAGCCTGTGTCCGCGACCGGAGGCAATACAACTCTTGGACAACTTCAAATTAATTTGCTTTACCGCAGCCGGGGGGGCAGGGCAATATCAAAAGTCGGGGGCATCTGCCCCTCGCTGGGCCAGAGCCCGGCCAGGGCCTCGGGGCGCATGGACCACTCGGAGCCGGAAACGAGGCTGGCAAGGGGAAAAGGGGTATCCGACCAACTGTCCCGGAACGTGCGCCGCGATACAAGGCCGGCCGGGCTCTGGCGCAGGGGGGAGTAATCCCGGTTCCAGAGCAGGCGGGCTTTTGGCGTGACCACGGAATCCAGGCCCTGTTGCTTGAGGCGTAGGCATATATCGGCGTCGGCGTAATGTCCGGGGGCAAAGGCCGGGTTGAAGCTCTCCAGGACCAGAAAATGTTCCCGCCGCAGCATCAGGCAGAGGCCGGGCAGGCAGTCTGCTTCCACGGGGGAGCCGCCGGCTGTGTCCTGCGACAGGCGGTTAAAAATCAGATCCCCTTTGGCGTTGAACCTGCCGCCGGCAATAAGGCCGATACGCGGGCTTTCCACCAGGCCTGCCAACGCGCCGGCGCGAGGGCATTCATCAGCGGCGGCCAGCAGGCCGTCCAGCCATCCGGGGCAGGGCTCCACGCCGGGTTCGAGAAAGACGAGCCATTCGCCTTCGGCCAGGGCGGCCGCCCGATTGGCGGAAAACACCCGGCCCACGTCCGTGGGAAAACTTACGCAGCGCGGCGGCCGGCCCTGACGGATGGCGGCGCGCTGGCAGATTTCCGCCATGCCTTCCCCGGCGCCGGCAAGAATGAGCTGGGCCTCGCCAAGGCGGGAGCAGAGCGCGTCAAGGGCACGGGTTGCGGAGGCTTGCGCCAGAAAGGCCGAAGCCTGGCCAAGGGGCAAAATGACGCTGACCCGGCAGGGCCCGGAAGGCGGGCCGGCGAAGATGGCCTTGTCCGCCGCTTCCTCAAGGGAGTACGCCGGCGGCATGGTGTTGTGCAGCAGGCCTTGCCGGCGCACGAAAAGCCAACCTTCGGCCATATCGTCCTTGACCGCGCTCAGGCTTTGCGCTTCCTGCCGGCGCAGGTATTCGGCCGTGGGCAGGGCCAGGTGATTGAAGCGATAGTGGCGGCCCAGGCGCTGCCACAAATCCCAGTCCTCATGGCCGCGCAGGTAGTGGGCAAAGGGCAGGCCGCGCCGCAGGCAGTTTTTTTCGTGAATCAGGGTGTGAGTGGGGGTGATGTTCCGCCATGCCAGAGTCGCCGGATCGAAATCCAGGGAAATGGGCAGATCCCTGGCCACGGTCTGGTAGACGCCGTCGATCTTTTCCTGCAGGGCCAGGATGGCGTCGGTGTAGACCACCTTGAAGGGGCCGGACGCGACGGCCTCATGCAGGATTTCAAGGTGCTCCTTGTAAAAGAAGTCGTCGTCGTCCAGGTAAACGAGCCAGTTTCCCCTGGCCAGGCGGATGCCGGTGTTGCGCGCGGCCGATATGCCCCTGCGCGGCGTATCGTGCGCAACGGCCCGGATGTCCAGGGTCTGGGCAAAATCGGCCACGGCAGGGGCGATGTCGATTTGGCCGTCGTTGACCACGACAACTTCGAAATTCAGAAAAGTCTGCCAGGCCAGACTTTTCAGGGCCACGCGCAGCATGTCCGGCCTGTCGCAGGTGGCCAGGATCACGGAAACAGCCGGCTGGCGTCTCATGCGGCCTCCGGCGGCGGTCCGGCCGGCCGCGCCGGCGCGTCATGGGCTGCGTTCTTTAGCATGATGATCACTTGGAGCAAATTAACGTTGCGAGCATCCATTTGAGCCTGACTCACAAACGGGGTTTCCAAAGGGGATCACTCAGGGTCTGTGCCCCCGACCCCCTTTGGCCGCCGGAGGCAATTCGACTTTTGGGCAGATTCAAAATTAACTTGCCCCAGCCGCAAAATTCGGAATTTCGGCCGTCATGCGGCGTTACTCCGGCTGGTTTCAGATGTCGGGAAAATCTTCGTCGGACGGGCTGTATTCCCAGATGATCTTGCCCCGGCTCTTTTTGTATTTGCGCAACAACACGTAGACCGCTCCCGGGCCGCCGTCGCCGGACTTGGCCGTGCAAAAAGCCAGCACCACCCGCTTGAACGGATCTTTGGACAACCAGCGCTGCAACAGCGGGCGCAGCACGCCCATGCCGTCGGGCGAGTTTTTACCCCGGCCCGTGACCACCAGTACGGTGCGCAAACTGCGCTGATAGGCGTTTTTGATGAACCAGGTCAGCGAGGCATGGGCCTGCTCGGCGTTCTGTCCGTGCAGATCCAGGTTGGCCTCGGGGCTGAACTGGCCGGCGCGCAGGCGGACCGGAACCATGGGATCAATGCCCACCACATGGCCTTCCATGAATTCGTCGCTGTGGTACAGGGCGAACTCAAGGCGGCCTTCAAGCAGATCGTGCAGGGCTTTGGCCGGATCGATCGCCGGCGCGGGGTTGCCTTTGCCCGGCGCCGGCATGGGCACGTCCCGGCCTTTGGTGGTTACCGGGGCGACCCCCTGCATGGCCTTGGCAAAAAGCAGATCTTCCTCTCCGCCGCTCCTCTTTGCTTGGTCGTTCGCGCGCAGGCCGGCGGAATCAAAAGCGTTTCGCATGGCCTGAAGATCGTTGGCGGGCAGAGGTTCCGGACCGGGCCTGCCCACTTCCGGGGCGGCGAGATCGTTGCCGGGCGCAAGTGTATCCGGCCGGGAAGGAGCATCTTGCCGTTCCCGCAGACGCTCGGCCAGGGTTTGGGCCGGAAAGGCGGCCGTTCCGGAGGCGGGAGCGCCGGCCTCTAACGCTGCCGGAGCCGGGTCGGAGGAACGGCCGGGGCGAGAGGTTTTGGAGGAAGGTTTCAGCCGGCGGCCGGCAGAAGCGGAATCCTCCTTGCGGGAAGCGTCCCGCAGGGGGTGCGCCGCGCCCATGGCTTCCAGAAACAGGGCAGCGTCCTCGCTGTCGTCGCCCGCCGGGGAGGCAGGCCTGTTTCGTCCGAAAACGGCTGTCTTCATACCGGGAGAACGGGATTTCTCCTTTCCGGCGGGAAGGGGGGAGTTGGGATCGGAGGACTGTTCCTTGTCCCGCTGGCGGTCGGCAAGGGTTTTCGCCATCCGCTGAAAGGGATTTGACGGATCGTGGGCCATGGGTCGGTCTTTGGTCTGGAGCAGGCAAGCGCCTATTGGTGCAGTTTGTCGGCCCTGGCCTTGCGCAGCCAGGCGTACCAGTTTTCCAGCCCTTCGCCGGTGCGGCAGGAAACGGGAAAAACGCTCAGGCCGGCGTTGAGCTTTCTGGCAAAGCGCTCGGCCACATCCGTCCGGAAATCCACGTAGGGCAGCAGATCTATTTTATTCAGGACCATAACCGCGGCGAGATTGAAGAGCAGGGGATACTTTTCCGGCTTGTCGTCGCCCTCGGCCACGCTGAGCAGGGCGATTTTGTGGTCCTCGCCGCAGTCGAATTCCACCGGGCAGACCAGGTTGCCCACGTTTTCGATAAACAGGATGTCCACTTTGTCGAGGTCCAGGCTGCCAAGGGCTTCAAGAATCATGGAACTGCTCAGGTGGCAGCCGCCGCCGGTGTTGATCTGCACGGCCTGGGCCCCGGTGGCGGCCACCCGGCGGGCGTCGTTGTCGGTTTGCAGGTCGCCCTCGATTACCGCCATGCCGAATTCGTCCTTGAGGTCCGTGAGGGTGCGCTCCAGCAGGGTGGTCTTGCCCGCGCCCGGAGAACTGATGAGGTTGAGGACCAGGACGCGCCGGGTGGAAAAAATGATTTTCAACTGGCGGGCGATGGCTTCGTTGGCTTCAAGCAGATTGCGGATGACAGGCACTTCCATGTGGGCTACTCCACTTCAAGATGCTCAAGATACAGGGATTTTCCGGTCAGCACCCGGTGGCCGAGTTCCTGGCCGCACTGAGGGCAGGCGGTGAACAGGGCGGCGGCGGAAGGCGGGGGGGAAAACTCCCGGCCGCATTCGCCACAGGCCAGCAAAACCGCCTCCTCGTCCAGTTCCAGGCGCGAGCCGTCCAAATCCGTGCCCTGAGTGAGCACTTCAAAGGCCATGCTCAGGGCTTCGGGAACCACGTTGGCAAGCGCGCCGAAGCGCACCCGCGCGAGAACAAGCCGGGACGCGCCGTGCTTTTTCATTTCCTCCCGGATAATATCCAACAGGCTGCTCGTAAGGGACATTTCGTGCATGGAGGGCATGCTACTCGAAAACGGCGAGAAAGCCAATGCCATCCCGAACAATGGCCCTGGCCGCCGCAAAGGCATGGGCCGGAACAGCCCTGAACCTCGGTTGCATTCGGAGCGGAATACGGTATTATCCCGCTTGGCTGCGGGACTCCTCGCGTTGCCCGCGCCGCTGGCGGCGCGGGCAACGGACGTCGGCCTGTTTCGGGCAGAGCCAAGGAGAGAGCGAGTGGACAAAGGTTTGGTATTCGTCGGGGCATTCCGGCTGAAGGATACGGCGTATATCGACGCCATGCCCGTGCATAACGACAGCGGCCTCTGGCAGGTCTGGAAAATACCCGACGGCTTTTTTATGGTCCAGCCCCTGGATCAGAACATGGAGCCCTGGGGAACCATGTATTTGCTGGAAGGGCAGGAGCTCGGCCGCATGCTTGCGCCGCTGCCGCCGGCTGATGATTCCGCCCCGTCCGCCCAGCCGGGGCACGAGGGCCAGCCGGATATCCTGGCCTTGTGGTACGAGCAGGCCATTGCGGAACAGGAAGCGGCCGAAAACGACGACAAGGCTGCCGAACCCTCCTTGCGGAAAAAGCCGGGAGCTGTTCCGTCAACGCCTTCCCGGGAGCAGGAGCGGCCGGATGAGCCCGTGCTGACGCCGTCCTGGGATCCGGATGAATTTTTCTTTGACGCGGACAACGCCGCTCCTGCCGCCGTGGAAATACCCACCCGTTCCCTGGCGGGCCGTGTGCCCCCCGTTTCGCCGGCGCGGATCGGATCGGCTTCCCCGCCGGATGCCGGCGGCCCGGTCACGCCGGCTGAAGCCGCAAAGGCGGATGGCGCGCCGGCTTCGACGCCGGCCCCGATGCCTGTCCGCGTCGATTCCCCCTCGCCCCCCAAGGGTGCGGGCGGCACTTTGTCCGGCCCCGCCTGCATCGACCCCGTTGATGAAGAAGAATTACTTGCCGATGCCCTGGCGGCAGAGGCGGATTCGTCCGCCAATCCCCTGGATTTCATGCCCCCCCTGTCCTTTGAGGCGGACTCGGAAACCCCTCCGGCCGCTGCCGGCAGGGTTGCTCGGGAGCCGTTGCCCGCTCCCGCCGCTTCGGCCTTCACGGTGGAAATTGCCGCGGATGATGAAGAAGCACTGGAATTTCGCGATGATGACGCCTATGCGGATGCCCGCGCGCAACGCCTTGAGCAGCGCATGCGCGGAGAATTCGAGACCCTGATGGAGCGGGTTGACAGCGGAGGCGGCGCTGGCCTTGAGCGGGAGTTGTCCCGCCTGATTTTGCAGGGCGCGGGCTTTTCCTGGAAACAGAAATTCATGTTTACGGAATTCGGCTTTGCCCTCAGGCGCAAAAGGCTGTATAAACTGGCTCTGACCTGCCATATGCGGGCGCTTGCCCTGGCGCCGGCGGACGAGCACGTGCTCTTCAACGTGGCTCGCGCCGAGTATGAGCTTGGCAAGGCCGAAGCAGCCAGGATATATCTGCTTAAGGCCCTTGAAGCGGCCCCGGCTTTTGGCGCTGCCAGGCGCTTTCTGGCCTTTCTGGACGGCTGCGCGAACGACGGGCAGTGATTGCCGCAAATTTCCGGGCAAAAGAAAAAGCGTTTCGCACCGGACGCTTCACCGATCTTCAGGATTGTCCGGCTCTATCGCAAACCTTTCCCGCGCGGCGCCATTTTTGAGACCGGCCGGCATGTTTCCGGCTGAGAGGTAAGGAGACTGTTTCCACCATGAACAAGGGAATCACCATACTAATATTGTTTGTGGTCCTGGGCGCCATGGGGCTTGTGTTCTATTCGCACACCCGCCAGTCCGCAGACATTCCGAAAGAGCCGACCCGGGAAAGTTCTTCTTTGTCCGGCGGCCCGGTTGCCGCTTCTCCGGCTTCCGGCGGTTCGGCGGGCAGCGCCCCCAGCCCGTTACAGGCGCCTCAGGGCGGCAATGCCGGCCTGCGGCAGATAGATCCGCCTTTGACCAGCGGCCAGTCGAGCGCTGACGGCGCGCCCGCGCCTGTCCGGCTCACGACCGGGAACACCGGGACCCCCGTGCAAACCCCGCCGCCGGCGACCCCGCCGGCCACGGTCGCAAGCCCTTCCGCCCCGTCGGGCGCTTCCGGGCCGGCCGCGCCCGACGCGGGCACTTCTTCCGGCCAGGATGCCGCCGGACGCGGCAGCGGCGGCAAAGCGCCCAGCGGCTCGCCAGAACTTACGCCGTGGGGAACGCCCCCCACCGGCCCCCCCCCGGCCCGACCCGCCGAACCGGAGCGGGCTCCCGCCCGGGCCGACGATGCGGGCAAATCCTCAACTGTTGCCACGGCCAAGCCCCAGGCGCAGGAGAGCGGGAAAACCCCGGCCGCGGCCGCCGCGCCGGCCAAAGAACCGGTGCTGTCCGACAAGGGCGCGCACGTCCTTAACGACATCGGCCTGCATTTTTCCGGGCAAAACATGCAATTGCGCATAGAAGCCGACACGCCCTTTCCCTGCCGCACCTTTGTTCTGAACTCCCCGGACCGGCTGGTGATCGATCTTCCCGGCACATGGAAGGGCGTCAAGGCTCCGAGCGTTCCGCAGAACCGCCTGATCAAGACGGTGCGTGTGGGCTCCCAGCCGAGCGGGCCGCGCATCGTGCTTGATCTTTCGGCCGCGCCCAAGGGGCATAAAGTGCAGCGCAACGGCAACGTGGTCGAAATTCTCGTGCAATAAAAGTCGTTCGCCCGCCAGCAATCCGCGCCGCGACCGTAAGGCGATTTTTGGAAAAGGTGATGCCGGCCGTGCGTCGCCGGCCGCTCCGGCGGCCAAAGGAGGCCTCCATGCTTATAGGACTGGATGTGGGAGGAACCCACACCGACGCCGTTCTGGTGGATTCGAGCACCGGGCGGCGCACGGCGGCGGTCAAGGCCCGCACACACCCGCATGACGTGCTTCCCGGCATTCTTGAAGCCCTGGCCGCTCTTCTGAACGATCAGGATGCCGCCCGCGTTCGCCGCCTGTGCGTTTCCAGCACCCTTGGCCTGAACGCGCTGCTCACGGGCAAGGCCGACAGCGTGGGCATGCTGGTGGTGCCCGGACCGGGCATTGATCCCCGTCTGTTCTGGGGACCGGATCTTCTGTTCCACGTGCTGGCCGGCTCCCAGGATCACCGGGGCCGCGTTGTCGCTCCCTGTGACGAGGGCGAAGTGACAAACGCACTGCGCGATCTTCAGGCCAAAGGCGCGCGCGCCCTTGGCATTGTCTGCAAGTTCAGCCCGAAAAACGCCGGACTGGAACAGGCCCTGGCCGCCCTGGCCCGCAAGGTTTTCGGGCCGGACATCCCCATGGTCCTCGGTTCCGAAGTCAGCGGCAGCCTCAACTTTCCCCGGCGCATGCACACTGTCTGGTGCAACGCCGCCCTGGCCAAGGCAAGCCGGGCCTTTGTCGGCTCCCTGACCGCCGCGGCCACCGAACTCGGCCTCTACTGTCCCCTGACGGTGCTCAAGGCCGACGCCGGCGTGTTCTCGTCCGCCCAGGCCGCCCTTGATCCGGCAAGCACCATGGGTTCCGGTCCGGCGGCCAGCCTGCTGGGCGTGTGGGCCTTGAGCCCGGACACCCCCGACGGTTCCTCCCGGCCCGGCGACCCGCCGCCCGGAACTCCGGTTCCCGATACCATGATGATCGACATGGGCGGCACTTCCACCGACCTGGCCCTGCTGGCCGGCGGATTTCCCCTGCTGGCCCGCGAAGGCTTGCGGGTGGCCGGCCGGCCCACCCTGATCCGTTCCCTGTGGACCCGTTCCATCGCCTTGGGCGGAGACTCCAGCCTGCGCGTCGCGGACGGCGCGGTCAGCGTCGGGCCGGATCGCTCCGGGCCGGCCCTGGCCCTTGGTCTTGATTCACCGGAAGACGCAAGCCGTCCCCCCACCCTGACCGACGCCCTGAACGTTCTCGGCCTGACCGCGCTCGGCGATCCGGCTCTGTCGTTGCAAGCCATGACGGATCTGGCCGTTTCCCCCGGTTCGCCGACCGCCGATCCCCGGGCTCTGAGCGATCTGTTCGTTGCCGCCGCCCTTGAGCGTATCCAACGGGAAGCGGCCTTGCTGCTCGGCGAGGTCAACGCCCAGCCCGTGTACACCATTCGGGAACTGCTGGTGACCGAGGCCTTGAGCCCGCGCCGGGTGGTGTTCATCGGCGGCCCGGCCCAGGCCCTGGCCGCCAGAACGGCGGAAATGCTCGGCCTGCCGGTGCTGGCGCCCGAGGAAAGCGCCTGCGCCAATGCCGTGGGCGCGGCCCTGGCCCGGCCTACCCTGGCGGCGGAGTTGTACGCCGATACCCTGCTCGGCCGAATGAGCATTCCGGATCTCGGTGTGGAAAAGGAAATCGATCGCGACTATGCCCTTGGCGATGCCAAAGAGGACATGCGCGAAGCCTTTGCCCGCGTTCGCGCCGGTGACGACGCCTTTGCCGCCGGTTTTTCCGCCGGCGCGAACGGCCAGGACATGCAAATCGTCTACGCGGAAAGGTTCGCCATGCTTGATGATCGCGGTCGGCGCGGCCGCACTATCCGTTTGCGCGCTCAACTGGCCGCCGGCCTGCTGCGCGCCGGGTGAGTTGGAGGCATCTTTTGCACCATTGCTATTTTTTCGGGAGAAATACATGACAGCTATGCAGGAACCTGAAGCGACGGGGCCGGAGAGCGGCCGTTCTCTCGGGCTGGTGTTTTTTCCCGCCTATGACTGGGCCATTACGCCGGACCACCCCGAGCGGGAAGAGCGGCTTTTGTACACGCAGGACCAACTGCGCGAGGAAGGGCTGTTCGACATCGCGGGCATCAGCGAGCACAGGCCGGAAATGGGCCGGATGCGCGACGTGTCGCGGGTGCATTTTTGCCCGCCCGGCTTTGAGGCGGTGGTGGAAACTCCCCACCTGGCCAGCGTGGGCAGCACGGTCACGGCCGGCCGGCTGGTCCTTGGCGGGCAGGCGCAAAAGGCTTTTGCCCTGACCCGGCCGCCGGGACACCATGCCATGCGGGTGGTGCAGGGCGGACGGGGCTTTTGCGCCGTGAACATCGAGGCCGTCATGATCGAGCGCCTCAGGCGGGAGTACGGGGTAAAGCGGGTGGCCATCGTGGACACCGACTGCCACCACGGCGACGGCACCCAGGACGTCTACTGGCACGACCCGGACACCTTGTTCATCAGCATCCACCAGGACGGGCGCACCCTGTATCCGGGCAGCGGCTTCAGCGACGAACTGGGCGGACCGGGCGCGCTCGGGGCCACCATCAACATCCCTCTGCCGCCGCAGACCGGCGATGAAGGATTTTTACACGTCATGAAGCATCTGGTCCGGCCGATTCTGGACGACTGGAAGCCCGATCTGGTGATCAATTCCGCCGGGCAGGATAACCACTTTACGGATCCGATCACCAACATGCGCCTGTCCGCCAGGGGCTATGGCAACATGGTGGGAATTCTTGACCCGGACATTGCCGTGCTTGAGGGCGGCTATTCCATCCAGGGCGCTTTGCCCTATGTGAACCTGGCCGTCATTCTTTCTCTGGCGGGCATGGACTACAGCCATGTGATCGAGCCCCTGTGGCGCGAGGAGCTTGTGAGCACCGCCCGCGAGTCCATGAGCTATATCCGCGATCTGTCGGAGAACACCCTGCGCCTGTACGAGCGCGCGCGGGAAGCGCCGCACCGCTATAAAAAAGAAGGCCGGTACTGGGTGCGCGAGCGCTCGGTGTACTACGATACCGACGGCATCCACGAGAACCAGCGGGAAGAGGTGCTGGACTGCCCGGATTGCGCCGGGTTGCAGGCAATCCGCACCCGGACCGACCAGTTGCCCTGGTCCTGGTGCCTGTATCTGCCCAGGAACGCCTGCCCGGCCTGCCGGGCCGAGGCCGAGGCGCGGCGCCGGCAGATTACCGGCAAAGGAGAGCCGCTGGAGTATTCCGACTGGGATCGGGATCTCTACGAGCGCTTGTAATCCGTCCATTTTTTTTGCAGGATGCGCCTGGCCGGCGCTGGTAGGCTTGCCGGCCGCAAAAGCATCCGCGCGCGATTTGGGGGAAGGAAAAGGAGCTTTCGCGAAAGGGCCTTTTGCTCCCCCTTTGTCGTTGCGGCAGGGAAGCGCTTCTTGTTTTGGCTTCCGGCCCTTGGCCGAATTCATACACAACCGGTTGTAAAGGATAGTTTTCAGTCATGTATATCAACGGATTAGGCTACTACGCTCCTGAACGTGTGCTGGACAACGAGGCTCTGTCCGCCATTATTGACACTTCCGACGAATGGATCCGTACCCGCACCGGCATCAGCGCCCGGCGTCTGGCCGCCGACGGCCAGGACTGCTCGGATCTGGCGACGGAAGCGGCCCGCCGGGCCATTGCCGCCGCCGGAATTCCGCTTGAGCGCATCACTCACGTGATTGTGGGCACGGTTTCCGGGGATGCCGCCTTTCCGGCCACGGCCAGTCTGGTCCAGAGCAAACTGGGCATTACCGACGCCATGTCCTTTGACCTTGGCGCGGCCTGCGCGGGGTTTCTTTACGGCATGGAAGTGGCGCGGGGGCTGCTGGCCGTTACCCCCGGCGCGACAATCCTGCTGGTGGGCGCGGAAACGCTTTCCCGCCGCGTGGACTGGCAGGATCGCTCCACCTGCGTCCTGTTTGGGGACGGGGCGGGCGCGGTCGTGCTCAGCGCCGATGCGTCCGCGCCGGCAGGGCACGCTTTGCCCGCCAGACTGGAAGGGATTGTGTGCGAAGGCGGCGGCGGCGGTGATCTGCTGTATTGTCACGGGGGCGGCACGCATCACGTTTACCGCCGGGGAGACGCTATCGGGCCGGAGTATTTTCTGCACATGAACGGCCAGGAAGTGTTCAAGCACGCCGTGCGATCCATGAGCGGCGTCACCACGCGGCTGCTGGAGCGGCTGGGCCGCTCCGTGGGCGATATCGATCTGGTGGTGCCGCACCAGGCCAACCTGCGCATCGTCAAAGCGCTGCTTGACCGCCTGGGCGTTCCGGAAAGCAAGGCCTTTCTCAATCTGGACAAATACGGCAACACGTCGGCCGCCTCCATTCCCATGGCCCTGGCCGAGGCGGTGGATGCGGGCGTTGTACGGCCCGGCTTTCGGGTGCTGCTGACCACGTTCGGCGCGGGCTTAAGCTGGGCTTCGGCGCTTATCCGTTGGTAATGCCGGAGGTTCGGGAGTTTTGAGGGCGGGCGGTAAAACATTGCGGAGAACAACGACGGGGGGAATCGCGCCGAAATTTGATCGGGCAATTCATGTTGCCGGCTTGATCTAATGGATCTTTCCCGGTAATTTGGCGAGCTGCCGGTGAACTGCGTCCCGCTCGCGCAGTTGGCTGTCCTCGGCCTGTTGCAAGCACGTTGCCGTGTGAGGAAAAATTATCGTTTTTATCTGTCATGTAAGGATGCTTTCGTATCCAAGGGGGATTCCATGCGCATGATGAGAATACTGACGTTTGTTCTGCTGCTGTGTCTGCCGACAGGCTCCGGCGCGGCCTTTGCCGCCGCCGCGGCCACTCCGGAAGCCGGCGCCGCCAAAAGCGCCTGGCCGACGCACCTGAGGTTGCTGACCGGCCCCAAGGGAGGGCAATGGTTTTTTCTGGGCGATCCTATTGCCGAGAGCTTGAGCAAGCACGTGTTGCCCACGTCCAGCCGCATCGGCGGCGGAGTGGCCAATATCGGGGAGATCGGCCGGAAAATGGGAGATCTCGGCTTCACGCTGACCTGTTTTCTGGGCGCGGCCGCGTCCGGCGAAGAGGAATACAAGCACATCAGCCTGGACAATGTGACGTTGATGGCCAACATTTATCCGCAAGTGCTCTATTTTCTGCTGCGCAAGGATTTTGCCGACAAGCACGGCATTACCAGCGTGGAAACGCTTCTCCAGAAGAGGATTCCGCTACGCTTCGCCTCGCTCAAGCCTGGCACTGCCTCGGAATTCATCCTCAGCATGCTCCTCAAATACGGGTACAACACCAGCTTCGACGCCCTGCGCGACCAGGGCTGGACTGTTTTTTTCAACGACTACGCCGAAACCGCCGACAATTTCGTAACCGGCGCGCTGGACTGTTTCGCCTACACAGCCGGCACCACGGTGCCCCTGATCAAGACCATGGAGGAGCACACGGAGGTCATCATCCTGCCCCTGGATCCCAAGGTGCTGGACATGCTGACCGCCAAGTTCAAGACCCGCACCTACGTCATTAAGCCGGGCGATTATAAAAGCGTGACCTCGCCCATATCCACGCTGGGCGACTATACCTGCATAGTGACGCGCCAGGACTTGCCCGAGGACCTGATTTTTGCCGTCAATAAATCCCTGTGGGAAGATCGCGACCGCATTGCCGGCGTTATCAAGGATTTTGGAGCGCTGTCGCCCGATACCGCCTTGCCCGCCGGCCTGCCCGCGCATCCGGGCTCCGTGAAGTTCTGGAACGATCTGCGGACGAAATAGTCCGCGGGGCGGATGTTCCGCCTCAAGGAGAGTTGCGTATGCGGAGCCTGCGCGCAAAGCTTATCGCCCCTTTTATCGCTGGAACGCTGGCGCTTACCCTGCTTCTGGCCTGGTATACGTATTCTTCCGCCAGAAAAGCGGTGGAAGACGCCATGTTTCTGATTTCGGAAGCCAAGACCAGCAACGCCTCAAGCTCTATCACGCTGCTTTGCAAGACCCTGTACAGCTCGCTGCAGAACATGGTGGTGGAGCAGCGCGTCACCAGGCTGTTCGACGCCGGGGACGGCGCTCGCGTTGGCAGCGAAAGAACCGTGGAGTGGCTGAATACCGTTATCCAGGGCAATGAGTTCTATCGCGACATTCTTATCCTCAACGCCAATGGAATCTGCATCGTGTCCAGCAACCCCGGGCACGTGGGCGGGTATTACGGCGACAAGCCTTATGCGCGCAATGCCCTTAACGGGATGTTTGATCTGGGTGAAGCTACCGTCGGCAAGGTGAGCAAGCGTTTCAGCGTCAGCATGGCCGGCCCGGTTGACGTTGCGGGCCGGGTGGCGGGCGCGGTGGTGATATTCGGCGATTTTCCCAAGATTGTGGATTACGATGCCGTCACCACCCACGACGCCCAGGTTATTTTCACCGCCCTGCTCGCGCCGGACGGGCTTTTTGTCGCCCACAAGGACAAGACGCTCATGGGCAACGCGGATCGGCTCTATCCCGATCTCTACCAACAGCTTTCGCGGGTGGGCGAGAAGGGCGACACCGTGGAATACAGGCTGGAGGGAAAAGACTACGTCGGCTACGCCAGGGTGGAAAGCTCCAGCAAATGGGTGATCGTCACCAGCGGCGAACGGGATCAGGTGTTTGCCTCGGCCTACCGGATGGGGCTGGTCGTGCTCGGCATCAGCTTCGCCTTTCTGTGCTGCATTTTCCTTGTGGTGGTGCGGTTCGCCAACGGCATTCTCAGTTCGCTTCTTTCTCTTATCGGTTACGCCAAGCAGGTGTCCGAGGGCGATTTTGATCTGCCCCTTGAAGACAGCACCAGAACCGACGAACTGGGCACGCTGCACGCTGCCCTGCAACGCCTGGTGCGCGCCTTGCGCTCCATGTTGCTGGAAACCCAGGAAGCCAGCAAGATGAAAGGGCAGTTTCTGGCCAACATGAGCCATGAAATCCGCACGCCTTTAAACGCCATTATCGGCATGACCCACCTTTCCCTCAAGGACGGCAACCTGACGGGAAAACAACGCGCCTATCTGGACAACATCCAACTGGCGGCCAAGTCGCTGCTGGGGCTGATCAACGATATTCTGGACATTTCCAAGGTCGAGGCCGGCATGCTCGAGCTTGAGCATATTCCCTTCAACCTGCGTGATACCATAAGCAACACCCTGTCCATCCACCAGGAAAACGCCGATTCCAGGGGGCTGTCCCTGGCCATGGAATACGATCCGGACATGCCCGCCCACTTTATCGGCGATCCCCTGCGCATCAGCCAGGTGCTGAACAATCTGCTCAGCAACGCCCTCAAGTTCACCCGCGAAGGCGGCGTGACCGTGCGCTGCCGGGGCGAGAAAGAAGGGGAATCGGGCCGGGTTATGGCGCGCGTGAGCGTGACCGACACGGGCATTGGCATGCCGCCGGAAATGCTGGATAAACTGTTCCAGCCCTTTACCCAGGCCGACGCTTCCATTACCCGCCAGTTCGGCGGCACCGGGCTGGGGCTTGCCATCAGCGACAGGCTCGTGCATCTGCTGGGCGGCGGTTTTGACGTTGTCAGCGAAGAAGGACGGGGCACGACCTTTACGTTTTCCATGCTTCTGGAACGCGACGCCAACGCCTCGGCCTTTTCCGCCGAAGAAGTGTCCCTGGACCAGGCTTTCGAGCAGCTCAAGCTTGACGGCAAACGAATTCTTGTGGCCGAAGACAACGCCATCAACCAGCTTATCATGGCGGAGTTGATCGAGCCTTCGGGCGCCGGGGTGGTCATGGCCGGCAACGGGCAACAGGCCGTGGACGCCGCAAGGGACGGGAATTTCGATCTGGTCTTCATGGACATGCAGATGCCCGTGATGGACGGCCTGGAGGCCACGCGCGTGATTCGCGGCTTTGCGGACAAGGACAGCCTGCCGATTATCGCGGTAACGGCCAACGCCATGAAGGAAGACAGGGACAAGGGGTTCGCCAGCGGCATGAACGCCTATATCACCAAACCCATCGAGCCCAGGCAGCTTCTGGACATCCTGAAACTGTACCTGACGCCCGACAGGTAAGCCGTTTTCCGCCGATATTTCCAAAGCCGGTCCGCCGGCCGGGAAGCCCGGAAAGGGGGAGAGCTTGAAGCTTTGCCTCGATGGGGGTATGAGAAGTAATCCGGACGCCAATGCGCCTGCCCGGAGAATCGGGACGGCCAATGCCAACTCTGAGAGGAACTGACAACATGGGTAAAAAACTTCTGACTGTTTTCATCTTTTGCGTCGCCTTGCTTGCGCTTGCCGCCTGCGGCGAGCAAGGCAAGATTGACGGGGTGAAAAAGACCGTGATTCCCGACTGCCAGGGCAAAACCATGGAAACCCTCGCCGCCGGCCTGCTGCAGAATCCGGTATGGGGCTATGAGGAAACGACCGACGGCAAAAAATTCGTCACGGTCAACGGCACCGTCGCCGGCGATTCCCTGCCCGGATGGGTCAAGTCGCAGAAGATCATGGACACGACCTTCCGCTTTGCCCTTGATCCCAAAACCGACAAGTTCGATCCCAAAACCCTTGACGGCCTGCCTTCTCTGACCAGCCCCGAAGGCATTTTCCAGGCCTACAAGGCCCTGACCTGTTCATAATAAAGACAAAGAACCCGGCCAGGCTGTTGATAATCCCGCACGGTTGAAAGAGTCCCTGAATGCGCGGGTCAAGGGGGCCGTCGCCCCCTTGCGGGGCGTGGGGCAGCGCACAGGGCCTGTGTCCCCGACCCCGCTTCGACTGGACCTGGCTTCATCCCCAGTGCCTTTCGGAACTCGGGGTTCTTCGGAGACCGCCTCATGGGCGACGAGCATATTTTTTCGGTTTCCGCGCTGACGGCCGCCATCAAAAGCACCCTGGAGGGGAACTTTCCCTTTGTCTGGGTGCGCGGGCAGGTGGTCAACCTGTCCCGGCCGTCCTCCGGGCACGTCTATTTTTCCCTGAAAGACGAGTCGTGCAGCCTGGCCGCGGTCTGGTTCCGGGGCAACCAGAAGCCGAGCGAGAGCTTTGATCCCCTGACGGGCGAAGTTTACGAAGGCGGACCCCGCCCCAGTCTGGCCTTAAGCCTTGAAAACGGGCAGGAGATCGTCTGCGCCGGCCGGCTGGCCGTGTACGGCGCGCGCGGCCAGTATCAGCTCGTGGTGGAAATCGGCCAGTCGGCCGGGCTTGGGCGGCTGCATGAAGAGTTCGAGCGTCTGCGCCTCAAGCTGGAGCAACTCGGCTATTTTTCCCCGGAGCGCAAGCGGCCCTTGCCGGAACACCCCGGGCGCGTGGCCGTGGTGACCGCGCCCGGTGGGGCGGCCATCCATGACTTTCTGCGCATAGCCGCGGGCCGGGGCCTTGGGGCGCGCATCCGCGTGTTTCCGGTCCCGGTGCAGGGCGAGGCCGCGCCGCCGAAAATAGTGGCGGCCATGCAGCGAATTTTCGCCGAAAACTGGGCCGAGACGCTGGTGCTGATCCGGGGCGGCGGTTCCATCGAGGATCTGTGGGCCTTCAACGACGAGCGCCTGGCGCGGGCCGTGTACGAGTCGCCCGTTCCGGTGCTGGCCGGCATTGGGCACGAGATTGACTTTACCCTGGCGGACATGACCGCCGATCTGCGCGCCGCCACGCCGAGCCACGCGGCCCAGTTGCTCTGGCCGGCCAGGGAGGAACTGCTGCGCCGGGTGGGCGTGCTCAATACCGGCCTGCGCCAGGCCGGGCGGCGCTGCCTGGAAAGCGCGGGCCTGCGCCTGGCCGGGCTGGCTCGGGATTTGCGCTGGCGTTCGCCCGAGCGGACCCTGACCGGCTGGCGGGAGCGCCTGGCCTCCGGGCTGCGCCTGTTGCGCGGCGCGGGCCGGTTGTGCCTGGAGAGGGAAGAAGCCCGCCTGAAGTCCTGTCTGGCAAGCTTGTCCGCCGTGCCGGGGCGCCTGCCGCCCCGCGAGGACCGGCTGACCGCCCTGGCCGAGCGCCTGGCCCAGGCCGGGCAGCGAGGTTTCGCGGCCAGGGAGGCGCAACTGGGCGCCGCGGCCTTTGCTCTTGCCCGGACGCCGTCGCGCTTTCCGGCCGCGGCCGCCGCCCTGGATTCCCTTGAACGCCGCCTGCGGGATCGGGGAGAACGGGCCCTGGCCGATGCCGGGCACCGACTGGAGCGGACCGCTCTGCGCCTGGAGGCCGTAAGCCCCCACGCCCCGCTGGAGCGTGGATATGCCCTGGTGCGCCGGCTTGACGGCGCGTTCGTTTCCTCCGTGGCTGACGCGGCCCCGGGCGAGGCGCTGCGCGTTACGGTGCGCGACGGCGATATCCCCGTGCGGGTGGAAAGAAAACAATGAGGCAGGGAATGCGAAAATCACACGGAAAACTTCTGACTTTTTTCATCCTGGCCGGACTGCTGCTGGCGGCCCTGTTCGGCCAGGGCTGCGCCACCGGGCAGAAATCATACAGTCTGGCCCCGTTCTGGGGACCGGCAACGGCCAAGGCCGCTTCCGCCGGCCAGCCGGAATCGAAAAAGCGGAAACAAGCCGCCTCTCCGGCGCGCCGGGCCGGCACGGCTGAAAAGCCGGCCGCTCCCGCCGGGCCGTCCGCGGTCCGCCTGCTGCTGGCCAGCGCCGGCCGCGACGCCTCCCAACCGCAGCCAGAGGCGGGGTTTGCCCTTCAGGTTCCCAACCGGATATGGGCCGGCGAGCCGTTTCCGATTTCCTTTGCCGCCGTCGGCCTGCGCTCGCTGGACGTGCAGTGGAACGGCAAGCGTCTGGCTATTTCTCCGGAACGGGACGGCGGCGCCTGTCAGGCCCTGCTGGCCGTTTCCCTGACGGAAAAAGCCGATTCTTTGCCCCTGAGCTTGAGCGCCCGCTGGGCGGACGGTCGGGTGGAGCGGTTCACGGCCGATTTGCCGGTGGGCAAGCGGAAGTATCCGGTGCAGCGCCTCAAGGTGGCGCCGAAATACGTAAACCCGCCGCCGGAAGTGCAGGAGCGCATCAAGCGCGATCAGGCCCAACTGCGTGCCGCCATCAGCAAAATAAGCCCGGTGCGCTACTGGTCGTTGCCCATGCTCAGGCCCGTGCCCGGCGAGGTCACCAGCCTGTACGGCCTGCGCCGGGTTTTCAACGGCCAGGAACGCAATCCGCACAAGGGCGTCGATTTCGACGGCAGGGAAGGCGATCCCGTGGCCGCCCTGGATCGGGGCGTGGTGGTGCTGGCGGCAAACCATTACTACAGCGGCAACATAGCTGTTGTGGATCACGGCCTGGGCGTGTTCAGCATTTACCTGCATCTGTCCGGCTTTACCGTAACCGAGGGCCAGCGGATCGAGCGCGGCCAGACCGTCGGCTTTATCGGCAGCACCGGCCGCGTGACCGGGCCGCACCTGCACCTGTCGTTCGCCGTGCTGGGCGATATGGTCAACGGCGCTGCCTGCATAGACATGTGACACGCCGGATGCCGTCCGGCCGCAAAGGATATACCCGTGGCAAAAAAGCAGAGCGGCAATTTTGAGCAGCAGATGCAGCGCCTTCAGGAAATTGTGCAGGAACTGGAGCGTTCCGACTTGCCCCTGGAGCGGAACGTGGCCCTGTACAAGGAGGGCCGGGCCCTGGCCCGCTCCTGCAAGGAGCTTCTGGAGCGCGCCCGGCACGAAATTCTCTTAAGCGGCGAGGATGGCGGGGAAGACGTCCCCTTCGCCCCGGCCCGCGACGACGCGGACGACGTTTGAAGTAAATCAATTTTGAGGTTATCCAAGAGTATTATTGCCTCCGGCGGCCAAAGGGGGTGACCCCCTTTGGCAAACCCCATTTTTGGGAGAAGCCCCGGTGAGTGTTTTGAAATAATACGCTCAACAGCCAGAATAAAGGAGCGGCAAGATGATCGACCAGTCTGAGGTGAAAACGCTGTTGAAGCGGGAAGCGGCCCTGGTGGAAGAATGGATGGCCGGCTGTCTGAAGCGGCGCGGAGCGCCGGAAGGACTGCTCGCGGCCATGGAGTACAGCCTGATGGCCGGGGGCAAGCGCATCAGGCCGGTGCTCTGCCGGCTGACCGTGCGCATGCTCGTTTCCGACGAGTGGTCGGACCGGATCATGCCCTTTGCCGGCGCCCTTGAGTGCATCCACACCTATTCCCTGATCCACGACGATCTGCCGGCCATGGACAACGACGATCTGCGCCGGGGCAAGCCTTCCTGCCACAGGCAGTTTGACGAGGCCACGGCCATTCTGGCCGGTGACGGTTTGCT
Source organism: Desulfovibrio sp. (assembly GCA_031550695.1). Classification (GTDB taxonomy): domain Bacteria; phylum Desulfobacterota; class Desulfovibrionia; order Desulfovibrionales; family Desulfovibrionaceae; genus Frigididesulfovibrio. The sequence continues at coordinate 69,221 of JAVBOI010000051.1, read as the reverse complement.
CACCGACGCCTTCAGCCTGATGGCCTCCATAGAAAAATGGGGCGTGCCGGCGGAATGGGTGCTGAACGCCATTGCCTGCGTGGCCGGGGCGGCCGGCACGGCCGGCATGGTGGGCGGCCAGTTTCTGGACATGCGGTATACGGACAAGCAAGGGGTGAGTCTTAAGGAACTGGCGGCCATGCACGCCATGAAGACGGGCGCGTTGTTGCGCGCTTCCTGCGTGGCCGGGGGCATTCTTTCCGGGGCGGACGAAATTCCCCTCGACGCCGTGGCCGGTTACGGCTCGGCCCTTGGCGCGGCCTTCCAGATTGCCGACGACATCCTGGACGTGGTGGGCGACGAGGCTGAAATAGGCAAGCCCGTGGGCAGTGACGCCGCCTTGAACAAAACCACTTACGTTTCGCTTCTGGGTGTGGAGGAAAGCCGCGCCCTGGCCGGACGCAAGGTGGAAGAAGCGGTGAGCGCCCTGGCCGGTTTTTCCGGCCCCGAATCGGATTTGCTGCGGGGGCTTGCGGCATACGTTATAAACAGGGTATCATAAGCTTCTGGTTGTTGCTCAAGAGCTGGTTCCGGGTGGAAAACGCGCGGAATCGGAACGATTTAATCCGATTTTTCCATGGTTTTGTCACAAGCGTGACGCAGGTGCTGATGTGAGTTTTTCCGCAAAACCCCCCTTGGTAATAAGCCCGCAGTCCTCCTTGGGCGGCGAGGCGTCCGCTTCCGCGTGCGGTTCCGGCGCGACTTCCCTGGCCATGTCGGCCGACGCGCTGTCCTCCGGCGGGCTCGGCCTGTCCCGCGAATCGCAGTTGCCGGAACAGGCCGAACCGCCGCAAGCCGGGGCGGATGTGGATTGCAACGCATTTTTGCGCGGCAAGAAATTGTTGCTGCCGGAGATTGCGCACCCCTTTGACGTGGCCGGGCTGACCACGGAGCAACTTGAACAGCTTGCGGTCGAGCTGCGCTCCACACTGGTGGAAACGGTTTCCCGCACGGGCGGGCATCTTGCCCCATCACTGGGCGTAGTGGAGCTGACCCTGGCCATGTTGTCGGTCTTTAATCCCGAACATGATAAAATAGTCTGGGACGTGGGCCATCAGGCCTATGCCTATAAAATTCTTACCGGCCGGGCCGACAGGTTCCACACTCTGCGGCAGGCTGACGGTCTGAGCGGTTTTCCCAACCGGAGCGAAAGCCCCTACGATCACTTCGGCGTGGGGCATTCCTCCACCTCGGTGTCAGCCGCCCTGGGCATGGCCAAGGCGCGGGATCTGGCCGGTCAGGATCACCACGTGGTGTCCGTTATCGGCGATGGCTCCCTGACCGCCGGCATGGCTTACGAGGGCCTTAACCAGGCCGGGGCCACAGCCAAGCGTTTCATTGTCATCCTCAACGACAATGAAATGTCCATTTCCAAAAACGTTGGGGCCCTGTCGCTGTTCATGAGCCGTAACCTTTCCTCCCGCTGGGTGCGGCGGGTCAAGCGCGAGGTGGAGACCTTTCTGGGCGGCATTCCCGGCATTGGCGACGATTTGCTGGAAATCGCCCGGCGCAGCAAGCACAGCTTCAAGAACTTCTTCACGCCGGGCATTCTTTTCGAGGCCCTGCGCTTCAACTACATCGGCGCCGTGGACGGTCACAACATCGAGGAGTTGCAAAAGGTGCTCCGCCTGGCCGCCACCCTTGACCGGCCCGTGCTCATTCACGTGCTGACGCGCAAGGGCAAAGGTTACAGGCCGGCGGAAAACAACCCGGTGCTGTTCCACGGCGTGGGCAGGTTTGAGCCGGAAACCGGTTTTCAGACAGCCGCCAAATCGGCCCAGATTACCTATACCGAGGCCTTCAGCCGGGGCATCTGCGCCCTGGCGGAAAAGGACGACCGCATTGTGGCCATTACCGCGGCCATGCCCGAGGGCTCCGGCCTGAACGTCTTTGCCGAGCGTTTTCCGGATCGCTTTGTGGACGTGGGCATCTGCGAGCAGCACGCGGTCACCTTTGCCGCCGGCCTGGCCACCCAGGGATTGCGGCCATTCGTGGCCTTGTATTCCACCTTTCTGCAACGCGCCTACGATCAGATCATCCACGACGTCTGCCTGCAGAACCTGCCGGTGACCTTCTGTATCGACCGGGCCGGCCTGGTGGGCGAAGACGGGGCCACGCATCAGGGCGCCTTTGACATGGCCTATATGCGCCAGATTCCCAACGTGACCTTTCTCGCCCCCCGCGACGAGGCCGAGCTTCAGCGCGGCCTGGCCACGGCCCTGGTCCATGACGGTCCCTTTGCCATCCGCTATCCCCGCGGTCTGGCCGCGGGCGCGCCCCTGCCGCGCGAGATTGCCCCCCTGACCGTCGGGCAGGGCGAGTATCTGCAAAAGGGCGACAGCGGTCTGGCGGTGGTGGCCGTGGGCAGCCGGGTGATGCCGGCCCTGTTCGCGGCCGGCCGGCTGCGCGAAGAGCAGGGGGCGCTCGTTACCGTGCTTGACGCCCGCTGGGTCAAGCCGCTGGCGGAAAAGGAACTTACGGAAGTTATCAGGACGCACGACACGATCCTGCTGCTGGAGGAAGGAACCCTGGCGGGCGGTTTTTCCTCGGCCGCGCTTGAGTTCTGGTCCGATGCCGGATTGCTGGCGGGCAAAAGCATCCGCCGTCTCGGCCTGCCGGATGCTTTTGTGGAGCACGGCCCGGTCAAAGTTCTGCGCCGCCGCCTTGGTCTGGACACGGACAGCATCAGGGAGGAGATGGCCGAATTGCTGCGGAAGCGATGACGCCGGGCGGAAAAGGGTCGGGGACTCAGGCGCTGAGCGACTTTGCAGCAGGCGATTAGCGAGTAACAGCCCCTTGTTCATTATTTTGCCGGCGGGTATGCGAAAATGCATGCTTGGCACTTTCCAATTGAAAAGAAAAAAGATATTGTCGCCGTGAATAACAGGCTGTGAAGAATATTTCGCTTGTTATGCGGTTGGACAGTGTAATCCACCAGAGCGGCTTCGGGTTTTGCGATCCGGCGCCGCAGTGAAAGAAAGCCTTTTTATCCGGTCAAGCGCAGAAACAGTACCTTCCCCTGTGTAAAAAGGTCTTTTTATCCGGGAAAAACGCATTCCGAAATTTCCGGTCGGCCCGGCACGGCGAAGGTTGTGCGCAATGCCGAGGGGGGAAACATTCCGATCACGTCAGGTCGGAGATCGGCGATATCCCGCTTTTTGTGAGTCAACTCTCTTTAACGGGTGACAGCGCATGTTCGTTATTATCGGCTTTATCATAGTTCTCGGCTCTGTTCTCGGCGGCTACGCCATTGTGCAGGGCAACTTCGCCATCCTGCTTCAGCCGGCCGAACTGCTCATCATTTTCGGCGCGGGTTTTGGCGCGTTCATCGCCTCCAACTCGTCCTTCACTCTGAAACTGGCCGCCAAGGGGTTGGGGCACATGCTCGCCAACGGCCCTTCCAAGAACCAGTACCTGGAGATGCTGGCGTTGCTTTACGGCCTGTTCGCCAAAATGCAGCGGGAAGGCATAATCAGCGTGGAAAAGGATATTGAGCAGCCCGATTCAAGCCCGCTGTTTCAGCGTTTTCCCATCATGGCCAAAGACAAGGCCGCCTGCTTTTTTATCGGAGACACGCTGCGGGTCTACCTTACCACGGGCAATGCCGGGGAACTGGACAAGCTTATGGGCGTGGACATGAATTCCATGCACGACGAAGAAATTCTGCCGGCCCACAGCATCGGGCACATGGCCGAGTCCATGCCGGGCATGGGCATTGTGGCCGCCGTGCTCGGGGTGGTCATCACCATGGGCCATATCGACGCCCCGCCGGCGGAGTTAGGCCACCATATCGGCGCGGCGCTTATCGGAACCTTTCTCGGCATTTTGCTGTGTTACGGATTTATCGGCCCCATGGGCGCCAAGCTGGAAACCCTGGCCCATGAGCGGCACCTGTTTTTCCGCGCCATTCGCGAGGCCCTGGCAGCGGCCGTGCGCGGCTCGTCGCCCATTGTAGCCCTGGAGTACGGCCGCCGCGCCATTCCGTTGGCTTTCCGCCCCTCGTTCCTGGAAATGGAACAGAAGCTCAAGGGCGGTTGATGACGTAACACCCGCGTTGGGCGTAGGGTTTTGCCGGACGCGGTCCGGACGGTTTTTCAAGAGCCGTCCGGACCGTCTGTTTTCCGCCGGATTTCCCGGCCGGATTGCCGGCGCCGGGGGTGCCCGGCGCGAAGGATTTTTCCGGCGGGGAATGGACTTTTCCGCATATCGGATATATCCCTATGCTGAGCCGGCGCAATAGCCGCGAGAGTGTTTGCAGGAGGAAGGTATGGCGGGAGGATCATGGAAGGTTGCCTACGCGGACTTTGTCACCGCGATGATGGCCTTTTTTCTGCTCATGTGGATTCTGAACATGGCTCCCAAGGAAACCCTGACCGGTCTGGCCGGCTTTTTTCAATCCGACGCCCAGGCGCTGTCCAAAACGGTTTCGCCGTATAGTTCTTCAAACAACCCGATTGTGCAGTATGTGGCCGATCCGAATACGCGCGAATTTAAAATGAACGAGCTTGAGCAGTCGCACTACGCCATTGCCCAGGCGCTTAAGCAACTGCTTCTTCAGGACGCTTTGCCGTCCACATCCAGCGGCATTACTTCGGACGGGGTGGGTGTGATGCTGCACATCACCTCTGATGTGATGTTCAAGCCCGGCACGGCCGAATTCAGCAACGAGGGCAAAAAGGTTCTGGACCAGGTGGCGGACGTGATGCACAAGTACAAGGTGTATCTGGTGGTGCGCGGCCACGCCGATTCCTCGGAAACCGGCGCCCCCCTGTACTCTTCCAAATGGGAGCTTTCTTCCGCCAGGGCCAATTCCGCCGTGCGTTACCTGGTTGGAAAAGATATCAATCCCAACCTGATTCGCAGCGTGGCCTATGCCGACACCCGCCCGCGCGCGCCTTCGACCTTGGCCGGGGCCGCCGCCCAGAACAGCCGGGTGGAATTCAACTTTCACCGGCCCGAGGCGATGTCCACCATTGTCGGCTACTAATGCCGTTTTTCGGATATATCTCTGCGGCGCGCCCGCGGGCGCGCCGCGGTTGACGCCGCATGGCGTGATTGCCAGGAGAATGCTATGGCCGGAGGATCATGGAAGGTTGCTTACGCGGACTTTGTTACCGCGATGATGGCCTTTTTTCTGCTCATGTGGATTCTGAACATGGCCCCCAAGGAGACGTTGAACGGTCTGGCCGACTTTTTTCAGGCCGACGCCCAGGGCATGTCCAACACGACCTCGCCCTACAGCGTCGCCACCAAGTCCACCGTGCAGTACAAGGACAAGATGGATACGCGCGAAGTGGACATGGCCGAGGTTGAGCGATCCAACTACGCCATTGCCCAGTCTCTAAAGCAGCATCTCGTTCAGGACGCACTGCCGTCGTCCTCCAGCGGCATCACTTCGGACGCGGTGGGAGTGATGCTGCACATCACTTCTGATCTTATGTTCAAGCCCGGCACGGCCGAATTCACCGACGAGGGCAAAAAGGTTCTGGATCAGGTGGCGGACGTCATGAACAAGTACAAGGTCTACATGGTGGTGCGCGGCCACGCCGATTCCTCGGAAACCGGCGCGCCCTTGTATCCCTCCAAATGGGAGCTTTCCGCCGCCAGGGCGAACTCCGCCGTGAGCTACCTGATCGAAAAGGGCATCAATCCCAGTCTGATGCGCAGCGTGGCCTATGCCGACACCCGCCCGCGCGTGCCCTCGACCGTGGCCGGGGCCGCCGCCCTGAACAGCCGGGTGGAATTCAATTTCCACCGGCCCGAGGTAATGTCCACCATTAACAGCTACTGATGTCGCTTTTTCGCAAACCGGACCACATCATGCCCTTTTCCGCACCAGAGCCGACGCCCGCCACGGAACCGATCATCCGGGTGGAGAGCCTGGAAAAACGTTACGGCTCCACGATTGTTCTGAAAAATATATCCTTTGCCGTCGAGAAAGGCGAAGTGTTCGGCGTGGTAGGGCATTCCGGCGCGGGCAAATCCACCTTGCTGCGCTGTTTCAACGGCCTGGAAAGCTACGAAGAAGGCAGTCTTACTGTCATGGGACGGGAGGTCCGGCAGCTTGACCGACACGGCCGCAAGCAGTTGCGCCGCGACATGGGCATGATCTTCCAGACCTTTAACCTGATGAACAGCAAGGATGTGTTCCAGAACGTGGCCTTTCCCCTGGAGGTCTGGAACACCCCCCGGGCCGAAATAGCCAGGCGCGTGGGCTCGCTGCTCGAACTGGTGGGCCTTGCGGACAAAAGCCGCGTGCGCGTGCAAAGCCTTTCCGGCGGCCAGAAGCAGAGGGTGGGCATTGCCAGGGCGCTGGCCCTGTCGCCCAAAATTTTGCTTTGCGACGAAGCCACCTCCGCCCTTGATCCCAAAACCACGGTTTCCATTTTGGATCTGCTCGAAAGCATCCGCCGCGATCTTGATCTGACCATCGTGGTGGTGACCCACCAGATGGAAGTGGTCAAGCGCGTCTGCAACCGTATGATGCTGCTGGACGGCGGCGTAATCCAGGGCATCGGCAAGACCGACTCGCTCTTTCTCGCCCCCACCCCTGATCTGAAAAAACTTATTGAGGACGAGTTCACGCTGATTCCCGGCGGGGTGAACATCCGCATGTGGTTTCCCAGGGAGATTTCGCAAAAGGCCGTCATCACCGGCATGGCCCGGGCTCTGGATATCGATTTTTCCATTGTCGGCGGCAAGCTTGAGCGCTACCTCGACGACGTGCGCGGCTTTTTGATCATCAACGTGGAGCCCGAACACCTGGAGCGGGTATCGCGCTATCTCGAGGAGCACCGGCTGTTTTGGGAGGTGATGGACAATGAAGACTAAAACCGGCGGCAGCATCCCGTTCTCCGTCATGGTTCTCGCGGCCCTGCTCACGGTTGCCGCCGCCTGCCTGCTCGCGTTTTCCGTCAGCCCCGTAGAGGCCTGGAGGGCCGTGGCCGCTTCTTTCACGCGCATCCGCGGCGATCTGCTCCTGGCCTTGGGGCAGACCCTGTACATGGTTTTTTTCTCCACCCTGTTTTCCTTCATCCTGGGTTTTGGCCTGTCCACGGTTATGATCATGACCGGCCCCCACGGTCTTAGGCCCAATCGGCGCGTATACGCCGTGCTCGATATGGTGGTGGATATCCTGCGCTCGCTGCCTTTCATCATCCTGATCATCGCCATCATGCCCGTTACCCGTTTCGTCATGGGCACGGCCATTGGCACCACGGCCACCATCCTGCCCCTGACAATAGCCGCCGCCCCCTTTGCCGCCCGCATCATCGAAGCCAACTTTCTGGAAGTGGACCGGGGCGTGATCGAGGCCGCCCGTTCGTTCGGCGCCAGCACCACCCAGATCATCTTCCGGGTCATGCTGCCCGAAGCCCTGCCCGCCATCATCCTGAACGTGGCCGTACTGGCCATCGCCCTGATCGGCTACTCGGCCATGGCCGGCGCCGTGGGCGGCGGCGGGCTCGGCGATCTGGCCTACCGCCTGGGCTACAACCGCTTCCAGACCGACGTCACCCTCTGGTGCATTCTGGTGCTGGTCGTCCTGGTCCGCTGCATCCAGTCTCTCGGCAATCTGCTGTACAGATACTTGCGCTGATCGGTGGAGATGCCTCCGGCGGCTCCAGGGACGCTGCCCCTTGAGAATCCCTGCCAGAGGGGGTGACCCCCTCTGAGACTCCCCATTTGGCCTGTATGTTTCGTTGTGGAGACTCGACGGACTTTTTTCTGTTCAGCCTCTCGAATCCGAGATATATTTATTCCTAAACCGCCCCGCCCATCAGGCGGAGAGGAGAATTGCATGCAATCCGTACTGGTCACGGATTTTGACGGCACCATCACTGAGGGCGACTTTTACATCCTGGCCGTGGAGCGCCTGCTCAAGCCCGAAGATCTGGCCCCCTGGCAGGAATACCGGGCCGGCCGCATCACTCATTTTACCGCTCTGAAGACTATTTTCGCTAAAATACGGGCGCCGGAGTCCGTGGTGCTGGATATACTGAAAGACATGCGGCCGGACCCGCGTCTGCCGGAGTGCGCGGCCAGGCTCAAGGCCGCCGGCTGGCATGTGGCTGTGGCCTCGGCCGGGTGCGGTTGGTACATCAACCGCATTCTGGGCGGCCTGGGCGTGGATTTTGAGGTGCACGCCAACCTCGGCCGCTACCTGGAGGGCGGCCCCCTGGTCATGGAAGCGCCGGTGGACTCCCCTTTCTACAGCCCGCAGGCGGGCGTGGACAAGGCGGGCATAGTGCGCTTTTATCAAGAGCGTGGGGCCAGGGTGGCCTACGCCGGCGACGGCTACACCGATTACGAGGCCGCTTCGATTGTGCCCGCTCACTTGCGCTACGCCAGGGCGAATCTGGCGGAGTCCCTGCAAGACAAGGGCGAGGCATTCCGCTCTTTTTCCGTTTGGTCGGAAATCGTCGATTCTCTGCTGCAACCGCCGGCTTCCGGCTGAAACCAGGAGTCTCGCCATGAGGCAGGAAACCCAGATTCGCGTGCCCTCTCTGGTGCGCATCAAGCCGGGCGCTTTGCAGCGCCTGGGCATTTACCTGAAGCGCGAGGACTTTACAGACGTCCTGGTGCTTGCCAGCCCTCTGCCGACGCCTGTGTCCTCGGTCGCCCGCGAGGCTATGATTGGGGAAGGCGTCCGGCCCCAGTGGCTGGAAGTGGACGGCAACCGCTTTGAGGACGTGGTGGCCGTTTTTGAAAAACTGCCTAAAAAGGTGTCGGCCGTTGTGGGCATCGGCGGCGGCAAGGCCCTGGACAGCGCCAAATACCTCGCTTTTCTGGCCCGTCTGCCTTTTCTGGCCGTGCCCACCTCTCTTTCCAACGATGGCTTTTGCAGCCCCCAGGCCAGCCTGACCCTGTCCGGCCGGCGCAAGTCCCTGCCCGCCGCCCTGCCCATGGGTGTGATTATTGATGTGGCCGTGGTCATGGGCGCGCCGAAAATGCTGTGGCTTTCCGGCGTGGGCGATCTGACCTCCAAACTCACAGCCGTGGTGGACTGGAAACTGGCTTTTCACAACGCCGGCGAAACGGTCAACGATCTGGCGGCCCTGCTGTCGGACGCCACTGTTTACCAGTTTTTGGGCGCGCCCGGATACGACGCGGCTGGCACGGCTCTGCTCGGCACGGCCCTGATGCTCAACGGCATTGCCATGGAAATTTGCGGTTCTTCACGTCCGGCCAGCGGCAGCGAGCACCTGATTTCCCACGCTCTGGACACTTCGTCGGCCCGTCCCCGTCTGCACGGCCTGCAGGTGGGCGTGGCCACTTATGTCGCCAGCCGATTGCAGGGCCGGCAATCGGAGACTATCGCCGATTTGTTCGAGAAAACCGGCTTCTGGGACGCGGTGCGCAATGATCCCTTTTCCAGAAAGGAATGGCTGGAGGCGGTACGGCTGGCCCCGACGATCAAGGAAAACTATTTCACTGTTCTTTCGCTGCGGGACTGCCTGCCCGAAGTGCGGCAGATTCTGGAGGAAGACCGGAATTTGGCCGGATGTTTTACGGAATAGAGGGCTCAAGCGAAACGAGGCCCGTCGCGATATCGCGGCGGGCCTTGGTGTCTTTGAGGGATGCGGGGCAAGGGGACTATTGGAGTACCGCCATAGCGCACTATTCGTGTGGGGTTTCCAAAGGGGTCCACACAGAGCCTGTGCCCCCGGCCCCCTTTGGCCGCCGGAGGCAATGCAACTCTTTGGCAACTTCAACTTACGTATTGTATTCTTCTTCCCGTCTGCTCCGGCCGGGGGTCATGAGCAGCCCGGCCAGGCCGGCCAGGGAAAAGCCGGACACGCACAGACCGCTGCGAAAATCCTCTTCCGCGGCTTTCAGGGCGCTTTTGTCGGCCGCGGCCGCCGACCAGACCGGCGAGAAACCGCAGCTTTCGGAGCCGGGGCGGGTTTCGGCGGGCATAAAGGCGGCGATGTGCCAGGCGCTTTGCGGGATGCGGCGGATGTACACCACCTGCTCCACGGGGGTGGAATCCATGAGGGCCCGGACTTCGAGCCGCCCGTCCTGAAGCACCGGCTCCGGGGCAAGGCCCGCGTTCGGGGCGTCGGCGTTGGGCGTTACGGCAACGCGCACAAGCACGGGCTCGGGGTGCAGACGCTGCCCTCGGGCGGCCTTGTCAGCGTCCGCGGCCCGTTCCACGATGCTGGCGGAAAGGCTGTCCAGTCCTTCGCGCACTTTGGCGTCATCCATATTCATGTGCAGGGGCGCGGAAACGGCTTCGCCCCCGGCCGCGAACCCGCCGGACATCCGGCACGGCAACTGGCGCGGCAAGGTCACCCGGACAAATCCGCCGCCGTCTTCGGCCACGGCTTCCATGGCCCGTACAAAGGATGACCCGCGCTCGTCAAGGGCGTCGGCAAAGTCCATGCCCGCGGTATCCGGCGTCAGGGGAGAGTGCATGAGACGCGTGCCTTGCCAGGCGGTAAAATAGGCCTCGCCGCCCAATTCAAAGGTCAGCGCGCTCAAGGCGTTGGCCAGGGCGGCCTGCCGGGCCGAATCGTCGGCCAGGGAGATCAGAACGCCGCCAAGCCCCAGGGCCACGCTGTCCACGGAAGACTGAAGCAGGGCCGCCCGCTCTGGCGGTATGACGGCCGGCGCTTCGTGGTGGTTGGCCGGAGCGGATTCCGCCACCGCCACCTTTGGCAGGGGCAGAAGCTCGGACACGCCGAACCCCGTCCACAAAAGCGCGAAGGACAGGGAGAACAGACAGGCGGCCGCCAGCGGGCGGCGGCGCGAAAAGATCGTCAGGGGCAGATGAAGGTGCTTCATGGCTGTTCCTCGCCCGCCTGAATATCGCGCTTCGTGCGCCGGAAAAATGGCGGGCCGCCTTTATTTTGCATTATTTGCGCCATGATGAATAATTGCCAGCGATTATAGCAAGTTGTTTTTTTATTACGGTAGAGAACGCGCAAAGTACGTCGAAAAGCCGGCGCCGGAACAGAGGCGATGGCGCGGGCGGAATGGTTTTACACTTGCCCGCTATTGATGTATTTTCTCTGATGCGCGGCAGGACGCGCCGGGATCGTTTTCGCGCGGACCGGGAAGAGCGCGTATTTTCTTTTTTGCCCGTCAAACCCAGGATACCGCCATGAAACTGCTCGCTGTCAACGGAAGCCCGCGCAAGCATAAAAACACCGGACAACTGCTGGAAAAGCTCGTTGAAGGCGCCGCTTCCAAAGGCGCTCGGGCCGAGCTTGTGCAGTTGAAAGAGCTGACCTATCGCGGCTGCGTGAGCTGCTTCCACTGTAAAAAGATTGGGGGCAAGCATTACGGGCGCTGCGCCCTCAAGGACGATCTTACCCCGGTGCTCGACAAGGCGCACGAGGCGGACGTGCTTGTTCTTGGCACGCCGTTTTACTTCAGCGCGGAGAGCGCCTTTATGCGCGCCCTGATGGAGCGGCTCTGGTTTCAATACTATCTGTACTCGGCCAAAAAACCGCCTCTGTCCCCGCGCAAAAAGGCCACGGCCCTCGTGTACACCATGAATGTGCCCGAAAAGGACATTCCTCTGTACGGCAAGGACAAGGCCATCGCTACCGCCAAAGGGGTTATGGAGCGGCTTTTCGCGCCCTGCGAGGTGTTTCTCTGCTGCGATACCAGGCAGTTTGACGATTACGGCAAGTACGAGACCGACATCTGGGACGTGGAGGCCAAGTTGAAGCGACACAAAGAGGTGTTTCCCCAGGATCTGGCCCGCGCCTTTGATTTTGGCGGCAGACTGGTCGGGTAGGGGCGGGGCGCTGCCCGGTCCTGCCGGAAAAAACATATATACGGCTTGCGCTCGTTTTCCGCGGTGTCTTGCCGGCAACATTTCTCAGGGGCTGCCGCCACGGCGCGAAAACAGCCCGCCCGGAGCTTTCATGCGCAAGTGTATTCTGATTCTGGCCTTCACGCTTTTTCCTTTTAGCGCGTATGCCGTTTCGCTTACTGATTTTGACGGAAAATGGAACGTGGATCTTGTAACCACGGTGAAAAAAACGCCCGGCCTGAACCCGGACGAGGAGCTTATGAGCCTGGTATTCGTTATTGACGCCAAGGCGAAAACCATGCGCACCCAGTTTTCCGGCCGCCCGGGCGCTCCCATCGCCTTTACCGTGGAGCGGGAAAACCCTTCCGAAGTCGTTGTCCGGCGCGTTGACGGCAAACGCCTGCGGTTGCAGCCTCACGGCAATGGGCAACTGGCCGTGAGTGAGCTTAACGATCAGGAGTCGCTCAGCACCATGTATTTTACCCGGCAGCAAGAGAGCATCGCCCCCCGGCAGCGGGTTCTGGACAAACGGCTGCCGCCGCGTCCCCGTCCCGCCCTGCCGCCTTCCACGAAGCAAAAACCGTAGAGCAAAAACCGTAGAGGAAAACGCATGGCATCCAAACCCTGGAAGGGAATTGTCCTGGCCGGCGGTTCCGGCACCCGCCTGCACCCGCTGACCCTGAGCGTCAGCAAGCAGCTTATGCCCATCTACGACAAGCCCATGATTTATTATCCCTTGTCGATGCTGATGCTCACAGGCATTCGGGATATCTGCGTCATTTCCACGCCGCGCGATCTGCCCCTGTTTCGGGATCTCCTGAAAGACGGCTCGCAGTGGGGCTGCCGTTTCACCTACACGGTCCAGGAAAAGCCCGAAGGCATCGCCCAGTCTTTTCTCCTGGCCAGGGACCACATTGCCGGCAGCAACACCTGCCTCATTCTCGGCGACAACATCTTTTTCGGCCACGGCCTGGATCGACAGCTGACTGACGCCATGCAACACGAGGCCGGCGCCACCATCTTCGGCTACCACGTGCGCGACCCGGAACGCTACGGCGTGGTGGAGTTCGACAAAAACCGCCAGGTGGTCAGCATTGAGGAAAAGCCGGCAAATCCCAAATCCTCCTACGCCGTGACCGGCCTGTACTTTTACGACGACCGGGTGGCGGACATCGCCGCCGGCATCCGGCCCTCGGCCCGGGGCGAGCTGGAAATCACCGACGTCAACAATACTTATCTCAGAGAAGGGCAACTGCGGGTGGAACTCATGGGCCGGGGCGTGGCCTGGCTGGATACTGGCACCCATGAATCCCTGCTGGCCGCCAGCACCTTTGTCCAGGCCGTGGAAGTGCGCCAGGCCCTGAAAGTGGCCTGCCTTGAGGAAATAGCCTGGCGCCAGGGCTATATCTCTTCCGCTCAACTCGAAGCCCTGGCCGCCCCCCTGGCCAAAACTGAATACGGCAAATACATGCGCGCCCTGCTTGATGGGGCGGTGTGAAAGGCAGCGGGGGGAAGGGGAAAGGAAACTTTTAAGGAAAGCTCGCTCGATCCCAGCGAAGCGAGGGCGAGCTACTACGAAGAAGATTTCCCCTTCCCCCCGCGCCCCCATCCCCTATCCTTCAACCCTTTTTATTTTGTGGCCGCGGTTGCGGAAGCATAAAAGCTTTCCTCCCTGCGAAACGAGGGTGGTTTGCAGGATCTCTATGTGACCGGCGGTTTCGAGGCGCCGTCTGATATGCAAACGCAGTTGCGCGAAGGGTTCACCACCGGCACCGCCGCCGCTGCCGCCGCTTTTGCCGCTGTCACGCTGTTGTTGGGCGGCGAATGCCCGGATAGCGTGGAGGTGGCGCTGCCGCCTTTTGCCGGGGACGGAACGCCCCTTGCCGCCGGGAATGCCCTCGGGGACGGAGTGCCTTCAGCGCCCCCTATTCTCGCTACCCCCATCGAACAGGGGCGCGGGGAAGGGAAGATCGCCTTTGCCTCCGTGGTCAAGGACGGCGGCGACGATCCGGACGCCACCCACGGGGCGCGTATTGTTGTTCACGCCGCTGTAACGCCTTTTCCCCCCTGCCCGGAGCGGGACGACAAGCCTTCAGAGCCCTGCCGTCCCCTGCCGCCGGACCGGGACGCGCCTGCCAGACCGGTGGAAATGCATCTGTTTTCCCGAACCGTTGTTCTTTACGGCGGTGTTGGCGTGGGCACGGTCACCCTGCCGGGACTGCCCGTGGCTGTTGGCGAGCCGGCCATCAATCCCGAACCGCGCAAGCAGATCGCCGTAGCCGCCCATGCGGCGGCCCGCGCGGCCGGCTACGACGGTCCGCTTCACCTGCTGCTGTCCGTGCCGGAGGGCGAGGAACGGGCCAGGCGCACCCTGAACGGCCGTTTGGGCATTGTGGGCGGCATTTCCATTCTCGGCACCAGGGGAACGGTGCGGCCCTACAGCCACGACGCCTGGAAATGCGCCGTGGCCCAGGGGATGGACGTGGCCGCGGCCCTCGGTCTGCGCGAGATCCTGCTGGCTACCGGGCGGCGCAGTGAGCGCCTCGGTCTGGCCCTGCACCCGGATTTTCCTCCCCAGGCCGGCATACAGGCGGCGGATTACGCGGCATTTTCCCTGCGGGAAGCGGCCCGACGGCCTTTTGATCGCGTTATCTGGGCCTGCTTTCCGGGCAAGTTGCTGAAGCTGGCTCAAGGGCTGGAATGGACCCACGCCGGGGCCGCTCCGGCTGATCTTGCCCTGTTGGCCCGCCTGTGCGGTGAGGCCGGCGGGCCGGACGACCTGATTGCCGCCCTGGCGACCATGCCCACGACGGCCGGAGCTTTTGCCCTTATGGAGCGAAACAGTGTCCGCCTGCGTAACGCCGTGCTGGAGCGCCTGGCCCGTCTGGCCCAGGAGCGGATGCTGGCCTGGCTGCGCGAGGCCCGAACCGGCGGAAGCCAGGCTTGCCCGGAATTGGTGCTGCATGTATTTTCTCTGGAAGGACAATTGCTCCTGAGTTTGCGCGCGGACTGAGAGCTTTCCCGCCCTACGTCCGCGATACAGCCGTTCCTCACGACAACCGGCACAGAGCGAAGGTGCTTCATGCCAGATTCCCGCATTCCTGAATCGCCCGCCGGGGCTTCGACCGGACAGCCCGCTCCGCTGTATGTCATCGGCCTGGGCCTGCCCGCTGACGGGGAGGGAGCCGCGTCCCGGCCCGAGTTTTCCCTCTGCCCGGCGCTGGCCTCTCATCCCGTTCTGGCGGCGGTCGAAATTCTCGTCGGCGGCAAGGCGCAACTGGCCGCTTTTGCCGAACATCCGGCGGAAAAACTGGTCGTGGGCGCGGATATGGCCGCCCTTTACAAGCGCCTGGATGCCAACCGTCGGGCCGGCCGCATCCAGGTTGTCCTGTGCAACGGCGATCCGCTTTTTTTTGGTTTGGGGGCGCGTTTGGCCGAACGTTTTGGCCCGGAATCGCTACGCGTCCTGCCGGGCACAAGCTCGCTTCAGGCCGCGGCCGCGTTTCTCGGCCTGCCCTGGGAAAACGTGGCGTCCGTCAGCCTGCACGGGCGAAGCTCCCGTCTGCCCCTGGCCCACGCCCTGATTGCGGCCCGCGCCGGCGGCGGGCCGGTGTTTCTGCTCACCGACGCGGCCAATCCTCCGGCCGCCGTGGCCGCCTTCATGAAAGAGCGCGGCCATGACCGCTATCGTCTGCATGTGATGGAAAATTTGTACCTCACGCCCGAGGGCGTCCGGGCCGAGCGTCACACCAGCCTGAGTGTGGACCAGGCATTGTCCCTGGCGCCGGAAGATTCAGGGGAAAAAACTCCCCGGCAACGGGTCATGCTGCTGGAACCGGAGCGCCCCGAAAGCGGCGAACAAGCGTCGGGCTGGCCGTTCGGTCTGGCGGACGCTTCCCTGGCAACGGAAAACAACCTGCTTACCAAGGCCCCGGCCCGGGCCGCCGGTCTGGCCGCTCTCGGCATCGAAGCCGGGCATACGGTCTGGGATCTGGGCGCGGGCAGCGGCGCCGTGAGCATCGAAGCCGCTCGCCTGGCTTGGCGGGGCCTGGTTATAGCCGTGGAAGGCAAAGCGGATCGCATCTCTTTGATCGAGGAAAACCGCAGATGTTTCGGCGCGGCCAACCTGGAAATCCTGCCCGGAACCCTGCCCGGCGCTCTGGATATTTGTTGCGAGCGCTTTCCCCGGCCGGATCGAATCTTTATTGGCGGCGGGCTCGGGGGGGAGTCCGGTCGGGGAAATGCCGCCGAACTCGGCGCGACCAACGCCGAGCAAATCCTTCATCAGGCTTGGGAAGCTCTTGCTCCCGGCGGCCGCATGGTCATCCACTGCGTTCTGCTCTCCACCCTGGAATTCGCCCGCGACAGCCTTGCCCGCCTGGGCGCGTCAGTGGACGTGGCCTGCATCCAGGCCAGCCTGTCCGTGCCTTTGGCCGGCGACTGCCGCCTTCAGGCCCAGAATCCCGTGTTTCTGGTCAGCGCGTGTAAGGGGAAGGGGATGTGAGGGACGTCCGGGAGTAGGGTTCTCTACCGCTGTAAACGTTGCCCGGCGGGGATTCAAAGACGAATCCCCGCCGGGCAACATTTACAGCGCATAGATGCGCCTCTAAAGCATTTCGTACTTGAGGCGCTCCCTCCGGCGCTTGACGGCGGAGGAGACCTTCCGCCTACGCCTACGGGGCGGACGGCTCGAAGCGAGCCGTCAGAGCATTTAAACAGCGAGATATTTTCAATGACAAAATGCTCTAATCATCCCCGATTTTCTGCTGGCGAATGATCTTGCGGTTTTCGCCGAAAATAAAACGAATGATGGTTTCGCGATCCTCTTCCTGCATGCAGGTGTAAGTCATGGCATAGGCTTTGTTGGGCGCTCCGGTGAGGGGGGCGTCCGACAGGGGAACTTCGACATGGGCTATGACGGAAAGCAGGCGCAGGGGCATTTCCTCCAGCAGCAGAAGAAGCTCCATGTGCTCGCCTTGTTGCAGCGGCCGCCGGCATTCAAATACGAGGCCGGAACCGCCAAGCTGCACAATGCGGCCCTCGTCGGGAAAATCGGCGATCAGGGATTCGCGTTGCAGCAGGCCCATGATGGCGTCCAGCTTTCTGTCCATTTCAACGAGAAAACGCATCATGGCGTCGTTCTGGCGCGAATTCATCAGCGCTTCCTCACGCAGGGCCGCGCTGCCGGCGTGGGCGAAGCCGGTGCAGAGTCGGGGGGAATCGGCACTGGGCACCATGCGAAATCTGCCCGTGATCATGGTAGGCACGGAAAGGAACTGATCGGACATGGGAACCTCCCGGCATGCGGCGCGGCAGGCGGAACCCGACCGAGCCGAAGCGCTTGTCGTTGGCAAAGGCAAGTGATAACGCCAGTTCAGAGCGGCTTAAAGCGTTTCAACTCTGAAATCGTAGTGCCTGACGAGAGCCACGCTCAGGGACTTCCCAATCAAACCGCCACTACGCTACGCCCCCCAAACGGGATTTCCAAAGGGGATTATCCCCTTTGGCCGCCGGAGGCAATAAAGGTCTTGGGCAAATCAAAAAGAATTTATTTTTAGCGGCGTATGGTGTAGTCGCCCCGGGCGATCCACTTGTAGGTGGTCAGGGCGTCAAGGCCCATGGGGCCCCTGGCGTGGAGCTTCTGGGTGCTGATGGCCACTTCGGCCCCAAGGCCGAATTGCCCGCCGTCGGTGAAGCGGGTGCTGGCGTTCACGTAAACGCTGGCCGCGTCCACCTCGCGCTCAAAGCGGTCGGCGGCTTCCATGCTCTCGGTCAGGATAGCTTCGGAGTGGGCCGTGCCATGGCGGCGGATATGCTCCAGGGCCTCGGTGAGAGAAAGCACCACGTGCACATTCAGGTCCAGAGTCAGCCATTCCTTGTCATAGTCGCCGGAGGCGATCGGCTTTACCAGCGGCGCGGATTCGCCGCCCAGGTAGCGCATGGCCGCGTCGCTGGCGTGCAGGGTGACGCCGCGCGCGCCCAGGTGGCCGGCCAGACGGGGCAGGAACGAGGCGGCGATGCGCTCGTGCACCAGCAGGGTTTCCACGGAGTTGCAGGCGCTGGGCCGTTGGATCTTGGCGTTTTCGATCACGCGCAGAGCCTTGGCCTGATCGGCGCTTTCATCCACCACAATATGGCATACGCCGATGCCGCCGGTAATGACCGGAATGCGCGACTGTTCACGGCACAGCCGGTGCAGGCCGGCCCCACCGCGCGGAATGAGCATGTCCACGTGGGCGTCCAGATGCAGCAGGGCCGTGACCAGTTCCCGATCCGGCGAAATGACGGCTTGCACGGCGGCTGGCGGCAGGCCAAAATTTTTCAGGCAGTCCTGGACGATCGTGACCAGGGCGGCGTTGGAGCGGGCGGTTTCCTTGCCGCCGCGCAGAATGACGGCGTTGCCGGTTTTCAGGCACAATGAGGTGACGTCCACGGTCACGTTGGGCCGGGCCTCATAGATGGCGGCCACCACGCCCAGGGGCACGCGCCGGCGCATGAGAAAGAGCCCGCTGTCCAGGCTGCTGCCATCCAGCACCTGGCCCACCGGGTCGGGCAGGGAGCGGACCGCGCGCACGTCGGCGGCAATGGCGGCCAGGCGTTCGGGGTTCAGGGCCAGTCTGTCCAGAAGGCTTTCGGTTATGCCGGCGCTTCGGGCCGCTTCAAGATCCTGTTCGTTGGCCTGGAGAATTTCCGGGGCGCCGGCATCAAGGGCGTCGGCAAGGGAGAGGAGCAGGGAGTTTTTTTCCGCGCTGCTCAAGGTGCCCAAGGCGTACGAGGCTTCTTTGGCCGCTCTGCCCATGGATTCCAGTGGGTTGGCCGCTTCTTTATGTGGCATGGGAAACTCCCAGCATGATGAGGTCATCCCGGTGGACCGCCACCGGGCCATATTCATAGCCCAGTATATCTTCTATCTCGTCGGAATGGCGGCCCTTGATCCGGTCAAGGGCGTCGCTGCTGTAGCGGGCAACTCCGTGGGCCAGATCCGTGCCGGCCGGGTCGATGATGCGCACCACTTCCCCGCGTGAAAAAAGGCCGCGTATGGCGGTAATGCCCTTGGGCAGCAGGGAGCGCTTGCCCTGATCCAGAGCCCGGCCCGCGCCCTGGTCGATGTGGATTTCGCCGGCCGGGGGCGCGCCGAAAATCCAGCGCTTGCGCGATTCCAGCGGGCTTTCGCTGGGCAGAAAGGCCGTGCCCACGCTCTCGCCGGTCAGGATGCGGCCAATGAGCTCCGGCCGGCCGCCGGCGGCGATGACCACCTGGATGCCGGCCCTGGTGGCCACTTCCGCCGCTTGAATCTTGGTGCTCATGCCGCCGGTGCCCAGACCGGAAACGCTGCCGCCGGCCAGGGCGCGCACCCTGTCGTCAATGCGTTCAATGCGCGGGATGAGCGTGGCTTCGGGATTGTCGCGCGGGTCGGCCGTGAACAGGCCTTCCTGGTCCGTGAGCAGCACCAGAATGTCCGCTTCGGCCAGAATGGCGGCCAGGGCGGACAGGTTGTCGTTGTCGCCCACCTTGATCTCGGCCGTGGCCACGGCGTCATTTTCGTTGATCACCGGGATGATGCCGTTGTCCAGAAGGGCGCGCAGCATGTCGCGGGCGTTGAGAAAGCGTTCGCGGTCTTCCAGGTCGGCCCGGGTGAGCAGCATTTGGCCGATGTGCAGGCCGTAGATGGAAAAAATTTGTTCCCAGATCTGGATCAGCCGGCTTTGGCCCACGGCGGCCAGAAGCTGTTTGGAGGCCACGGTCTTGGGTAGTTCCGGGTAGCGCAGGTGCTCGCGGCCGGCGGCAATGGCGCCGGAAGAAACCACGATCACGCGGTGCCCGGCGGCCTGGGCTTTTGCGCACTGGCGTACTATTTCCACCATGTGGGCGCGGTTAAGGGCTTTGGTGCCCTGGGTGAGCACGCTGGTGCCCAGCTTGAGCACCAGGGTTTTGCCTTTGGCCGGGCCCTCGCTCATGCGCGGACCCCGGTGGAAATGCCGTTGCCGACCACCATTTCGGCGTGCATGGCCCCTATCGGGCAAATGCGCGTGCACATGCCGCAGGCGGTACATTTTTCCTCGTCAAAATGCACCAGCCGGGAATCCTTGCCGATGGTCAGGGCGCTGAACGGGCAGACGGCGATGCACATGCCGCAGTGCATGCAGGAATCGTCGTCGCGGGACACGTGGTTGCAGGCCGGAGTGATGATGATGCCCTGATCGCGCAGATATTGCAGGGCGGCCTGGCATTTGTCGTTGTCGCCCCACATTTCCACTGTCAGGTAGCCTTCCTTGCCCAGGGTGGTCTGTGAGGCCACGATATTGTAGGTCACGTCGTAGGCGCGAACCACGTGGCACATGACCGGCAGGCCGGAGTTTTCCGGAGAAAAGGTGAGCTGGATGATCTTTCTGTATTGCTTGGTCTGCTGTTCCATGGCGCACCCGGAGCGGAGAAAAAGGTGGAGTGATTTTTTTGCGAGCGGCTTCATACCGGCCGCGACGGGTGAGAGACAAAATCGAGAGGGTCTGGGGGAAATCACACAGAGCCTGTGTCCCCGATTCCCCCAGCGGGGATTCTTAAGGGGCTGGCCCTTGGCCGCCGGAGGCATTTCCCGACAGACTTTTACTTGTTGCTGGCCAGGAATTGTTTGGCGCGAGAGGCTTCGGGGCTGTTGGGATAGCGCTTGATGAGCTCCTGCAGGCGCTCCTGGGCCGCCGGCTTTTTACCGGCGTTATGCAGGGAGATGCCCTGCTTGAGCATGGCCGACTGCACCTTGCCGCTGCCCGGGTAGTTGGCGATAACTTCCTGATAGGCCAGGGCGGCGCGCGCGTAATCCTTCATCTGAAAATACGATTCGCCCTCCCAGAAGTGGGCGTTGCTGGCCAGGTTGTGCTTGGGGTAGGCGGCCACAAAGTCCTTGAAGGCCACCACGGCGTCCTTGTAGCGGCGCTGGTCAAATGCCTTGATGCCCGCATCGTAAAGGGCGGTGGCCGTACTCACGGTGCCGCCGGACGCGGCCGGGGGAGCGGAAGCGCCGCTGCTGGCCGGAGGGGGGGTGTACGTCGGCTGCTGAACACCCGGAGCCGGCGCGTAGCCGCCGGCGTCCGAGGTGTTCAGGCTGTCCACGTTGATGGCCAGTTGCGAGGCCATTTGGCGCACCACGGCTTCCAGGCGATTCACCCGGTCGCGCAGTTGGGCCATTTCGCCCGAGCCTTCGCCGCCGCTCTGGCGCTGTAGGTCGTCAATTTTGCCGTTAAGCATGTTGAGTTCCTGGCGCATGTTCTGCATCTGGGCCCACATTTCCGCCTGACCCGGCAGCACCTGCTCCACCTGCCCCACCTGGGAGAGGATCTGCTGGATCTGCTGATCATGCCGGTCCACTCGGGCGCTCAAGCTGTTGCCGCCGCCTCCCTCAAGGGCGGCGCAGCCGCTTAAGGCAAGCAGGCAGACGGCGCTGAGAAAAAGGATGCTTCGCTGCTTCATTGTGCTACTCCTTATGACAACTGCCGGGCGGCAAGTCTGATCGCCGGCCCGGAAACGGGACGCTCCGAGCGCCCGCCCATTGTTTGATAAACCCAAAGGCGGAAGCTTGTCTACCTCTCCAGGCCGCGGAAAAGCAAAACGGCCGGCAGAGGCTTTCGCCTTTGCCGGCGCGAATATCAGCGTCTTTTTTCGCCGCCGTTCCCCCGGCCGAACAGCTTGCGGAAAAAGGCGGCGACTTTCCCGGCCTCGCGGGGAATTTTTTCGCAGAAAAAAAGCTTTGCCCAATAGAGGAGGGAAAGCCGGCGCTGGTCCCGCAGTTCGAACAGGATGCGGTACAGCAACTCGACGATCAGGACGTCCTGGGGCGGGGCGGCCAGTTCCGGAAAAGCCGGATCAAACGGCTTCCGGTCAAAAAGTTTTTTGTATCCGGGAAGATATCGGGTGTCCAGGGTCTCTATTTCCCGCTCCATGCTTTCCACAAAGGCCGCATCCAGCTTTTTTTCATTCGGCCTGGAAAAGATGTATTCGACGGAACGGTATAACTCGTCCCTGAACGGCCCCTTCCATGATGAGGTCATCAAACTGCCCGTCATGTAGGGCAGCGCGGCGCCGGGGAGGCTCGGATTGTCCTGGCGTTCCCGCTCCAGGGAATCCGGCAGGGCGATGCCTATGAGATCGAAGAAGTCTTCGACAATATTACCGTTTTTCAGCAGGCCGCGATCGTATATCCGGGCCAGCAGGTGGTCCCGTCCCACCTGTTCCTCGCATTGCCGGAGCAGGCGCGAAGGGGCGAAGTTCGCGCCCCGCGCGGTCATTCTGCTCAGGTAGGCCGCGTATCCTTCCTGCTCGACCCTGGCGCTTTTGAACCACTGTCGATAATGCGATCGGCAGTAATCATCCAATCTGCGGATATAGATGATGATAAATATTTCCGACCCGGGAAAGCTGTCTCTGATTGCCCGCAGGTCATCGTTACTGAGTCCGTCGGGAAACAGAGATTCCGTGCTGAGAAGCAGGCGCGTACAACCGGATATTTCCATTTCCCGGCGCATCTGTTCGCCGTACTCGCGCTTGAAGGGAAAGAAGCTCATATGCCTGAAGTACGGGCGGTCGCGCGGGGGAGGGTAGTACAGGCCCGCCACGGTCTTCAATTCCTCACGGTATTGATGACAGAACCGCTGCAGGCTGGTGGTTCCGGTCTTGTTCTGACCCATGTGGATATAAATGGTGGGAGGCATAAGGACTTCCTCTTGCGCTGATTGGCGTGACAAGGTTGGGTAGGGGGAGCGCGCCGATCGTCCGGCCGCAATACCATTCGGGCGGAAGCGTTTTCGGTTCAAAGCCCGGACTGCCTCCGAGCGCGTTGCGGTGACGGGGGATTTTACCGTTCAAACCTTCCTTGACCGGCGCAAACCGAAGATCAGATAGGCCAGGCCGCCGATCACCGGCACGAAGATGCACACGCCCATCCAGATGAGGCGCTCCTGCGGATGGGGAAAATCGTGGTAAAAGGCGTGCCAGATTCCCCACAGGTTGGGCAGGATGGGCAGGGCCAGCAGGGCGTAGTGCCAAAGTTCCATAAGCGCGTTCTCCTCAACCCCGGTGTCGCGGGGGACGCTTTAGTTTCGCCGACCCGGTGTTTTTTCGGAAGCGGCCGGGGGCGAAAACAGCACGATCAGGGCGATGGCGAAAGCGCCCACGCAGATGCAGATGTCGGCCAGGTTAAAGGCCGGCCAGTGCCAGCCCGCAACGTGAAAATCCAAAAAGTCGATCACGGCCCGCAGCCGGACCCGATCGATGAAATTGCCCAGCGCCCCGCCCAGAATGCTGCCCAGGGCGCAGAACAACAACTTGTCTTTTTCGGTCGCGCCCCTGGCCACGTGAAAAATGACGGCAAAGGCCAGGGCCGTGGCCGCGGCGAAAAGCCAGAACTGCCAGGTGCTGGACGGGTCGTTGAGCAGCCCGAAGGCGGCCCCGTGGTTGCGCACGTTGACCAGATTGAAAAAAGAGGTCAGCGGCACAACCTGGTCAGCGGCCAGTCGCTCGTTGACCACCCACTTGCTGAACTGGTCCAGGGCCGCCAGCACGGCGGCCAGGCCGATGATCAGACGATAGCGCATGTCTCTATAAACTCCGCAGCACCGCCGTACAGCGGGGGCAGGCGTCGGGATAAGCGGGGTCCGTGCCGAGTTCCGTGCTGTATATCCAGCAGCGGGCGCACTTTTCTCCGGCGGCCTTGGCCACGCTGATGCGCAGGTTTTCCACTTCCTGGGCTGGCAGGCTGTCGGCCGGGGCTTCGCCGATATCCTTGAGCGCGAACTGGGACACGATGAACAGGGCGCGCAGATCCGTGCCCAGAGCCGCGAGGTCGCGGGCCAGATCCTTGCCGGCGTAAAGGGTGACGGCCGTATCCAGGGCGTGGCCGATGTCGCCGGCCTTGCGCAGGGGTTCGATGGCGCGGGTGAGTTCGGCCCGGACCTGGAGCAGGGCTTCCCAGCGGGCGGCTTCTTCGTCCGGCAGAGTCAAAAGGGCCAGGTGCTCGTCGCGCAGGGCGAAGATGGTTTTCACGTCCGGGCGTAAGCCCGGGGCGAGGTGAGAGAGCGCCTCCTCGGCGGTAAAAGACAACACCGGGGCCATGTCGGCCAAAAGGATGAGCAGGATGCGCCAGAGGGCGGTCTGGGCCGAGCGCCGTTCCTTGCCGGCCGGGACCGAAGCGTAGAGGCGGTCCTTGAGCACGTCCAGGTAAAAGGCCGACAAGTCCGTGACGCACAGGTTGTGCAGGGCGTGGAAGACCCGGTGGAACTCGTAGTCGGCGTAGGCGGACTGCACTTCGGCGTGGGCGCGGGAAACCACGTGCAGGGCGTAGCGGTCCAGGGGATCGAGCTCCGCCTCGGCCAGGGCGTCGGCCGGCGTGAAGTCGCCCAGGTTGCCGAGAATGTAGCGGCAGGTGTTGCGGATGCGGCGGTAGGCGTCCACCTGACGGTTCAGAATTTCATCCGACATGCGGATATCTTCGCGGTAGTCCACCGAGGCCACCCACATGCGCAGAATTTCCGCACCGTACTTGGCGATTACCTCCTCGGGCACAATGACGTTGCCGATGGACTTGGACATCTTTTTGCCTTCGCCGTCCACCACATAGCCGTGGGTGAGCACTTCCTTGTACGGCGGCATGCCGCGCGTGCCCATGGAGGCGAGCAGGGAGCTGTGGAACCAGCCCCGGTGCTGGTCAGAGCCTTCCAGGTACATGTCGGCCGGGAAGCGGCATTCGGGCCGGCGTTCGACCACGGCCGCGAAGCTGGTGCCGGAATCGAACCAGACGTCCAGAATGTCGGTTTCCCGCTTCCAGCGTTTGCCGCCGCAGGACGGGCAGGCCAGATTGGCCGGCACGATATCCTCAAGCGAGGCTTCGAACCAGTAGTCGCAGCCGGTGGGGTGTTTGGCGAAACGGTCTGCCATATCCATGTTCCAGGCGTGGTCGTGCCAGGCGTCGCCGCAGCTTTCGCACAAGAGGGCCACAATGGGCACGCCCCAGGTGCGCTGGCGCGAGATGCACCAGTCCGGCCGGTTTTCGATCATCGAGTGGATGCGTTCCTCGCCCCAGGCCGGAATCCAGCGCACTTTCCTGCGGATGGCGTCCAGGGTGCGCTGGCGCAGGTCGTTGGCTTCCATGGAAATGAACCACTGGGTGGTGGCCCGGAAGATGACCGGCTGCTTGCAGCGCCAGCAATGGGGGTAGGAGTGGCTGAGGCGCTTGTCCAGAATCAGGTGCCCCACCTGCTTGAGCTTCTCGATTACCAGGGGGTTGGCCTCGAATACGGTCTTGCCGGCAAAAAATTCCACGCTGTCCAGAAAACGGCCGCTGTCGTCCAGGGGAGAGAGGATTTCCAGGTTGTTTTCCAGGCCCATTTCATAGTCTTCGCGGCCGTGGCCGGGCGCGGTGTGCACGGCCCCGGTGCCGGCGTCCAGGGTGACGTGCCGGCCGAGCACGATCGGGGACGGGCGATTGTAGAAGGGGTGCTGGGCGACCAGGCCCGCCAGCTTTTCGCCTTTGACAAGACGGGTAACCTTGGGCGTGGTCCAGCCAAAGGCTATCCGGCAGTGTTCCAGGCGTTCCTCGGCCAGCAGGTAGCACTCGTCTTCCACGCGCACGAGCACGTAGTCAAAATCCGGGTGCAGGGCAACGGCCATGTTGTCCGGCAGGGTCCAGGGCGTGGTGGTCCAGATGACCACGAAAGTCCGGCCCTTTTCGGCTTCGGGGAAAAATTCGTTCAGGCGCGGGTCAGTGACCGGAAAGCGCACGTAAATGGAAGGCGAGGTGTGGTCGTAATACTCCACCTCGGCCTCGGCCAAGGCGGTGTGGCAGGAGCAGCACCAGTGAATGGGCTTTTTGCTGCGGGCCACGTAGCCGGAAGCCATGAAGTTGCCCAGTTCCCTGGCCGTGGCAGCCTCATAGTCCGGGGCCATGGACATGTAGGGGTTGTCCCACACGCCCAGCACGCCCAGGCGCTTGAATTCCTTGCGCTGCACGTTCAGCCACTTGCTCGCGTAGTCGCGGCAGATTTTGCGCACCGTGTGCGCGGGCAGGGTGTGCTTTTTCTCGCCCAGTTCGTGTTCGACCTTCAGTTCAATGGGCAGGCCGTGGCAGTCCCAGCCCGGAACGTATTCCGCCTTGTAACCCTGCATGTTGCGGGACTTGACGATGATATCCTTGAGGATCTTGTTGAGGGCCGTGCCAAGGTGGATGTGCCCGTTGGCGTAAGGCGGCCCGTCATGCAGCACAAAGCGGCCCCTGTTTCCGCCGGATTCGACCATCCGGCGATAAACGTCCTCTTTTTCCCAGGCCTTCAGCATCTCCGGCTCGCGCTGGGTGAGGTTGGCCTTCATGGGAAACGAGGTTTCAGGCAGGTTCAGGGTCGTTTTATAATCGTTTTTTTTATCATCGCTCATGGCTGCTCCGGCCGGGAATACGCGGCAAAGATTATCGGG
This sequence comes from Desulfovibrio sp., assembly GCA_031550695.1. Classification (GTDB taxonomy): domain Bacteria; phylum Desulfobacterota; class Desulfovibrionia; order Desulfovibrionales; family Desulfovibrionaceae; genus Frigididesulfovibrio. The sequence goes on along the minus strand of JAVBOI010000051.1, from coordinate 42,964 downwards.
AAAAGGCAAGTGGAAACGGAAAACATTGTGCCAAGTAAAAACGGAAGTCAAGTCGAGCGGAGACGGGCATGAAATAACCCGCGCCGTATGGTCGTGGCGACCACGCGGCGCGGCTGATTGCGGGCGCTCCCGTTAAGGCATCTACTGCTGGCTAACCCAAAAAGCGGGGTTTCCAAAGGGAATCATTCCCTTTGGCCGCCGGAGGCAATACGACTCTTTGGCAACTTCAAAATAAACCTGTTCTATTTTTTCGCCGGCTCCACCTTGAAGTTGCCGACGAGGATTTTGTCCTTTTTGTTCTTCAGGCGCATGGTGGTGACGGTTTCCTTTTGCGCCGCCGTGCCGAAACCGGTTTGCAGGATGAGGGTCAGCGTTACTTCGCCGGCGATGTCCTGCCGGGAGTCGCCGTAGTAGTCCGCCTCCACCCGGTACGTGCCGGGCGCGGCCTTTTTCAGCATGAACTCTTCCGGCCCGTAGCCCTGGGTGCAGTCGCGGCTGATGCGCCCGCCCATACGACTTAAGGGATGGGAGTAGTAGACCGGTTCGCCGTCCGGGCCGGTGACCCAGAGGTCCATGTCGCTGTTGTCCGTGTCCCACGAGAGCACCACGCGCAGGTCCGAGGCCAGGTTGTCGGACAGGCGGGGATCAAAGGCCCTGGTGTTCAGAGGCGTCGGCGCGGTGGCGATCAGGGCGTTCATCTCGGTCAGGGCAATCACGTTAATGTCGCCAAAGCGATCCGACCAGCGGCGGGTGGCGGTTTCGTACAGCAGATTGGCCGCTTCCTGCCGATCGTCCAGGGCGGCCAGAGCCAGGGCCAGATCGCGGTGGGACTGCGGCTCGTAGGGGGCGAGTTCGCGCACCTTTTCCAGCACGCCCACGGCCAGACGCGCCTCTTTGGCCTGGATCAGCCGGTAGGCCAGCATGCGCAGGATTTGGCGGTTTTCCAAATCCATCTCGGCCAGGTTGGAAAGCACGCGCAGACCCAGATCCTTCATGCCGCGCTCAAAAAAGCGATCCGCCGCGTCCAGGTAGAAGGCGCTGCTGTTTTTGAAGGCCGGGCGCTCGTCCAGGTAAATGGCGTATAAATCGGCGTCTTCGGCCTTACTCATGCGCTTGATGTAGGGAGCGTCGGACCGCCAGGGCTGAATCTCCACGCCGATGGCGGTCGAAGACCCCGCGTCTTTTGCCTTTTTCGCGAGTTCCACCGGCGCTTGGGCCGCCATCGGGGACGGCGGCATCACCGCGTCGGGCGTCATTTCTTCGTGAAGCGCGTTGGCGCGAACGCGCTGGCGGGCCGTAAAGGAAGACTCCTCATCGTTCCGCGCACTGCGTTGCTCCTCCGGCCTGCCGGCCCCGGCGGCGCCGGGAACGGGCGGCTCGGGCTTTTTGTCCCGTTTGGCCGGCTTGAGCGGATAGTCCGTTTTCCACCAGTCCACCTTGGTCTTCCACATGCCGAGCAACGTATCCATGGGCATGGCCGCGCTTTCTTCCGGCAGGCCTCCGGCGCCGCGCATCTGGGTACGGATATGCTCCACCTGTTCGGCCAGGGCCGGCGGCGGGGTAACCCCGTAGCGCGCGTAATCCTCGGGCGTTTCCAGCACGATCAGGGAGGTTTCCCGGCTGACGATGCCAAACTCCCCGCCCAGGCGGGCAATGGCCTTTTTATTGCGCTGCCAGTCGCCTTCCAGTTCCGCAATCTTGTAAGCGCCCCAGAGGCGGGCGGGCAAAGGCGCGTCCGGGCTCTTGTGATCGGCAACCTCCGCCCCGAACGGCACGGCAAGGGCGATCGTGCGAACCCGGCCGTCCGGCCCGGTAACGTTCAGGGATATTTCCACGGGATTTTGCGCGGCCGCCGCGTCAATCCACCCGGCCAGCAGGCACAGGGCGGCGCGGGAGGTCTCTTTGCCCTCCGGCGATCCGGCGGGCAGGGGACGGCGCGATTCGGGGGAAAGAAGCACCTCGCCTGTGCCGGCCAGGGCAAGCCCGTCAATCTCCACGCGCGTGCCGTTGCCGAGCAGGATTGCCGCGCCCTGGGGGGCACTGACGGCAAGCAGGTTGATCACCGGCAGGCCCTTGGCCGCGTAGCGCAGAAAGGCGTAATCCGCCCTGGCGGACGACGTGATCGGATACAGGCGCTGATCCGGGGCCAGGGCGGGCAGCCGGGCTTCGTCCAGCCGTTGCCCGAAGTTGGCCAGGCCGTCGGAAAACAGCAGGTATTCCTTGCAATCCGCCGCCGGAGCCCACGCGGCCAGGTTGGTGGCCCCGTCGTAGTCCGTTTTGTTGAGCGCGGCCTTGAGTTCGCTCCAGTCGCCTTGCCGCACCGCAAAGGTCCGGGGCGCTTCAGCCACGTCGCGCAGCACAATCAGGCGCGCCTCGCCCGTGCCCATGGCCTTGAAATAGTTGTCCAGCAGGTCAAATTCCCTGCCGTGATCCCGCTCCTGGCCGGAAGCGGAAGCGTCCCAGAGGATGGTGACCGTTTCCGGCGGGTTGCGCCGGGCGCTTTCTGTTTCCATCGGCACGGCGGCGGAGAAATACACTTTTTCGCCAAAGCGCACGGCGGACACGCTTTTCTTGTCCGCCAGCGGGGCCGGCAAGCTGACCGCGAGCATGCCCTTGGGCGACAAGTTTTTTTTCTCCACCTTGCCCGAGTAAAGGGTTCCAGCCGGTTGCAGAACAAGGCCCAGTTCGCCGGCCGAGGCCTTGGGCGTGCCGTCCGGGGAGGCGACGAGCACTTCCAGGGAGAAATCGTCCAGCGTGGAGGCGAACTCGAGGGGCAGGGTATAGGGTATGGTATCGCCTTTCACGGCCAGGCGCTCCAGAACTCGCACCTGCGCCCGCCTGACGCCCCGCGCCGGAATGGGATACAGACGCAGCTTGTAATTGTTGCCCTGGGTGGCCTGCAAAAGGGCCGGGTCCACCTTGCGGCGGATGACGTCCTCAAACACTTGCTGGCCGCGCGCCTTGTTCACCGGCACGCCTTCGCGCATCTCGCCCTGGATGTCCAGGGCCAGCCCGCTGATGGACTGGTTGTCCAGAAGCGGGAACTGCAGTTCGCCTTCCAGCACCCGGTTGTTGGGGTTATAAAAAACCATGTCCAGGGTTGTTTCCGCGAACCCGCCCCGGATTTCCGAACGCACCGCAACGGATTTCAGCCGCACCGGCTGTTCAGCGCCGGGCACGCTCAACTGGAAAAGGCCGGGCGGCGGCGGGGGCGGCGTTACAGGCGCGGGAGGCTGAACCGGGGCGGACCGCTCCCCGGAAGCGGCGCCGGCGGTACCGGAGAAGGTCAGGGCGGCGAAGAATATTCCCAGAAGAAGAGCTGCAGCCGGAAAGCGTTTAAAACGGATCGCGGACATATGTTTCTCCAGATAATAAAGAGGGAAGAGCAAAATAATCCGAGCGGCGGGAAGGTATCTGTAAAACGTTTTTAGATGGATTGCGAAAAAAAGTACAGACGCGCCGGTTGTACTAGAGCATTTCACGAATGAAATGAGTTGCTCTGCACGGATTTGTCCTCAAATCCTTGCCGCTAAAGCGGCGTCGGCGGGCCTTGCCCGCCTTTAAGCGACTCTTTCAAGCGTTAATTGCTCTAACAGTCGGCGCGTCTGAAAAAAATTCGTTCGTCGTTCAGGATGTTTTTCTTTCCTGCTGGCCCTGGATGATCCCGTTCAGTTCTTCCATTACGATTTTGGCGGTTCGCGGGCAGAAAAGCATGCTGAAGTGCCCGAGCCGGTTGGTGGTGCGCAAACGCCAGCCCTGCGGCGGCACCAGACTCGCGGGCGGCAGCACGGCCTCGTCCGTGGGGCTGGCCAGGGACACGCACGGCAGCGGGGCCGGGTCGGGCGCGTTCTGAAGGGCGCGGATAAAATCGGCTGTCGGCAGGATATGCTTGACCAGCCGCCCAGGACCCAGGGCCGCCATCTTGCTGCCCTTGTGCGGGGTGCCCAGGGTCAGCACGCCGCCGGCGCGTTCCCGGTTGCCGGGCGCGAGCAGCCAGTGGCGCACGATCAACCCGCCCAGGCTGTGGCAGACGAACACGGGTTTCTGGCCGGGAAAGGCGGCCTCGACCTTGCGCACATGCTCTTCAAGGCCCTGGATGATGCGCGGCGGCGAGGTGAAAATACTGCGGTAGGAGCAAGTGGAAAAGGAAAAACCGGCCTTGCCGAAACGGCGGCCGAGATAGCGCCACACGGCGGCGCTGTTGTAAATGCCGTGAATAAGGATCAGGGGCGGCAGGGCGGGATTATGATCCGGGCTTTTTACGACCCGGCGGCGGGAAAAGGGGCCGAGCACGAACACGACCGCGCACAGCAAATAGCTGCCCAGAGTGTTCAGGTAACAGAACAGGCAGGAAAAAACGCCGGGCCGGGGCGAGGGGATGGCGGGCTCCGGCGAATTGAGGGTTTCATACCAGTATATGATGTTGCTGGCCAGGGTGAACACCATGTAGCCGGCCAGAATGCCGAGGGCGAGAAGGGCGGGAACGGGCATGGATTCTCCCTTGTATAGAGGGGTGAAAATAGGAGGTTGCCGGGAGCACTCTAGCCCGGAAGCCTTGCCTTTCGCAATGCCGGCTGGGATCTGTCTCCAAATAGCGCCTTTTGTCCGATTGCGGCGTCAAGCGGGCCAAAATACACTATTTGAAGACAGATCCAAGGGGGAGCGCATTGAAAAAATATCGAAAAGACGATATGTACACAGATAAGCGCCCGCTTCGGCGGACGCGCCCCGGCGATCTCATCGCCTTTTTCCTTTCAACGCACGGAGAGTCCCATGCCCATCGCCATATTCGCCAACGGTCACGGCCTGTTCCGCCTTTGCCTGCTCGCCTGCTGCCTGCTCGTATTCCTGCTCCAGCCCGGAAGAGCCCTGACCGCCCGGGCGGCCGAGTCCGACCCGGCCGCGCCCAGAAGCATCCCGGTGGGAGAGATCACGGTCACGGTCCTGCAGGATCGCGCCCACGAAATGGACATCAGCCTGTTCAGCGGGCCGGCCACGCCCGAGGAGCGGCAAAAATACATGCCGGGCGGCAAGGCGCCGGCTTCGGTCAACACCTTTCTGATCCGGGCCGGCGGCAAGAATATTCTGGTGGACACCGGTTTCGGCACGATAATTCCGGGCGCGCCGCAGTTGGAAAAGCACCTGTCCGCCTTAAGCCTTTCCCCGGCCGACATCGATATCGTGCTTCTGACCCACCTGCACCCCGATCACGCGGGCGGCTTGCTCAAGCACAAAAAGCGGGCCTTTCCCAAGGCAAAAATCATGGTTTCCGAGCCGGAACTGGAGTATTGGACGAGTCTTGCGGAAAAGGATTCCGCCAACGACAACGCCGCTCTGGTCAAGACCGTGGTGGCGGAATACGGCCCGGACGTGCTGCCGCCTTTTGCCCTGGGCGCGGCCGTGCTGCCCGGCGTCACTTCCGTGAACGCCTCCGGTCATACCCCCGGCCACAGCGCCTTTCTTGTGGAATCGGACGGCAAAAGCCTGCTGATTGTGGGCGATCTGGTCCATGCCGCCGCTTTGCAGTTCCCCCTGCCGGACGAGTGCGCCCGCTACGACATGGATGTTCCGGCCGCGGTCAAGGCCCGTAAGGCCGTTCTGGCCATGGCCGCGGAAAAGGATATTCCGGTGGCCGGCATGCACATTTTCTATCCCGGCATGGGTCGGGTGAAGGCTGAGGGCAAGGGGTTCGTGTTTACGCCCATGCCGTAGCCCGGGCTGGCGCGAGAGTTTTTTTAATTTTGAAGTTGCCCTGGAATCGTATTGCCTCCGGTGGCCAAAGGGGGGTGACCCCCATTGGAAACCCCGTTTTATGAGTGCGACGCGTTTTCTGTTCGCAAAAGCCCTCGCAAGTTTTACCTCTTGAGAAAAGTAGCCGGCAATGCCTGGAAAACGCTGAGGTTTTTCGTTTGGCTAGGCGCGAGTCTTTTTTCAGGCGGGGCTGGCCTCTTTCGGCCTGTCCCGCCTGAAAAAAGGCGAGCAACGACGCCAAACGGAAAAAATCAGCGTTTTCCTAGTCCCCGCCAAAACCCGCTCGGGCGTGCCAAGCGGCGGCCGTGGCCAGGATGTTGGCCAGGGACGAGTGGCGGGCCTGCCAGCCGATCACGGCTTTGGCCCTGGCCGGATCAGCCACCAGCCAGGCCGGATCGCCGGGCCGGCGGGGCGCCCACTCGTGGGGGATTTTTCGGCCGAGCACGGTTTCGGCTTCGCTGATGATGGATTTGACCGAGTATCCCGAACCGCTGCCCAGGTTCAGGACAAGGGGGCCGTCGTGGGCGGCGAGGTGGCCAAGGGCGCTGACGTGGGCCTCGGCCAGATCGGTAACGTGGATGTAGTCGCGCACGCAGGTGCCGTCTTCGGTCGGGTAGTCGTTGCCGAAAATGCGCAGGGCGGGAATCCGCCCGGCCGCGGCCATGAGCAGGCGGGGGATCAGGTGGTGTTCCGGGTTGTGGAGCTCGCCGCACTCCCCGTCGGCGTCGTCGCCAGCGGCGTTGGCGTAGCGCAGAACGGCGCTGCGCAGTCCGTAGGCGTGCCCGAAGTCGGCCAGCATCTGCTCCATGACCACTTTGGTCCTGGCGTAAGGGTTTTGCGGCAGCAGGGGAAGATCCTCGCGGATGGGAATGCCGTCGGGCTGGCCGTGCACGGAGTAGGAGCCGGAAACAACGATGCTTTGCACTCCGGTCTGGCGCATGGCCCGCAAGACGCTCAAGCTGCCGGCAACGTTGACCGAGTAGTAGCTTTCCGGATCGCTCACAGACTGGCCCACATCGGCCAGGGCGGCAAAGTGGATGACGCCGTCCACAGCGTGGGCGCGCATGGCCCCGGCCAGGGCGATGGTATCGCGGATGTCGCCGTGAACAAAGTCGCCCCAGCGGACCAGCTTGCGGCGCCCCGAGGAAAGATTGTCGTATACGATCGGCTCATGCCCGGCCAGGGCCAGGGCTTTGCAGGTATGGGAGCCGATGTAGCCCGCGCCTCCGGTGACCAGTATTTTCATGGCGTGCATTCCCTTTGCAATATTGCGCGATGCGCGAAACAACAGCGCCGAACTATGCTGGCGCATTTTGCGGCGCTTGTCCAGGCTCAGTTATCATTAATTCGTCGTCCGCGAAAAGCCGGGAGGTAAACGCTGGGGCTTTGCAGCAGGCTGAGCCTAATGACAACTGAGCCCGGCCTTGCCCCCTGGCGCGGCGGCATGTATATTCGGGCAAAAAAGAGGCGTCCGTTTTTCGGATCGCGTACGGCATGCGTATTTATTACCACCTCAGCGCTTATATCAGCCACCGCCTCAGCGGTCTGGAATACGTGGACTGCCTGCGCGGCCTCGGCCATGCGGTGTTTACCGCTCCGGAAGATCTGCCGCAAGCCGAAACGGCTATCATTCACGACGATCCGCTGAATTTTCCCGAAATTTTCGCGCGTCTGCCCCGCTTGCGCGAAGTGCGCACTATTGCCTTTTGCGTGTGGGAAAACGAGCTTTTTCCTCATCAGTATGTGGAGCCCTTGCGCCTGGCGGGAGAAATATGGACGCCGTCGACCTTTTCCCGCCGGAGCATGCTGGCCCATTTTTCCGCCGTTCACGTGGTGCCGCACGTGGTGCGCCGGCACAAGGCCGGTCCGGAGGATATGGTCTTTGCCGAAAGGGCGGTCGGGGGAAACGACGGGGTATTCCGCTTTTTTTCCGTTGTGGATTCCGTCAATCCGCGTAAAAATATCGAAGCGTTGCTCAGGGCGTTCGCCGCCCTGCGGCTGCGCGCGGGACGCAAGGCGGCTCTGGTGCTCAAGCAGTATCGCGCGCCCGTGGACTGTTCCGGCCTGCCCGGCGTGATCAGCGTGGAAGGCGATTTGACGCAAGCGCAGATGGCCGCTTTGCACAGGCTTTGCCACGCCTACGTGAGCGCCCATCACGCCGAAGGCTGGGGGCTGGGGCTTTCCGAAGCCATGGCCTGCGGCAGGCCGGTCATCGCCACAGCCTATTCGGGCAACATGGATTTCATGGACGAGAGCAACAGCCTGCCGGTGTCATACACCATGGCCCCGGTGTCCGAGGAAATGTGCACGCGCATCCCGCTCTTCCGGCGCGACATGCGCTGGGCGGAAATTGACGAGGACAGTCTGATCGCGGCCATGCGGCGGGCTATGGAAGGGCGTTTGCCGCCGGATCTGCCCCGGCGGGCGGCGGCAATAACAGAACGCTTCAGCCCGGAGGCCGTGGGCCGGATTATGCGGGAGTTGCTGGAGCGGCGGGCGTAAAATTACGCCCGGAATAGAGCGAATTAACCTTGAAATCATTCACTTCAGCCCGCACAGGCGAACGGGGTTTCCAAAGGGGGGTCACACAGAGCCTGTGCCCCCCTTTGGCCGCCGGAGAAAAATATTTTCCCCGGCGGCTTTTTTCAGGCGCTCAAGGATCAGGGCATCCGCACGCCGTGCCTTTGCAGTTCGGCGACGACAAAATCGCGGGAGGCGCGAGTGTCTTCCATGAGAAAGGCGATGTCCTCTTCCGAGGCGCTTCGCACGCCGTATGAGGCGACGCAGTGCTTTATGTAGGAAGCCCTGCATGTGGCCAGATCGTAGGGACGCGCCTTGATGAGGGACGGATCGAGGGGAAGGACGATGGTTTTGCCGTTCACCTCTTCATCGGGATCGCCGAAGAGTATCTCAATGCCGTTCACATCCCGGGCAAAGCTCAACTGCGCCATGGGGTGCTTTCCCGCGCCGGTATACTCCGTCTCCTGAACGACGATCACCGCGTCTTCCGGCATTTTTTGCGCCAGAGCGAAAGCGGCCGTGAGGGACGTGTTTCCCGCGGGGCCTCTTTCATAGCCTTCCAGGCAGGCAAGGGCTTCCGTCATATAAAACGTTTCGCCTTGATGGACGAGGTGGAGTTCATCCATGTAGCGCAGACCCCGGGCGGCATTTCTCGGACAGTCGGATCGGTCGGGCCAAGTGGTGAAGGGGATGGTGAACCCCGTATGGCCGGTGGTGAAGGATTTGCGATTGAAGTCGTTATCCGAAGCCATATGCAGCCCTTTCAGATCCACGGCCGCGCCCGCGATGCGGCTCTGGGCGCCCGCCTTTCTCACCCCCCGCGCCGTTCCCGTCAGATTGCCTCCCCCGGCCGTGGTGCATATGACCATGTCCGGGGCCTTGCCGGTTTTTCGCCGGCACTGCTCGACGAGTTCATAGCCCAGTGTTTCAACGCCGGCGATGCTGTAAGGGGTATACAACGACGCGTTGAAATAGCCTGTTTCTTCCAACAGGCGTAAAAACGTGACGAACAGCTCGGGCCCGACGGTCAACTGGACGACTTCCGCTCCATAGGCTTCGCAGGCACGTTGTTTTTCCAGTATTTCCGGTTGGCCTATCATGCGGCTGTCAAAACACTCCTGAACAATGATGCATTGCAGGCCCCGCATGGCCGCCTGGGAAGCGACCGCCGCCCCGAAATTGCCGCTGGTGGCCGCGATGACTCCCTTGTAGCCGAGAAGTTTTGCCTGATGAACGGATATGCAGGCGCGGCGGGCCTTGAAACTGCCCGACGCGTTGCAGGCCTCGTCCTTGATGAATATTCTCGCCCCCTGGCCTTTTGGGGCGTATTTTCTGGCCAGGGCGGTAATGTTTTTCAATTCCAGAAGGGGGGTATCGCCCACCCCCGCCTCCAACTGGATCCGGCGGACCTCATCAAGAGAGTAGCCGGTTTTTCGCATCATTTTTTCATAGTCAAATCCCAGTCCAGCGTATTCGAATTCGTCGTAATCAATTTGCAGGGCTTTTCGCATGATCGCGTTTTTACGCGCGTTGATTTCATCGTAAGATATGCCGGAAGCCATTACTCTTCCCCCTGGGTAAGAAACGTATGCAATTGGCGCTGCACCTGGGTCAATTCAGGCACATGCCGTCCGTAGCCGTGCGTGTATCCGGGCTTGATGGCGAAAAGCTCTCCCCGCTCCCTGCGCCCGGTTATTGTTGTGATTTCAACGGTGTCGCCCAGGCGCGCATCATCAATAAGCCATCCTTTGACCCATTTGACGAGGTCGCAGTTCCGCGTGTCCGGCGGAATCTGCCGCCCTCTGTGCTCTTTGCGGAGTTCAACGCTTTTTATCTGAACCCAGTCTCCTTTTTTGGCTTTTTCCATGATTATATCCTTTTAAAATTATTGTATTTATATGTCAGGGGTTTCGCAAAACCCGCAAGCGCATACCGTGGATCGAACCTTGTCAGTTGCGGAGCGGATAAAATATTTTCCGGCACATGAGTCTCTTCTCTAAAAAATATGGCAAGATGGCTGCAGCCTTGATACAGATGGGGGGGGCAACATATATCCCTGCGGGGTAAGAGCATGCCGAACACAATGCCACTGCCGGACGACAGTCTGCCCATGACGGGCGCGGCCTATTTTTACCGGGGAGTGAACGTGCAGGACGGCGTCATCGCCGAGCACGCGCACCCCTGGGGGCAAATAAGCTGTATCGAGTCGGGCATCGCCTCCTTTTTCCTGAACGGCAACCGTCTGATGGGCCTGCCCGGTCTGGGCGTGTGGTTTCCCCCGGGGGTGCCGCACAAGAGCTACAATTACCAGGCTCTTGTCTTTAAAATCATGAATGTCAGGCCAGACCTGTGCCACGCCTTGCCTCGGCACGCCTGTATGCTGGGGCTCACGGACATTTTCCGGGTGATTCTGGACGATTTTTTCAAAAGGGCCGTCCAGACTCCAAAAACTCCCGAGGACACGCGGCTGGCCGAGGTGCTCATCGATCAACTGAAAATCAGCCCCGAGCAAAAATACTTCCTGCCCTCTGTCGACGATCCGCTCCTCAGCCCCATCATCAGCCATATGGAGCAGAACCCCAATGACAACATACCGCTCAATCAGTGGGCCAAAAAGCTGTTCACCACGGAGCGCACGATCGCGCGCCGGTTTCAATGCCTGCTGGGCATGTCTTTCAGGGAGTGCAGCTTCCGCGTGCGCTTTCTGCACGCTGTCACTCTTCTTTCCCAGCAGCAGCTTACCGTTGAGGACATCGCCTTTTCCCTCGGCTACAGTTCCTCCTCCGCCTTTATCGGCATGTTCCGGAGGTTTGCCCGCATCACGCCGGAACAGTATAGGCGGAACCTGGCGGGGAACTCCGGAAGCGAGGCTACCCAGGCGGATTGAAACGCATGGGGCACGCCGGGCAAACGGACCGGCTTCCCTTCCGGGGCGCGGAGAAAAGCCGGTCTCGCGGGCATTCTTTGCCAGGGGGCGGTCCGCCCGATCAGGCGCGGGTCAGTTCCGGAGGAGATACCCGGTTGCCCGAACGCCCCGCTACTTTTGCGACGCTTTTCTGGTGAGCTTGTACCCCACGCCCAGCAAGATAAACCAGAGCGGGGAGGCGAGCAGCATGACGCGCGTGTCCTCTTCGAAAAACATGAGCACCAGGGCGAAGGCGAAAAAGCCGAGCGTGGCCATGGCCGTGTATTTTCCTCCCGGAACCTTGAAGGAGGAAGCCGCGTGCAGGTGCGGCTTGGTTTTGACGTACTTCAGGTAGGCGACCAATATCAGCGACCAGACAAAGATAAAGAGGATGGAAGACAGGGTGGACATCAGGGTAAAGGCGGTCATGATGCTGGGGGTGAAGATCAGGAGCGTGCCTCCGATGAGCAGCACCAGACACGAAAACAGCAGCGCGTTGGCGGGCACGTGAAAGCGGGACAGCTTCTTGAACACCTTGGGAGCAACGCCGAGATGCGCGAGTCCGAAAAGCATGCGACTGGTGGAGTAAATACCGCTGTTCGTGGACGAGGCCGCCGCCGTGAGCACCACAAAATTGACCAGGCCCGCGGCCGCCGGAATGCCGATCATGTCGAACACGGTGACAAAGGGACTTTTTTCCGGGTCGATGGTGTTCCACGGGGTAATGCACATAATGACGATCAGGGCGCAGACATAAAAGAGAACAATGCGGAACGGCACCGTATTGATCGCCTTAGGCAGGCTTATTTCGGGATTTTTCGCTTCCGCCGCCGTTGTGCCGAGCAGTTCTATGCCCACGAAGGCGTAAATGGCGATCTGGAAGCCGGCATAAAATCCGAACAGCCCTTTGGGGAAAAAGCCGTCATGCTGCCAGAGGTTGGCCAGCGAGGCCGCGGCGCCCGAAGGAGCCGTGAAGCCGGTGGCCACCATGAAAACCCCCAGCCCGACCAGGGCGATAATGGCCAGCACCTTGATTGACGAGAACCAGAATTCCAGTTCGCCGAAGACGCCCACGGCCACCATGTTCAGGCTCAGCAGGAGCAGTGCGAAGGAAAAGGCCGGAACCCAGGGCGGCATATTCGGGAACCAGTAATAGATATAGCTGGAAATGGCCATCAGGTCCGCCGTGCCGGCCACGATAAAACAGAACCAGTATGTCCAGCCCATGAAAAATCCGGCCCAGGGGCCGATGAGGTCTTCGCAGAAATCCGTGAACGACTTGTATTCGAGGTTTGAAAGCAGCAGTTCTCCCAGCGCGCGCAGAAGGAAGAACATGAAAAAGCCGATAATGCAGTAAACGAGTACGATTGACGGGCCGGCCAGACTGATGGTCTTTCCCGATCCCATGAACAGGCCCGTGCCGATTGCTCCGCCAATGGCGATAAACTGGATGTGGCGGTTGCTGAGGCCGCGTACGAGTTTGTTAGCGTCACCTTCTTGCTTGCTCATAACAATTCCTTTTTTTATAAAAATGTGCGGCGCGGTCATCCTTGAACGGCGCCCTCAGGCCGGCGCCGCTCAGGGATGACCCGCGGGTGGCGTTAGTCCAGCTTTGTGATCTTTTTGCGGATATCGCCCATGTGCGCGCTTACCACCGGCAAATCCAGCATGGTTTTCAGGCCGGGGGAGGCGTTGATTACCCGCGGCATCATGTTCACGGCCACGGCGATAGTGCCTATGCCGCCGGGAATTTCGCTTTCGTCGCTCCATGTGATGGTGGGGGTTCCCTCTATGGTGATGTAGTCGCCCGTCTTCACGTTTTCCAGGTGAGGGTGGATCTGCTGCGGGTGCTCCAGTGTGATGACTTCCCTGTTCCCCATGAAGCCCCTGGCGATGTGCCGGCAACCGGCCACTTCGCCGGGCTTTACCCGGACGTGCGGAGTTTCCCGTTCCACGGAGCTCAGAATGGGTTCGCGGGTTTCCTCGATGCGGTCCAACTCCCAGCCGATGGCTCCGGCGATCAGGCTTATGGATTCCCTGAAGCCGATGTGACCGACGATAAGGCCCGTTTCAACCCCTTCGAGGAATTCTTCTTTTGTGGCGCCCACGCCCTGTGTTTTCATCACCGTGGGGCCGAAGGGGGACAAATCGTTGATTCTGGCGGCCTTGATCCTGTCCACGGTCTGGCATACGCCGCTCAAGGTGATAATCAGAGTGTCCAGAACAAAGCCCGGATTAACTCCCGTGCCCAAAACAGTTACTCCGCGCTCTTTTGCCAGTATGTCCAATTTGTTGGCTAAATCCGGGCAATTCACGGTGGGCTCGGCCATTTCCTCGGCGGTGGTGATGACGTTTTTTCCGGAGGCGATGATCTTTTTGAGGCAGGGGTAAACCTCTCTGGTAAAAGAGGACGTGCTGAGAAAAACCAGATCGGCGGGCTGGGACAGCACAGCATCGGGATCGTCGGATATCGTGATTCCCGTCTTGCTCCCGGTTCCCATGATTTCCCCAAGATCTTTCCCGATCTTGGCCGGGTCCGCGTCTATGGCGCCCACGATGGATACCCCTTTCTTGTTCAGCAGCAAATCGCGCCCGATTCCCGAGCCCATTGAGCCGATTCCCCATACTATAACTCGAACATCTCTCATATGTTTCTCCTTATAAATCTTCGCATATCCTGGCGGAAATTTCCGCTTTGCATTCGGGAAAACGATTTCCTGAAGCCCTTATGAATAACTGTTTTCGAATTTATCATTCGTTGTATAGTTGTCCTGCCCCGCCATGATTACGAAATGTGAACAATGCTTACTGTCCATATAGCACATCAGAGGAGGGGCATATAATCAGAACCAGACATTTTTGCTTCCTGATCAGACATTTTCATGCGCGGCTGAGAAGGAAGGGAGGGACGGCGTTCTCTGAAAGCGAAAAAATCCCGAATACACTTGCCTTTTACGTGCGAGTTCGGGGCTTTTTGAGGAAATAATCCTTCCCTGGCCCCTCTTGGTGATTGCCTTTCGTTAGATTGCGACTTAGCATCAGGCAAAACGACAAGCCGGACCGGGATCCGGATATGATAAGGAGAACGGCATATGTGTCTGGCCGTACCCATGAAAGTGTCTGAAGTGAGTCCGGACGGGATCGCCCGCTGCCAGGTGGGGGAGGGGGAAACCTATGTGACGGCCTCGGTGGCCCTGTTGCCCGAACCGCCCGAGCCGGGAGAGTATATCATCGTGCATGCCGGCTTCGCCCTGCGCAAGCTCGATCCGGCCGATGCCGAGGAAACGTTGAAGCTTTTGCGCGAGATTTTGGAACACGCGAAGCCTGAAGATTGGGGGTAGGGACTCGCCGATGACGCATACAGCCCCTCGCCTCATACCGATCCGGAATGTCGCGGCTGAGCGGACCGCGCTCGGTTCCCTGGCCGTTGTGCAGAGCAACGCGGATCTGGGCTTTCCTATTCGTCGCGTATTTTTCATTCACGGCATGGATGAAGGAACGGAAAGGGGGGGGCACGCGCACAAGGAAGGGTATCAGTGCCTGATCATGGCGCGCGGCTCGTCCATGATCGTGCTTGAAGGTCCGGCGGGCCGGTTGGAGTTCATGTTGGAGCGTCCGGATCAGGGCCTGATCGTGCCGCCGGAATATTGGCGGGAGATGAAGAACTTTTCCCAGGATGCCGTGATGCTGGTGCTTGCGTCGGATGATTATAGCGAGGCCGAGTACATCAGAAATTACGACGAATTTCGTCTCTGGTCGGCGCGGCGGGCAACGACGAAGCAAGTGCCCTACATCGACTTTACGCGCCGCCTCAATGCCCTGCGCCTGGAACTGGAGCAGACCGCCGCCGCTGTGATGAAGGAATGCCGCTACATCATGGGGCCGCGCCTGGAGCGCTTTGAACAGGATTTCGCGGCCTTTTGCGGAACGGAGCACTGCGTGGGCACGGGCAACGGCCTGGACGCCCTGGAGTTGATCCTGCGCGCTCTGGGCGTCGGGCAGGGGGACGAGGTGATCATGAGCGCCGGCGGTTATATCGCCACGCCCCTGGCCGTGCTGGCCGTGGGGGCGAAACCGGTGTTCGCGGACTGCCTGCCCTTCGGCAACATCGATCCGACGCGAATCGAGGCCGTGGTCACGGAGAAAACCAGGGCCGTGCTGCTCACGCACCTGTACGGCCTGCCGGCCGACATGGATGCGATATGGGATGTGGCCGTCCGGCATGGCCTCAAGGTAATCGAGGACGCCTGCCAGGCCCACGGCTCGCGCTACAAGGGCTTCCCCTGCGGAAGCCTGGGCCACGCGGCGGCCTTCAGCTTTTATCCGACCAAGAACCTGGGCGGATTCGGCGACGGCGGCTGCGTTACCACCAATGACGAAGGCTTGGCCGAAACCGTCCGCAAGCTGCGCAATTACGGTTCGTGCGTGAAATATTACAACGAACTGGCCGGAAAGAACTCGCGTCTGGACGAGATGCAGGCGGCGCTTCTGTCCGTGATGCTGCCGTACGTGGAAGACTGGAACGCCCGGCGGCGGGACTTGGCCGGGATATATTTCGCCGAGCTTGGGGGAGAGAGCGGTCTTGTCCTGCCCGAAGCCGGAGGGCACGTCGTGCCCAACCGGCACGTGTTCCCGGTGCGGGTGAGGGACGGAAAACGGGACGCCCTGGCCGACTTTTTGCGCGGACGGGGCATCGGCACCAACATTCACTATCCGCTGGCCATGCACCGGCAGGAATGCCTGGGCGATCTCGGTTTCAAGCCGGGGGATTTTCCCGTGGCCGAAGCCTTGGCCGAGGAGGAACTCAGCCTGCCCCTGGACGCGTTTACGTCGGAAGACGAGGTGCGGTGCGCGGCCGGGGTGGTGCGGGAGTTTTTCAGGCGGTGAGTATGATACGGGAAGACTTGGAGTTTGATGTGTCGAAAGACATGGTCCGGAACAGGCGGATACTCGATTGGCTCTGCGAGGAGGTGGGGCGGGCGCGGGAGCTCGACATCGCTTTGCTGTTCGCCCAGATAGCCGCGCAGTTTGCCATCGCCAGAACCAGCGGGTATTACTCCCTGCCGTCCCTGGAACGGCCCTTTCTCATTTTGGGCGACGCCCTGCGCATGCCCCGGATCACGAACATCTCTAAGGGCTCTTTGCATGTGATGACGGAATCATACCCGACCGGCGGCCATACCCAGGCGGTTGCCCAATGGTTCAGGCTCTGCCCTGATAATGAACCGGCAACCCTTCTGCTGACCGAACAGAAAAGCGAGGACATTCCCCGGTTTTTACGGGAGGCCGTGGAGAAGCGCGGGGGCCGCGTCTTTTCCCTTTGGGACGAAAATTCTGATCGCGGGTTTAGGCTGCGCCTTCTCAGAACGCCTGAAATTTCGGCACGGGCTTTTTTTATGCGTTCCCTGGCACTGTCCCATCGCCGGGTGTTCCTCTCTCATCATATGCACGATCCCCTGCCCATAACGGCTTTCGGGCACAAAGATTTTCCCCGCCCGGTTTTTGTCATTAACCATGCGGATCATTTGTTCTGGCTGGGGCGATCTGTCACCGATGCGACAATCGAATTTCACGAATTCGGACACGAAGCCACCAAACACTTTCGCGGCAATCCTCCTTCTGTCCAGGTTCCTCTGTTGCTGGAGCGGAACGGAGTTTTGTCCGCGTCCAAAAACGAAGCCAGAGAGCGATGTGGGTTGCCTCAGGATGCGACGGTCATATTGAGCGTGGGGTCTCCCTGGAAGTTTTTCCCCGTGGCCGGTTATGATTTTCAGGACTTCATCAGGAAAAGCCTTCGGGCCGTGCCTGGCGCTTTGCATGTGATCATAGGCCCGGTGCCTGATGATCCTCTTTGCTGGGGCATCTGGCCCCCGTTGCTGGAAGAAGCCGGAGAACGCCTGCGCATGCCGGGCAAAGTGCCGAGAGTGGAGCTTGATTACTGGCTGAAGGCGGCGGACATTTTTTTAAGCAGTTTTCCTTTCGGCGGCGGATGCGCTCTTCTGGACGCCGTGCAATACGGCCTTCCGGTGGCGGGGCTCCGCATACAGGGCAACGGCCTGAGCTGCTTCAGCCAGAACGGCTGGTTTTCCGATTCCGTGGACGATCTTCTTGATGCCGTTGCCATGTTGAGCGAAAAACCGGAGGCAAGGCGCGCTCTGGCGGAGGAACAACGCGCCGTGGTTAACAACACGTATGGCGAAGAGGCCTGGCTCACGGGCGCAAAGCAGATTCTGGCCTTTCCTCCAGCCCACACGGTGACTGAGCACTGGGAAGCGCCGGTGGCAAACCGTATCTTCGAGCATTTGATGACGTTTATGAAAAGGCTGACGGAGCCGGAGGCGGAAACTTCCCTGCTGCATTCACTGGCCTCTTTGCAAAGCTTTCTTGAACGTGAAGACAGAATACGGCTGGTGAAGCTGTTGAAGTTCATCGATTCCATTGGTTCGGGAGAGAAATAAACTCAGCTTTTGGCAACGGTGGACCGCCCTCACGCGTTCCCAACGTGAGGACCCCGGCTGGAAGAAGTTTTTTTGCGATCCCATCCCGGCATCAGCAGAGGGAGCAGTATGTCCTTCATCCAGGCCTTGGCGCTGGCTTCCACCGTATAGGTTTTCTCCGTAAACGCCCTGGCCGCGTGCGTTCTCCGTTCCTCATAGCCGCAGCAGGCATCCGGCGCTGGAATACCCCACCCCGAAGCCCAGCAGCAGGGCCTTTTGCCCCGGCCGCAGGCGGCCTTCGGCCCGCGCGCGCTCCAAGGCCAGGGGAATGGTGTTGGAAACCGTGTTGCCCACATCTTCCAGGCACAGGAAAAAGCGCTCCTCCGGCAGGCCGCACTTCATCCGCAGGCTGTCCAGCATGAACTTGTTGGCCTGGTGGAAGACGAACAGATCCACATCCTCGACGCCAAGGCCGGCTTTTTGCAAAACGTCCGCGCACAGGCGCGGCGCGGCGTCGAGGGTGAAGGAGAAGATCTCCGGCCCGTTCATGTACAGATTGTCCGCGCCGCGCATCCCGTCGGCCGTGACCTTGTCTTTGATCTCCGGAGCGAGCCTGGCTTCCGAGTCCGGCAGAGCGCAGGGCACGATCAGGTTGGACGCGCCGGAACCGTCGGTTTCAAAAGCGAAGGCGTCCAGAAAGGGGCGGTCGGCCAGGACCCCCTGAATGAACGAGGCCGTGGCCGCATCGCCGAACAGGGTGCGCACGGTGCGGTCGGCGGGAGCCATCCAGCGCGAATAGGTTTCGGCCGTGATCAGCAGCACGTTCGCGGCCAGACCGCTCTCGATCAGGGATTTCGCCAGGGCCAGGCCGTACACGTAGCCGCTGCACCCATGTGAATAGTCAAAGGCCAGGATGCGCCGGGGCAGGCCCAGACGCTCCTGAAGCAGGCAGCAATCCGGGGGCAGTATGTATTCCGGGCTCTGGGTGCAAACGATCAGGGCGTCCAGAGCATCTTTATCGCAGGTTCCTTTCCGGAACAGCGCGCCGGCCGCCTGTGCGGCCAGATCCAGGGCGGTTTCGTTTTCCGCCGCCAGATGCCGCTGTCGGATGCCCGTTTTGGCGAAGATCTTGTCGATATGCCAGTCCGGAAAGTCCTCGGACAGGGCCTGGTTGTCCAGCGTCCGAGCGGGCAGATGGCCCGCCGTGTCAATGAGTTTGGCGAACAGCATGGCGATTTCCTTCGTCAGGACGTCAGAAAAGCGTGGAGCGATCGCGCGGTGTTGTGCTCTTTAATCTGGGCCAGCGTGAGCTTGCGCCGGAATTCCTTGTCCGCGAGCATGATGAGCCCCAACACCATCAGGGAGTCCCAGTCCGGAAGTTCGGCAAAAGCGGTGTCGTCGCCCGGAGGGGATTTGAGCTCAAGGGTTCCGGCCAGTTTTATCTTGAATTCATCATACAGCATGGCAGCTTTCCGTGGTGGTGGGTTATTCTTCTCTGACGGCGACGGCAAAGCCTTCTTCCCCGAAATTGTTTCCGTTATAGAAGCAGTAGGTTTTTCCGCGCGCCGTGACAAGAGCGGAATACATGATGGCCTGGCGGTCATAGTCCATCGGGCCGACGTCCAGTCCCAGTTCGCCGTCCCGGCGGATCCAGGCTTTTCCGTCCGGCGATGACGCAAAACCCAGGCGGTAAGCGCCCAAAGATATCCGGCGCACGGAATAGTGCAGTTCGTAAGACTCGCCGTTGTGAAAAATCCAGGGCCGGCCAAAGCCGTGCTCGTCGCTTTCGCTGATATTCAGGACCGTTTCGCCTTCGTCCGGCCAGGTTATGCCGTCAGGGGAGACCGCATGCCTGAGTTCGTAGACCGGCATGTCCTTTTCCCCAATGCGAGTCCAGCGCGATCCCCCCACATACCATATATGGAAGCGATTGTTGTCGAGCAGCGCAAAGGGGCCGCCGCGAAAACAGTATTCGCCGCTTGTCCTGTCCAGGACAGGAACATTGGAATGTCGGGTAAATGAAACGCCGTCCGCGCTTGTGGCAAGACCGGTGAATATTTTGTACCGGACCTGCTTGTGCAGTTCAAACCCGGCATAATACATATAAAACAGGTCGGCTTTTACCCTGATGACCGAACAGGCCACAAGGCCGTTATCGTCAAAGCAGCCGGGAGGGCCGGGCTCCAGTATGGGATCGGGGTGTGCATAGACAACGCGCAAGGGATCGCCGGGATCAAGATCGACAAAAGAAGGGCGGCCGCGCCCGTGCTCGTCCCAGGCCGTGTAGTAAACCCGGAGCGTCTCAGGATTCAGCAAAAGCGGCGTGGGGCACTGCGCGTGCGAGCGCGCCCAGGGGCGCGAGCCGTCCGGCGCGAAAACCATGCCCAGTTTGCGCCAGCGCATCATTCCACCCCCATGAGTATTTTCGCGCCTTGTCTTTGCACTCCCGCCGCCGGGCGGATGACCGTGCCTGCTTCCAGCGACCGGAGCGCCGCGGCTCCCGCGCCTATCAGGCAGTCGTCGCCTATGGTCACGTTGTCCGCCGTGGTCGCGTTGACGCCCACAAAACAGTTGAGGCCCATGGTCGTGAAGCCGGACAGGGCAATGTGCGACGAGAGAAAACAGCCGTCCCCAATGCTGGAATGATGCCCGATGTGGTTGCCGCTCCAGATGACGCAGTTGTCGCCTATGGTCACGTAGGGCTGGATGACATTGTTTTCGAAGATGAAGCAGTGCCCGCCGATGCGGACCGAAGGCCAGATGCGCACGGTGTCGCTGATGTACGACACGGACTCGTAGCCTTTGCCGTACATCAGACCGATCAGCCTGACCCGTACCCGGTTCAACTGGTTATAGGCCACGGCGGCGTGAAATTTGTATTCCGCCGGGGGGTAATGCTTTTCAATGTCTTCAATGTCCGCCACGGGCAGGCCGAGGCAGGCCGATCTGGTTTTGAAGGCCCGCTCCACCGCGAAGGCGGCCACTTCGTATGGGGAGTCATGAGTGAAGTATTCCAGCGCCACTTCGGCAAAGGGACCGTCGCCCGCCAGGATAATTTTTTGCTGTTTTCGCATGGCTTGCCTCATGATTGGAGTGGTTGCGGCCTGATGATGCGCACTCACGTCTCACAGCGATTCCAGGCATATCTCCCAGGTCTGATGCGCGACAGCGCGGCCGCCGAAGCCTTCCTTCTGGCGCATCAGGCCCTCGTTCAACACTCTGCCGCCGTCCTCCGTGGATATGCCGAAATCAAAATAGCGTTTTTCCCTGCCGTATCTTTCGATCAGGCGGGTGAGCACCAGATCCAGGGCTCCGATTTCCCGTCCGGCCGGGCCGGAAGCCAGATACTGGGCATGCGCCAGGCCGGGGTAAAGATAGAGGATCGCGCCGGCCACCATCCCGCCTTGGTGAAAGGCCGCGAACAGTTTGATATTGTCGGGAAAGCGCGAATGCAACAGTTTGATCTCGGCGGCGCCGTGCGTGGGCGACGCTCCGTGGCGTTCTTGCAGCACGGCGGCCAACAGGTTCGTGTAAGTCTCAAAGTCCTCGGATTCCGCTACCGAGACACCTTCCCGCTCGGCCCTGTTGATATGGGGCCTTCTGCCGCGCGACACGGGCGGAGGATTGCGGAAATCAATGACGGCCGTGACCTCCGCCTTGAGCAACACGGCTTTGTTGGCAAACAGCGCGTACAGATCCTCTTCCGCCGGAACGTTGTGGTAAATGTGAGGGACCGCCTTGTACACCAGCTTGTTCAGCCCCTCGGCGACCATGTGACTTCGCAGGGCAGCGAAGCACTCCAGCATTCCGGCCACGCGCATACTCCGGCCGGTGACAAAGCCGCCAAAGGTCAATCCGCCATGCGAAATAAGCTCATTGCCCACGCGGTTGGCCGGCAGCAGGGCCAGAAGATCGTCATCGTCATAAAACAGCAGGGAATGGTCCGTGAAGCGGTTGGCGTGGTAGTCCATGTAGTCGCGTTCGAACATGAACAGGCCGTTGCGAGCCTTTTTGACGAAGTCGTTCCAAAGGGTCTTGCGCGCCGGCGTGTAGGCGGTGACGCGAATCATGGCCTTGCTGCCCGGCAGTTGGCGAAAAGTTCCGCTCCTGTATCGGGAAAACGGGAACTCAAGCCGTACAGCCCGTCCAAAAGCGCTTCATCCAGCAGGCCGTATTCCATGGCCTTTTGCATCTTGGCGTGGTTGAAGGGCTTGATGAAATACGATCCCCGCTCGATGACGGCGTAGCCTTCTTCCTCCAGCATGGCGGTCAACGTTTCCAGTGTGAATATGCTTGTCTGCTGGAGCTTCACGAATCGATCGCTTTTTGCCCCGACGCGCTCTATCAGGCCGGCTTCCATGGCCCAGAGAAAATGGAAGGATTCCGCGTTGGTCACGTTCACGTGCAGGATGGTTTTCGGGCCGCACAGGGAGCGCAGGCCGCGCAGCATCTCTCTGGGTTCGCGCACTTCGTGCAGCAGGCTGCTCAGAATGATGAAGTCGAAATTCTTGTGCCGCAGTTCCTCAAGACGGTTCTCGACCAGATCCGCGATCGCTTCCGCGCCGGGAGTGAAAAAAGCCGAGGCCCTGGCCTGTTCGCAAAAGACCGTTGACGGCTCGACAATGACAAAGCTTTTCCAATCCCGATAGAACTCCAGCAGGGAATTTGGGCCGCATCCCACTTCCAGCACGCGGGATGCCTTGAAGTTGCGCAGAGCTTCCAGGATTTTTTTGTATCGGTAACGGCGTATGACGTTCTCAAAATCAAGAACATCCGTCGCGTAGTCTTTGGCGTATTGGTCGATGTCGCGCTTCATGCTTGCTCCATCTCTCTTGCGTCTCTTCGCCTTAATACAGCGTCCATCCGCCGCGCCCTTCATTCAGGCTCGGGTGGCACGGCGTGATGCGTCTGCGCCAGCGTTCCACAAAGGCCGGCTCGGTGATCGTTGTCCCGCTTTCCCACGGCGCGTCTTCGCCAAGCGTGAGCACAAAGCCGGCAAAGGGCGTGATCACGGTGCGCCGGCCGGTTTCCTTCAGGCGCAGGCAGAAGTCCATGGCCGCCGCTCCGCCCATGCCCGGATCAAAACCGCCGAGTTCTGCGATCAATTCCTTATGCGTGAACAAGCAGCGCGGGTCAACGGATTGCACGGTGCGGGCCAGGGCCGCCCAGCCGGCGTATCCTGTCCGGTTGGACGGCAGGCCGCGAAAGGGAGAAAACAGCCGCCCCCGGGCGTCCGCCAGATGCCCCGCATGGTGGACGGTCCCTCCCGGCAGCATGAGCCTGCCCCCCACCGCGCCCACGCCGGGCTGCGCCAGGCGCGAGACGATTTCCGCCAGCCAGTCCTGGTGCAGGGGCACGGCCCCTTTACCCAGAAAACCGATCAGGCTCCCCCTGGCCGCGCTGGTGGCCGCGTTGGCGCGTTCGCCAAAAGAAAGAGCGCGCGCCAGGGGCAGAAGCCGTATTCGCCGCAGGTCCGTTGCCCAGCGTTCCAGCTTTGTTCTGAAGGCGGAATCCGCCTCCTGGTCATAGAGCAGGAGGATTTCCTGTTTATCGTAACCGGCTTTGCCCGGCAGTGGCTCGGCCACGGCCGGCCGCAACGGGCAGTCGCTCTCCAGATCGGCAACCAGGGTCACCAGGGGCGCGGGTTTCGGCAGGCTGTAGCGGACGCGATAATGTATGGTGCCTGGCGCGACCTCCGCGCTTGCGTCCACGCCCTTGCGTTGCAGGTGTTCCGTGATGGCGCGCACGGCGCTGCCCAGGGCTTCGGGCTTGGCCGTTATGCTTTCGGCCGTGCTGCCCGCGTGGGCGCGCCAGTGGTACAGCACCTTGGGAATATGGACAAGGCGGTTGCAGTCAAGATCCTCGACATAGCGCAGCAGCATGTCGTGGTCCTGCGAGCCGGGGAAGTCGTCGCGAAAGCCGCCGATGGCCCGCAACCGGTCCGTGCGGTACACGCCCAGGTGGCTGACCATGTTTTGCCCCAGCACAAGATCCCAGTCCCAGGCGGTATTTTTAAAATAAGGATATCGCAGATCGCCGTCGGAGTAGTATTTGTCCTCATCTGAATAGAAGAGCAGTCCGTCCGGCCGGGCCGTGATGGCCGTCGCCATTTCCCGAAGCGCGTCCGGGGATAGAAGGTCGTCCTGGTCCGCCAGGGCGATCCATTCATGCCGGGCCATGGCCAGAGCCGTGTTGGTGGCGGCCGCGATATGGCCGTTGACCGGCCGGAATTCCACCCGGATGCGGGCATCGCGGGCCGCCAGTTCCAGCAGCAGGGGCTTGATACGCGGATCAGGCGAGGCGTCGTCGGCCAGGCACAGTTCCCAATGCGGCCAGTGCTGGGCCAGCAGGGAGTTTACGGCCCCGATCAGGTGCTCCGGCTCAGGGTTGTACACCGGCATGAGCACGGAAAAAGCGATGGATTGGTCCGTGGCCGGCGGGTTTTGCCGGCGGCGTTCGCGCTCCGGCAAAGCCTCCAGTTCCCGCCACATGGTATACGCCCAAGGGTCCGAGGTGGAGGGGACAGCCGGCTTTGTCAGTTCCCGCAGGCGACGCAAAAAGGGCAGGTAGAAGCGTTCGCGAAACGTTTCGGATGCGTCCGACCAACGCCCGAACTGGCCGGCCAGATCGTCAAGCCCCAGATCATCGGCCCAGGCGCGCAGCGATTCGGCGTTCTTCCGGTACCCCGAAAAGCCGAGGCAATACTCGCACAGACTGCTGAAGGCAAAGGACGACGTTCGATCGTCACGCAAAGCAATGGCCGATTGCAGCAGGGAGAACAGGTGTTCCGGCGTGGGCCGGAACCGGGCGAGAGAGAGCCGGACCGCATGAGCCCCGGCCGCGTCTCCGGCCTCGTCCAGAAGTTCGGCCAGTTTGGCGTAACCTTCGAGCCAGAGGGGGAAACGCCCGAGCGCGTCGGCCAGAGCGGCCGCGTCGCCGGTCGCGAGCAGGGGCGCGAGTTTCATCCGCTCCTCGGCCTTCATGCCGGGACTCATGCTCTGCCATTCGGTCACCTGAAGTTCCAGATCGTCGCCGGCCAGATACAGGTGCCAGTCCGGGGTCAGGAGGCGCTGGCTCGTGGAGATAAGCAGGCGGGAGTTGTTATGCTCATGGTCATGGCGGCCCGGCGTCTGGCTGGCCAGGTGGTAGAGGCGCGCTTTCGGGTTGATGGTCATGCGCCAGCCCGCGGCAAAGAGCCGGGCACAGAGGTCAACATCCTCAAAGCCGTTGACGTAACCCTCGTTAAAGCCGCCGTGCTCCAGAAACAGGGCGCGTGGCATGAGCATGCAGGCAGCCGTGATTACCTGGAAAAAACGCCGTTTCGCCGCCAGGGGGCTGTCTGCCGGTATGCCTTCGTACAGGTGTCCGACCCTGAGGGCGGGCGAGATGAATACCCCCAGATGTTGCACCGTGGCCCCGAGGGGGTTTTTCCCGTCCGGCGGGTAAAGCAGCACCGGACCTGTGGCGGCCACGTCCGGCCAGGCGGAAAAATCCCGGATCAGCTTGTCGTACCAGTCGTCATACCCGGGCACGGCCAAGGTGTCGTTGTTCAGGAACAACACGTATTCGCCCCGGCCCATTTTTGCGCCCAGGTTGGAGGCCGGGCCGAAATTGAGGTTTGTTTCCGAGCGGTGGTAGATGAAACGATCGCCGAACAGAGCCTGGCCCAGGGCCGGGCAGGCTTGCCTGGTGGCGTCGGAAGAGGCGTTGTCCACCACGATGATTTCGCAATCCCTGCCGGCCAGGGTATCGGCCAGAGAGCGCAGGCAGGCTTCGGTCAGTTCCCACTTGTTGTAGACCGGTATGACGACGGAGGTATGCACGTTCCCGGCTGCGCTGAAATCTGTCATTGCGTTACCACGTTTGTCTGGATACTGTTCTTGGACACCCGTCTGTTCAAAAAAATGACGGCTGTGTTTTCTTATGCAACTAACGTACCGAAATCCAAAGTTCCGTGCCTTTTTCGAAAACGGCGACAGACCCGCCGGCCCGTCCCCCCCAAGGAACAACCATGTTCGAGCCAACCTCGCTGTACGGTATTATCGGCCACCCCCTGGGACACAGCTTGAGTCCCGCCTTGCACAATTGGGCCTTTGCCCGCGCCGGCCTGCCCGGGGTCTACTTGGCCTGGCCCCTGTTGCCGGAAAGGCTGGCGGACTTTTTCAGCGCGGCGCGCGTTCTGGCGATCCGCGGCGGCAACATCACTCTGCCGCACAAAGTGGAGGCCATGGCCCTGCTGGACGAGATTTCCCCCCGGGCCGTGCGCGTTGGCGCGGTGAACGTATTTTGCTGGAAAAACGGCCGCCTGTGCGGCGACAATACCGATGTGGCCGGCTTTCTGGCCCCATTGCGGAAAAAGCGCGTTGCGAGCGCTTTGGTCCTGGGCGCGGGCGGGGCATCCCGGGCCGTTCTGGCCGGCCTCAAAGAGCTGGGAGTGCCGGATATAGCCGTCTGCAACCGCACGCCCGGAAAGGCCGAGGCCCTGGCCGGGGACTTCGGCGTCCATTGCCTGCCCTGGGACGAGCGCGCTTTTGCCGGCGCGGATCTTGTCGTTAACGCCACCGCGCAGGGCATGAAAGGCGAAAACGTCAATGACACGCCCTTTCCCAGGCAGGGCTTTAAAGGCCGGGGAATGGCTTACGACATCATCTATAATCCCCTGAAGACCCGTTTTCTGAAGGAGGCCGGGGCCGCCGGCTGGAAAACCCAGGACGGCCTGGCCATGTTCGTGGAGCAGGCCCGCGAGTCCTTCCGCCTTTGGAATCCCGGCCGGGATATGCCTTTCAGGGGGGCCGCCGCCCTGGTCAAAAAACGCCTGGCCTTGTGAAGGGGGACAGGAGGCGATCGCCTTGAAAAAAAAAATTTTCCGAAAAGAACATGAACGACTGATGCGGGCGATTGTTTTTTATCCAAAGCGCGGAATACGCATTCGAAAAAGCGGACATGCGCGTTTTTTGAGTCGCGCCGGAAGAGAATGCGGTGGCTTTTTGCTGCTGCCATGGCCGGCGCGTGGCCGCGAACTCCCGAAAGCATCCGCCCCCCTGCCTCTTGCCAGAGCGACGGTTGTTGGCTATGGTCACAAAAGCCATAGAGCACCAACCAACCGCCCATGCGGGGAGCGCTCATGCATGTCTTGCGCGACATCGAGTCTTCGGCTGTTTGCCCGGTTTTGAGGGCAACGGCGGGCTTGAGTGCGGCCTCTGACATGACATTGACCCCACGGGCGCGGACTTCATATAAGGCTCCCCCTTGCCGGGACAGCCTACATCCACTTCCTTGTAAGGCCTTGTTTCGCCATACTGATAGTCATCCGTTCCATAGTTCCTTTTTAACTGTCGCCAAACGTCCTGATGTTACCGGAACTTTCGCCGCCATGGTGAAAGACCGGAGGCGCGGCATTTTCTCCCGTGAAGGTTGCGGCCGGAAAAAGATTCGCTTGTCGCGGACAGCGGCTTCGTATCTCTTTTGGGCCCGCGGGGGCACTGACCGCATTCGCCGACCGTTGGCGGAACGTTGTGGCGTTCGCATGCCGGAAACGGCGGCGGAAAGGACGGCGCGTTGCTGTCCGCCCGTTCTCGGTTTCGGTTTTTGCATGTGAATCAGGGAAGCGCAGCCCCGGCTTCCCGCGTCTGTCCTGTCGTCCGGTAACGGATTTTCGTCCGTAAAACTCCGGGCGGCCGCCGCCGGCAGGGACAGCGGAAACATTACGGGGGACGAACGCGCCCGTATGGCGCATTTCAAGGAGAACTTTCTCCAGCCGGTTGAGGCCCCGATGGATCCGGGCGGTTCCCGTCCGGAAATCTTTAGCCATCAGAGGTTGTTGATATGTTGGAATTCTGGATTTTTTGCAGCGTCATCGTGCCCGTGCTCGCGGGAGCGATCGCGTTTCTGGACAGATCCAACCGGTTCAAAAAAGCCCTGGTTGTTCTGACCGGGCTGGTTCTGACCGTGGCGGCTCTGTCACTGGCCATGCGCGCTCCGGAGACGCTCCCTTTCGGGTCCGGGCTCGCGGACGCCATGCGCTTTCCCGTGCTGGCGCTTGATCTGGCCTTGCTCTGTCTGATTTTTTACATCGGCTGGCGCAAGGGGCATTTCGCGATCATGGCTCTGGCCATTGCCCAGTTGGTAGGCATGCTCTGTCTGGACATATTCATGCCCTCCCACGTGGAGGCCTCAACCCCTGCCTTTGTGGTGGACAGCCTGGGGGTCACCCTGGTGCTGGTAGTGTCCATAGTAGGCTCGCTCATCGCTTACTACGCCTTGGGCTACATGCGTGAGCACGAACATCATCTGCATCTTGAAAAAACGAAGCAACCCCAGTTTTTCGCGGTCATTCTACTTTTCCTGGGCGCCATGAACGGCCTGGCCCTGGCCGACGATTTGAGCTGGGTCTATTTCTTCTGGGAAGTGACCACCCTGTGCTCCTTCCTGCTGATTGCCCACGACGACACGGAAATCGCCAACACCAACGCCACCCGCGCCTTGTGGATGAATATGGCCGGCGGCCTGGCCTTTGTCGTGGCCCTGCTCTTCTTTGAGGGCTTCCAGGGCACGCTGTCGCTGACCGCCCTGCAAAAGGTGGCCGGCGAAGGGGCCAAATCGGCCCTGTTCCTGCTGCCGGTGGCGGCCCTGGCTCTGGCCGGATTCACCAAGTCGGCCCAGGTGCCGTTCCAGAGCTGGCTGTGTGGAGCCATGGTGGCGCCCACGCCGGTGTCCGCCCTGCTGCACTCTTCCACCATGGTCAAGGCCGGCGTCTACCTGGTGCTGCGCCTTTCGCCCCTGTGCGTCGGCACGGGCGTTTCCACCATGATCGCCCTTTGCGGCGGCTTTACCTTTGTGGTAACGGCGGCCCTGGCCGCCGGACAAAGCAACGGCAAGAAAATCCTGGCGTATTCCACCATCTCCAACCTGGGCCTGATCATTGCCTGTGCCGGCATCAACACCCCGGCGGCCATTGCCGCCGCCATTCTGCTCCTGGTGTTCCACGCCGTGTCCAAGGGCCTGCTCTTCCTCTGCGTGGGGGCCATTGAGCAGAAAATCGGCTCGCGCGATATCGAAGACATGCGGGGCCTGTTCCGGGTTATGCCGCGCACGGCTCTGGTAACCACCTTCGGCATCGTGACCATGATGCTGCCGCCTTTCGGCATGCTGCTGGCCAAGTGGATGGCGCTTGAGTCCTCCGTGGGCGCTTCGGCCATGCCTCTGCTGGTGCTCATGCTCGCCCTGGGCAGCGGTTTGACGGTGCTCTTCTGGGCGCGTTGGGCCGGCATCCTGCTTGGCTCCGCCAGCCCGTCCTTGAGCGTCGGCCACGAAGAGCGGGATCCGACCATGCGCCGTTCCATGGGCGTGCTCGTCCTGGGCGCGGCCGTGCTCTCCTTCTTCGCCCCCATGCTCTACGTGTGGCTGGTTGAACCGGCCGTACAGGCCATGTTCGCGGCTCCGGGTCTGCATTATGTGGCGGCCTACGGCGTTGTGGGCTCGAATTACGGCCTGTTCGCCGTCTATCCGCTGTACGTGGTTATCGGCATTGGTTTCTGGCTGGCCTGGAAAAAGACCAAAGCCTATGCGTCCGAACGGCCCGAACTGCCCTACATGGGCGGCATGCAGGCCTCGCAGGGCGGCAAGGTGGGCTTTATCGGCCCCATGAAGACATTCGTGGAATCCGTGAGCGGCAACTACTACCTTGACGCCTTTTTCGGCGAATCAAGGCTCACGATACCCGCGAACTGCGTGGCCCTGGTCCTGTTCGTCCTGTTGCTCGGAGGTGTGCTGGCATGATAGCGAAACTCTTTCTCGGCCTTGTGGGCCTGATTCTGGCGCCTGTCGTGGGCGGCCTCATCGCCGGGCTGGACCGCCGCGTCACCGCCCGCATGCAGTCGCGCTTCGGCCCCCCCATACTCCAGCCTTTTTACGACGTGCTCAAACTGCTGGGCAAAGGGGCCAACACGGTCAACGCCTGGCTGGTGCTGTGCTCGTACCTGACGCTTATGTCCTCGGCCCTGGCGGTGTTTTTGTTCTTCTACCAGGCCGACCTGCTGCTCATCTTCTTCGTCATGACCATTGGCGCGGTATTCCAGGTCATGGGCGCTTTGTCCGTGAACTCGCCGTATTCCCAGGTGGGCGCGCAACGCGAGCTCATCCAGATGCTGACCTACGAGCCGCTGATAATCATCGTCTTTATCGGCATCGCCATGAAAACGGGCAGCTTCAGCATCGAGTCCATCTACGCGCTGGACACGCCGCTGCTGTGTTCCCTGCCCATCATGTTCCTGGCTCTGGGCGTGGCCCTGACCATCAAACTGCGCAAGTCGCCTTTTGACATCAGCGCCTCCCACCACGGCCACCAGGAAATCGTGCGCGGCGTGCTGACGGAATACACCGGCGCGCAACTGGCCATGCTGGAAGTGGCCCACTGGCTCGACGTGGTGCTTATTCTCGGCCTGTGTTCTCTGTTCTGGAGCACAAGCTGGTTAGGCATGATCATCCTGCTGGTCATCACCTACTTCGCGGAACTGCTGATAGACAACATCAGCTCCCGACTGACCTGGCAGTGGATGCTCAAGCGCGTGCTCGCGCCCACCATGATCCTGTGCGTGGTAAACCTCTTGTGGCTCCGGGCCATGTAAGACGAGGAGTGGACTGCTATGACATTCGATCTGAAACAATGGATCAACACAGGCAGGCTCAAGTCCCCCTGGGTGGTGCATTTTGACTGCGGCTCGTGCAACGGCTGCGATATCGAGATTCTGGCCTGCCTTACGCCCGTATACGACCTGGAGCGCTTTGGCATCATCAACGTGGGCAACCCCAAACAGGCGGACGTGCTGCTTGTTTCCGGCACGGTGAACCACCGCAACAAGATTACCCTGAAAAACATATACGATCAGATGTCCGAACCTAAAGCCGTGGTGGCCATAGGCGCCTGCGGCTTAAGCGGCGGCATCTTCCACGACGCCTACAACGTGGTGGGCGGCGTGGACAAGGTTATTCCCGTTGACGTTTACGTGCCCGGCTGTCCGCCCAAACCCGAGGCCATCATTGACGGCGTGGTCATGGCCCTGGGCAAGGTGAAGGAAAAACTCGAAGGCAAGGCCGCCAACGGCTAAGGAGACAAAAGCATGTTTGAAGCGACTCCCATAACCCTCGACGAAGTACGCAGCGTGGCCAAACGCATGTTTGCCGGCAACTGGCGGCTTGTCACCCAGACCGCGAACGATCGCGGCGACGAGGGTATAGACATATTGTTCCACTATGACAAAGACCTTGAGGAACAGCATTTCAGGCTGACCGTGCCCAAAGGAACGGTCATCCCGAGCATTTCCGGAATTTATTTCGCGGCCCTGCTCGTGGAGAACGAAAACCGCGACCTGTTCGGCCTGGAATACGAGGGACTGGTGCTGGACTTCAACCGCACCCTGTACCTGGAAGAGGCGGGAGATCCCATCGTCGCGCCTTTCTGCAAAATCTCCACCTTCACCAAACCGAAAGAGGTCTGATGCCATGGCCCGAACAATACTCCCTTTCGGCCCGCAGCACCCCGTGCTGCCAGAGCCGCTGCATCTGAAGCTGACTCTTGAGGACGAAACCGTTGTGGAAGCCATCCCCGCTCTGGGCTATGTGCACCGGGGCCTGGAAGGCCTGGCCACCAAACGCGACTTCAACCAGATGGTCTATGTGGTGGAACGCGTGTGCGGCATCTGTTCCTGCATTCACGCCCTGTGCTACTGCAACTGCATCGAGCAGATCATGGGGCTGGAAGTGCCCAACCGCGCAAAATACCTGCGGGTTATCTGGTCGGAACTGCACAGGGTCCACAGCCATCTGCTCTGGCTGGGCCTGTTCGCCGACGGCTTCGGCTTTGAAAGCCTGTTCATGGCCCTGTGGCGCGTGCGCGAACGGGTGATGAACATCAACGAGGCCACGGCCGGCAACCGGGTGATCATTTCCGTCAACGTGGTGGGCGGCGTGCGCCGCGACCTGGACAGCTCCATGGTCCGGCAGATGCTGGAAGACCTGACGGTTATTGAAAACGAACTGAAGCCGCTCTACGACACCATGATGAAGGACTACACCATCAAGGAACGTACCGTGGGCAAAGGCGTGCTGAGCAAGGAACAGGCCCACGCGCTTGGCGCCGTGGGTCCGATGCTGCGCGCCAGCGGCTGGGCTCAGGACGCGCGCCAGCTCAAGTACGAAGCCTTTGCCGACCTTGGTTTTGAACCGATCGTGGAATACGACGGCGACAGCTACGCCCGGACAAAAGTCCGCTTCCGGGAAGTATTCCAGGCCCTCGAAATCGTGCGTCATGCCCTGTACGCCCTGCCGGCCGGGGAACTGGCCGTGAAGGTCAAGGGCAAACCCGAGGGCGAAGCCACTTCCAGGGTTGAACAGCCGCGCGGCGAGCTTTTCTACTATGTGCGTTGCAACGGTACGGAATTTCCCGAACGGGTGCGTATACGCACGCCAACATTCGCCAACATTCCGCCGCTTCTGGCCATATTGCCGGGTGCGCAACTTGCCGACGTTCCCGTGCTCGCGCTCACCATCGACCCGTGCATCAGCTGCACGGAACGGTAAGCAAGGAGGTGACGTTCCATGTTCATGACAAAAACGATTATCAGCAACCTGCTGCATAAATACGCCACCCGCCTGCACCCCGTGGAGCAGCGGCCCATGGCCGCGGGCAACCGGGGCAACCTGACCATTGAAGCGAGCAAGTGCATTGCCTGCCGCATCTGCGCCAACAAATGCCCGACCGGCGTGATCTCGGTTGATCCGGAAAACGGCAAATGGGAACAGCGGATTAACGGCTGCGTCTATTGCGGCGTGTGCGCCGACGTCTGCCCCACCCACTGCATCACCATGACCACGGATTACCGCCGCCCGTTCCTGGAGCCGGCCTTCCTGCGTTGTGACATCAAACCAAGGCCCAAGAAGGTCAAGCCCGCCGAAGGCGCGGCCCCGGCTCCTAAAGAAGCCGCTCCAGCCGCCGAGGCCAAACCGGCCCCTGAGGCTAAACCGGCCGCCGAAGCCAAACCCGCTGCCGCCAAACCGGCGGTTGAGGCAAAGGCGGCAGCCAAGGCCGGCAAGCCCGGTCCTGGCGGAGCCAAGTCGAAATAAACCGGGGTCACGGCCCCGTTCGCCGGGGAGGCGCAAGCCTCCCCGGCTGTTGTTTTAGGGCAAATCAATTGTGAAGTTGGCCAAGAGTCGTATTGCCTCCGGCGGCCAAAGGGGGCCGGGGGCACAGGCTCTGTGTGAGCCCCTTTGGAAACCCCATTTGGGAGGACCTGTTGTGTCGATGACCCAGCAGGAGTTCCTGAACGCGGCTCTCGTGGCAATACGATTTTTAGGCCAGTAATCCGTCAGATTGGCGGTTTTCTATCCGGACAGGCGGGGCAACAGGGCCAGCAGAAGGCGTTCGATGGTGGCGCCGGCTTTTTCGGCCGAGGCGATGATTTCCCGGATGGTGGTTTCGGCCATGCAGTCGGGCAGGTTCTGATTGCTCAGGCACGACAGGCCGAGAACGCGCAGGTTCCTGTGTCTGGCGGCAATGGCTTCCAGGGCGGTGGACATGCCCACGGCGTCGCCGCCAAGCAGGCGGTAGGCGCGGGTTTCGGCCCGGGTTTCGAGTTGGGGGCCGGGTATGCAGAAGTAAACGCCCTTTTCCAGGCGGATGCCCAGGGAGAGGGCGATCGTTTCGGCCAGGCGCATCAGGTCGGGGTCGTAGGGGCGCGACATGTCGGGAAAGCGGACGCCTTGGGAATCGTCGTTGGGGCCGGTAAGAGGGCTTTGCCCGGTATGGTTGATCTGGTCTTCGATCAGCATGATCGAGCCGGCGGCGAAGCGGGGATTGATGGCGCCGGCGGCGTTGGTGAGAATGAGCGTCTTAATGCCGAGGTCGGCCATGACGTTTACGCCGGTGCAGACTTCGGCCGGAGTTTTGCCTTCGTAGAGATGGCAGCGGCCTTGCTGGATGATGACGGGCACGCCGGCAAGGCGGCCGGCGGCAAAGGCGCCGTGGTGCGAGGGAGCGGTGGAGCGGGGGAATTCCGGAAGCTTTTCATAAGAAATATGAACGGATTCTTCCAGGCTTTTGGCCAGACTGCCCAGCCCGGTGCCGAGAACCAGGCCGACTTTCGGTAAAAATCCTTGCGGCAGTAAAGACTTGAGTGTATCAGAGCAAATCTGGACTTTTTTCAACTTTTGCATAAAGTGGGCTTCCTGTCTCTTGCCGTGTCATGCGGTCGGGGCGGGTTGTTTTCCGGCGTTTGCCGGAGCGCGCGGGACGTGGTAAAACCATCCTCGGTCGGGAGTCCCGCCAAAGGCGAAACTTTCGCATTCCCGCACGCCTCCCTCACCCCCAAATAAAAAGGTTTGGAAAAAGGGTTGGGTACGGGGGGAAGGGAGTTTATTCCGGAGTAGCTCGTCCTCGCTTCACTCGGATCGAGCGGGCTTTCCTTAAAGGTTTTTTCCTTCCCCCGGCCGCCGGAGATATGCCTTTCCCGCCGTATCATTTTACCGACACTACAGGAAAAACTGGTGAGCGACAATCGTCATAAAGTCTTGGTGGCCAATCGCGGCGAAATAGCCATGCGCATTGTGCAGGCCTGCGGCAAGCTGGATCTTGACTTTGTTTGCGTATACACGGCCGAGGACTCGGAATCGGGCCACGTGCGGCTCGCGCGCAACGCCGGCGGCGAAAAGCGGCTGTACCAGGTGTCGTCATACCACGATGCCAACGAGCTGCTGGCCGTGGCCGACGACGCCGGGGCCACCGCCATCCACCCCGGCTACGGCTTTTTCGCGGAAGACTATCGCTTTGCCCGCCGGGTGTCGCGCCGGGAAAACAGGCTGGTGTTCATCGGCCCTTCCTGGCGAGTGATTCGCGAGCTTGGGGACAAGATCAACACCAAGCGCCTGGCCCGCAGCCTGGGCGTGCCCACGGTGCCCGGCTCGGACAAGCCCATTTACGATGAGATGGAAGCGGAAAAGGTGGCCCGCACTCTGTACGAGTTCCAGCAGCAGCAGGGCATAGAGCGGCCGCTGGTGCTGGTAAAGGCCTCGGCCGGCGGCGGCGGCATGGGCATTGAAGAGGTGCATGACATCGATCTGTTCCGTTCCGTGTACCGGCGCATCCGCAACTACGCGGCCCGCCAGTTCAAGGACGAGGGCGTGCTGATCGAGCAGCGCATTCGCGATTTTAATCACCTGGAAGTGCAGATCCTGGCCGAGCGCAACTGCGCCAACGTGGTCCATTTCGGCACGCGCAACTGCTCCATCCAGAGCACGGGCTTGCAGAAACGGGTGGAAGTGGCGCCGGGCTTCGATTCCTCCTCCATCCAGTACCGCTTTGACGCCGACAAGGTGCTGGAAGACATCACCCGGCACTCCCTGGCCATGGCCCGCGAGGTCAAGTATGACAACGTGGGCACCTGGGAATGGATCGTCACCCGCGAAGGCAACCCCTACCTGATGGAAGTGAACACCCGCATCCAGGTGGAAAACGGAGTGTCGGCCGCCATTGCCCGCATCAAGGGCCAGAAGGGCGTGGACATCATAGCTGAGCAGATCCGCACCGCCCTCGGCCAGCCCCTGGGCTACACCCAGGACGACATCACCTTCGAGGGCGTGGGCATCGAATACCGCATCATCGCCGAAGACCCGGAAAACCGCTTCACCCCCTGGGTGGGGCGCATTGACGCCTTTGGCTGGAAGGCCGAGGACTGGCTTTCCATGCACACCCATGTGCCCACGGATAAAATGTACGACATTCCCACGGAATTCGACCCCAACCTGGCCTTGGGCATTGTCTGGGGCGCGAGTATTCACGAAGCCCGGGAACGCGGCATAAGCTTTCTCGATACCCTGACGCTGGAGGGCCGCAGCCTTTCCGGCACGGAGCTCAAGTCCAACGTGGACTTTCTGCGCCGGAAAACGGATTACATCCTCTTGTTTTAGAGCAAATTCATTGTGAAGTTGTCCAAGAGCAGTATGGCCTCCGGCGGCCAAAGGGGGTCGGGGACACAGGCCCTGTGTGACCTCCCTTTGGATATCCCGTTTTGTTGGCCGGGTTTACGTGAGTATTTCCAATTTTGAAATGCTCTAACATATAGCCATTGCGATCGGTTGCCTGATGGAAACAGAAAAGCAAGTGCAGCACCTTTCCGAGCGGCTGAGCTACATCTGCGATATTTTCGGAAGCAAGCACAACGAAAATATCAGCCTGCTCATGTCCAAAATGGAAGACTACCGTCGGCGCGAGCCGCAGCTCGACGCGCGCGAACGCCGCGCCGCCGTGCTTACGCTTGAGGATTTGTTCGGCTTTGTGGAAAAGCGGCTGGAGGCGGAACTGACGCCCATGGACATGGTGCGCATAGTGCGCCATCCCCAGCGCATCTGCCTGCGCGACATCCTGGAGAACGTGTACGACAACTATACGGAAATAGGCAGCAAGGACGAGCACTCCATCGATCCTTCCATGGTCATTGCCAGGGCCTATATTACGCGCCGCCGGGGCAAACGCACCATCAACCAGTCCGTCATGGTCATCGGCCAGGAAAAAGGCCACGGGGAAGAGTTCCGCAACGGCGGCTCGGTGAAGCCCTGGGGCAACTCCAAAGCCCTGCATTACATGAAGGTCGCGGAAACGGAAAACATTCCCGTGCACACCTATGTGTTCACGCCCGGCTCTTTTCCCATAGAGGACACGCCCGGCGCGGCCCAGCAGATTGCGGCCAACCTGTATGGCATGTCCTCGTTGCGCGTGCCCGTGGTCTCGGTTATTTCCGAGGGCGGCTCCGGCGGGGCCGAGGCCATTGCCCTGGCCGACCGGCGTATCATGCTTTCCCACGGTTACTATTCCGTCATTTCGCCCGAAGGCGCGGCCGCCATCGAAGGCCGCCTCAAGGCGGGCGAGCGGGCCAGCCAGGAACTGGTGGAAACCTGCGCCAGCCAGATGAAGATCACGGCCAGGGACAACCTGCGCATGGGTTACGTGGATCATATGATCCAGGAACCCAGCTTGGGCGCGCGGCCGCATCACTACGACTTTTTCCGCACCCTGCGTCAGGAAATCCTGCGCGTCACCGACGAGGTCTGCATCAGCGTGCGCGGGTTCAGGCTGTTCCGGGGCATGGCCCTGAAAAGCCGCCAGAAACGGGCCGCCAAGGGCCTGGATTTCGAAAAGGCCTATATCCGCTGGAACCTGGGCCAGTCCGAACAGATCCGGCTGGTGAACAAGCGCCACAAAAAGTATCGCAAGCTCTCTCTTTCGGCCGCGCCCGACCTGACGCCCTTTTCCCGCCGGTTTTACGGCCTGTGGCAGGATACGGGCTGGGGCATTTATTCCAATCTCAAGTACGGCATGCTCCAGCGGCACCAGCAGAAAGTGACCGAGTACATGGACGAGGTGAAGTCGGAGTGGACCTTGTTCTTTGACCGGGTGCTTTCGCCCTGGCGCATGCTCAGGAGCAAGCTGAGCCGCAAGGAAACCCAGTCCAGCGTGGAAACGGCCCGGCAACTGACCGAGCTTTCCGAATGGGACGACAACCAGGAACAGCGCGGCGGCAACTGGAGCTACGTAAGCGCCAAAGCCAAGGAAGACCGCGCCATTACCTGTCCCAACAGCAAAATCCACGGCTGCCTTGACATCTGGGCGCCGGATCTTTACGGCGAGTTCGCGGGCGTGTGCACCAACTGCGGCCATCACTTCCCCATGGAACACCAGTGGTATTTGCACAACGTCTTTGACCAGGGCTCCATTTTCGAGTTCGCGGCCGACGTGGAAGCCGCCAACCCCCTGAGCATTGAGGCCTTTGAGCCCAAGCTGGCCGACGCCAAAAAGAAAACCGGGCACAAGAGCGGCTGCATGGTCTTTGAAGCCCGCATCAACGGCACCCGCCTGGTGGTGGCCATGCTCATGGCCGCTTTCCGGGGCGGCTCCGTGGGCGCTGCCGAAGGGGAAAAGTTTATCCGGGCGGCCGAGCGGGCCAAGCGCAAGCGTTTTCCCTTTCTGGCCTATGTGCACGGCACGGCCGGCATCCGCATTCAGGAAGGCACCAACGGCCTGGTCCAGATGGCCCGCTGCACCATGGCCGTGCGCCGCTATATCGATGCCGGGGGCCTCTACCTGGTCACCTACGACACCAACTCTTACGCCGGCCCCATTGCCAGCTTCCTGGGCTGCTCGCCCTACCAGTTCGGCATCCGCTCGGCCAACGTGGGCTTTGCCGGTCCCGGCGTGATCACCGAAACCACCGGCCTTTTGATCGAGCCGCATTACCACAACGTTTACAAGGCCCTGGCTCGCGGCCATATCCAGGGGATCTGGGACCGCCGCGAAATGCGCTTCAACTTAAGCCAGGCCCTGCTCACCATGGGCGGGCGCAATCTCTACTACCGATAACGGCCCGCCCGCCGCGCAACAAGGACCAGCCATGCTCGACGTCAGCGCAGTGCTTGAAGAAGTAAAAGCCTCCCCCTACGAGGAGGTAGTCGTGTTCGCCCCGCACTCGGGCGAGATATCCTTCCCGGAAGGCTTGAAACCCGGCGACGCCGTGGCCGGCCCTTCCGGCAACTGGAAGGAAAAACCGGGCGCGTTGCTCGCCACCATCTCCAGGGAACGCAACCCCCAGCCCATTTTGTGCCCGGAAAGAGGCGAGATCGTTTCCGTGCACCGCGAGTTGCACGGAACCTTTGTCCAGGCCGGCACGGAACTGGTGCGCCTGCGCCACTTTCTTTCCCGCGATGAAGTGGTGCGCCTTATCCTCAAGCGGGCTCTTCACCTTTTCCGCGCCCCGGAACGGGCCAAGTATTATTTTATCCCGGCCGTGGACATCAAGATCAAGGTTTCCGGCCCCAAAGTGGTGTCCGTGCGCGACGGCGAGGAACTGTTCATCATGTCGCGCATGAAGCGCGAAACGCCCCTGCGCTACGCCGGGCCCGAAGGCGTGATTTACGCCGTCTACTTCAGCCACACCCAGAACGTGGACGCCGGCCAGCCCCTTATCGGCGTGTGCCCGCCGGAAATGGTGAATCAGGTCGAAGAAGTGGTCATGCGCGTCCAGACCGAATGGAAGGAGCGGGGGTAATGCCTCCGGCGGCCGGGGGAAGGAGAGGGAAACTTTTGTAAAAGTTTCCCTCTCCTTCCCCCGGACCCCCATCCTCTCCCTTCAAAACTTTTTAGTTGGGGGGATGTGGGGAGCGGGGCTGCGAGACGTTCGCGCGGGCGAGGCTCTCGCGGGGCGTCGTTTTGGTCGGCGATTTTCTTGGCCGTTACCATGGAGCATCATGACGTGAACGCCCGCCGAACCGCCTTGGAAAAACCAGGTGCCTTGGAAGACGCCGACTTTCGCGTCTTTTCGGCCCGGGAACTGGCCGCCCACATGGCCGGGATCGCCCGCGCCATCCGCGATGCCGCGCTTGTCGCCCTGGAATCCCCCCGCGAGAGCAAGCTCGAAGCCTGGCGCAAGGCCTTTGCCGCCGAACTTTCGCCGGATTTGGCGCAAGACGGGCGCAAGGCCGACTTCGCCGACATGTTCGCCCAGACCGTGGCCTGCGGCTTTTTCGCCGCCCGCTGCGGCGGCGGCGACAAGGCGTTTACCCGCGCCGGCGTTCCAGAGAGCCTTCCCGTGGCAAGCCCGCTCCTGCGCGGGCTGTTCGCGTTTCTGGCCGGCCCGGATATTCGGGATGAGCCTTACTGCCGCTTTGTGGAGGAGATGGCCCGGCTTCTGGCGCGCGCGGACAGGGCGCGCCTGTTCGGGAGCGTCGGCAGGCGCGAGCGGGATTGTGACCCGGCCATCCATTTTTACGAAAGCTTTCTGGCCGCCTATGATCCGAAGCTGCGGGAGAAGCGCGGCGTGTATTACACGCCCGGCCCGGTGGCATCCTGGCTGGTGCGGTCGGCTGACGCCGTGGTGCGAGAGCGCTTTGGCATTCCCACAGGGCTTGCGGACATGGGCCGCGATGGCAAGGCGGGCGCGGAACGGAAAAGCGCCGGCGTGCATATTCTGGATCCGGCCTGCGGCACCGGCGCTTTTCTGTGCGAAGTGGTTTCCTTGATTCGCGGCAGGCTGAAAGACCGTGGATACAGCGGCGGCTGGTCGGCCTTTGTCAGGGAAAACCTGCTGCCGCGCCTTTTCGGTTTTGATCTGCTGTTGGCCCCTTACGCCGTGGCCCATTTTACTCTGGGCATGCGGCTTGCCAGCCGGGATTTGCCGGGGGCGGAGAGTCGCTGCTGGCGGCATGAGTTTTCCGGTGCCGACCGCCTGAGCCTTCATCTGGCCAACACCCTGGAAAACAATCGCCATCCCTTTGGCTCGCCCGGCTTGGAGCAGGCATTGTCCGGCAACGGGCGGACTTCGCCCGTGCTCGTCATTCTGGGCAACCCGCCATATGCCGGGCATTCGGCCAACGGCGGCGGGTGCGGCAAAGGCGGCGAAAAGAGCTTTATCGGGCGCCTGATCGAGGACTACAAGCAGGTGGACGGCAAACCCCTGAACGAGGCCAACCCCAAGTGGCTTCAGGACGACTACGTCAAGTTCATCCGCTGGGCCCAGTGGAAGCTCGACAAAGTGGACGAGGGCGTGCTGGCCTTTGTCACCAACCATGGCTACCTGGACAACCCGACCTTCCGGGGCATGCGTTGGTCCCTGATGCGTTCTTTTGATGAAATTTACGTCTATGATCTGCACGGCAACGCCAGAAAAAAGGAAAAATCCCCGGACGGTTCGCCGGACCAGAACGTATTCGATATCCAGCAGGGAGTGGCTTTGGCCGTGTTCGTCAAGCGCAAGGATGGCGACAGAAAAGCCCTGGCCAAGGTCTTTCACGCCGAAATGTTCGGGGAACGACAGGCAAAGTATGAGCGCCTGTCCGGCACGGATATTCTGGGTGTTGACTGGAGGGAACTGGGCCCGGTCGAACCGGCTTTTCTGTTCGTGCCCCAAGACGACGATCTGTTCGCCGAGTATCGCGAGGCAGAATCCGTTACCGAGATGTTTCCGGCCTATTCCGTGGGCATGGCCACGGCCAGGGATACGCTTGCGGTGCACTTCACTCCGGAGGAGCTCTGGAGCGCGGTCAACGAGTTCGCCAGCCTGACGCCGGAAGAAGCGCGCGCGGCCTTCTCTCTCGGCAAGGATTCCGACGACTGGCAGGTCGCCCTGGCCCAGAGCGACGTGAAACAGTCCGGACCGGACAAGCGCCATATCCGCAAAATTCTCTATCGTCCCTTTGACGTGCGCTACACGTACTACACCGGAAGGACCAGAGGCTTCATCTGCCGGCCGCGCGCCAAAATCATGAGCCGCATGACCGGAGACAACGTCGGCCTCATTGTGGGCCGCTCCGGAGCGGCGGCCAATATTGAGGCTTGGGAAACGGCCTTTATCTCGCGCCACCCCATTGACCTCAACATTTTCAGAAGAGGCGGGGGCGCGCTGTTTCCCCTTCGAGCCGGCGGGGACGAAAGCGAGGGCCGCCTGGAGGTCAAGGTTACGGGCGAGATTGAGGACAAAGACCGCCTGTTTCACTATACGTATGCGATTCTTCACTCCGACGCTTACCGGCAACGCTACCATGAGTTTTTGCAGAAGGACTTTCCCCGCATTCCGATGATGCGGGACAAAACCGCGTTCCGGCGACTGGCGGATTTGGGCGAGGAGTTGGCCGGGTTCCATACTTTAGAACATCCCGCGCTGTCCGGCGCCGGGCGCCTGCTCACCGGCTATCCGGTCGCCGGCGCCGTTGGCCGAGCCGACCGGGTGGAAAAGGGCTGGCCGAAATATGACGGGCAGGGTACTGTCTTTATCAACGCCGACCAGTATTTCAGCGGCGTTCCGGCGGAGGCGTGGGCCTACACCATCGGCGGCTACC
Source organism: Desulfovibrio sp. (assembly GCA_031550695.1). GTDB lineage: Bacteria > Desulfobacterota > Desulfovibrionia > Desulfovibrionales > Desulfovibrionaceae > Frigididesulfovibrio. Next base: position 1,477 of record JAVBOI010000051.1, on the reverse strand, counting down.
GGGTGGCCGAGCGTTGGCTCAAGGAGCGACGCGGCCGTCGGCTTTCCCTGGACGAGATCCAAACGTACCAGCGGATACTTCTGGCTCTGGCGGAAACGATCCGGCTCCGGCGGGAAATTGATGCGGCCATGCTGCCTTTTCCCTGGCGGATGGACAAACCCTGATGCCTTGCCGCACGCGCGGAACCGATATGGGAGGAAACGACTATGGGACGCATTTTGTTTATCCGCGTGAGCGCCGTGACCTTTGACGAAAAGGACGTGATCAAGGCCTGGCCCGTGCTTTTTGCCACGGTCTGGCCCGACCCGGAACTGGACGGTGTGGCCTCGGCCGCCAAACTGGCGCGCAAGCTGGCCCCGGCGGTCGGTCGGGGCGTGCTGGAACTGGCTGAAGGGCTTACGGAAAAGCTACGCTTTAGCGACATGTCCAAAGAGTGGAAAGCCGCTTTGGAAGGCCCGGCCAAACGCCTTGAGGATCTGCGGCAACGTCTGGATGAACTTCTGGGCGATCGGGACGCGCGCGCCGCGTATGCCCTAACCAACGAGATCGAAAAAGCCCTGGACGAGGCGGAACAAGCCGCGCGGGATCTGCGGTAGAGACGCGGGCGTCGGGAAGTCCGGGGCGGGCGGGTATCCGGAACCCGCCCGGCCTGCTCGCATTTTTGCCTTCGCGTTTTTTCTCGTTTAGTGTCCGCTATAATCCCATCCTCAGGGAAGTTGATTGCGGTTTTTTCCAAGCCATGGCACTCTGTGGCGGATTGCGAGCAACGGATTGCCGCTGCCGATATTTCATCAGGGGAAACACTATGCTGAATAAAGTCATGATTATAGGCCGCCTGGGCCGCGACCCGGAACTCAAATACGCCGCCTCGGGCATGCCCATCGCCAACCTGAACATCGCCACGGATGAATCCTATGTGGACCGTGATGGCCAGAAAGTCGAGCGCACGGAATGGCATCGCGTGACGGTGTTCCAGCGCGCGGCCGAAAACTGCGCCAATTACCTGAGCAAAGGCAGTCTGGTGTTTGTGGAAGGAAGCCTGCAAACCCGTAAATGGCAGGACCAGAACGGACAGGATCGTTACACCACGGAAATCAAGGCCTTGCGGGTGCAGTTTCTCGAGCGCAAGGGAGCGCGTCCGGGTGCCGGCGAGGAAGAGGGTGCCTGGCAGCCTGACAGCGGCGGCGGACAGTCCAGGTCCGGCGGCCAAAGCGGCGGCCGGGGCAACTGGCAGTCCGGCGGCCAGGGCGGCGGGCGGAACCAGCAGCAACACCAGGCTGACGATCTGGGCCCGGCTTTTCCCTCCGAGGCCAGCGGCATGGACGACGTGCCTTTTTGACGGGTACCCTATCGCTAAAATGTCAATAAGGTGAATTAACTATATAAGAATAAACATTTTTTATGAGTACGTTTTTCAAATAGGGGTACCTGAGATTCTGTACTAGTGGGTACCTTGCAAAGCTGTAAATAAACTACT
>JAVBOI010000131.1:0-30366 GCA_031550695.1 Desulfovibrio sp. | reverse complement strand
GCCGCTTGCAGGTAGGCTTGTCGCAGTCCTGGATGGGCGATGCTTTCCGCGTGGAGCAGGTACAGAAAGCGCAGGACGTTGCGGTGGATGTCCGGGGCGGCGCGCAGGCGCTGTCGGATCAGGCCGTCCGCCTCGCCCGAGGCGAAAAGATCGCGCAGCCATCGGTCCAGGGCCGCGGCCCGGTGGCTGGCCCTGTGTTTGGCGTCCACGGCGGCAAGCCCGGCTTTGGCGACGCTTTGGCGCAGGGGCTCGTCTTCCAGAAGGCGGCGGGTCAGGCGGAGCAGGGCGGGCACGTCTCGCTGCGGATAAAGGAAGAGATCTTTGCCGTCTATGAAAAGCTCCGTAAGCGGCGGGCCGATGTCGGGCGTGAGCAGGCAACCGCCGCAACCCAGGGCCTCGAAAACGCGGAAGTTGAGTTCCCCATGCGTGCATTCGTTAAGAATCAGGCGCGCTTTTGGGTAGAGGGCGGCGAAATTTCCCGTGGTGACGTGCAAGCCGGAGAATTTTTCGCGCGCTTCGTTCAGGAAAGCGTATCGCTCGGGCGCGCGGGCGGCATCCATGGTGCCCACGAACAGCAAGTCCCATTCGGGCGGGAGCGGCGCGTCCGGCGGCCGGTGCTCGTCAAGGGCGTATGCCGGGTTCCAGCGGACGGTGTCGTTGTTCAGCCGGCCCTTGGCGAACAGGGGCAGATGATCCCGCAGGCTGACCAGGCAGAGATCAAAGCCTTGCCCGTACAGGGGATACCAACTGTGAATGTGCGAATCCACAGCGTAAAAAACGGTCAGGCAGGGAAAGTTTTCCATGCCCGTGATTGGCGGGGGAATGCTGGAGTCGGCCGTTACCAGCGCGGCGGGCGCCACGCCGCCCGCAAGGGCGAGCACATCGTCCCAGGAGCGCGGCCGGTCCGGGTCATGCGTTGCCCGAATAACCCGCCAGCCAAGCTTTTCCAGATAGGGGGCGAAAAAGGGCGGACCGAGCCAGACAATTGGCCCGCGGGTTTCCGGGGGCGGCGGCATACAAGAGAAGGGCTGGGACATATGGAGTGACACCTATCCGATAATGCTTGCTTAGGCAACAGCGCTGGGATTCGTTGCCAATATGGAGGACAAAAAAATAGTCATTTACTTATATATAACGAGTTAATTTAATAAAATTTTTTTTGAACATGTTGACTTTTCAACTGAAATTGGCAAAACATATAACAAAGTTGACAGTGAGAGTAAGATTCCGAGTGCGTCCGGACCGCAAGAGCGATGGAGAGAAGCGTATGGATTCTCCTTCTATTTCAATGGTTGATGTGTCCGCTTGGCTAGCCGCTTCCGCTGTCGACCTGGACGAAGGCGTCCTGGCTTTGGATGAGGCGGGAACAATCCTGCTGTGTAATGAGGGCATGAATCGGATTTTCGGGTTGCGCTCCTCGCCTCTGGGGTTGCCGTTTGCCGAGGCCTTTGGACGGGAGGGCCGGCTGGGCGGCTGCTATTCGGAATCCTTTTTCGATGCCGTCACGGGAAAAAATACAGGCGCGGTTCCGGACATACGGCTGGAAAAGCCCGCGGGCCCGGAGAGTTACGGTCTTGTGATGCTGCGCGCGCCCGTCGGGGGTGGGCGTTTGACCGTCTGCCTCGTCAAAAGGGCGGTGGGACTGCCGCCGGGCGGTTCGCCCGCTGGCTCCACGCGTGGCGAAGAAGAGCGGGGCGAGGAAAAACTGCACACGCAGATCGCGGAACTGGTGCGGGCCAACGCGCAGTTGCGCATGCTTAACGCCGAACGCAGCGCGGTCACCCAGACCTTGCGCCGGGCGGAATCGCGCTACCGCGACATCGTCGACAACGCCATGGAGGGGTTTTTCCAGTGGACGCCCAACTGGCGCCTGCTTTTGGCCAACAGGGCCTTTGCGAAAATACTGGGTTATGACACAGTGAACGAGTTGATGCGGAGCGCCGGGGATGTTTCCTTTCACTTCAGTCTGTCCCCGGAAGCGGGCCAGACGTTGATGGATGAACTGGAAAGAAAGGAGCATATTATCGGCTACGAGTTCCAGGTGGCCCGCCGTGACGGGGTTGTGCTCTGGGCGAGCATGAGCGCGCGCCGCGTGACCGGGCCGGGAGGGCGGACCAAGTACTACGAAGCCTTTATTGAGAATATTTCCGGCCGGAGGATTGCCGAGGAAAAACTGACGTATCAGGCCTTCCACGATCACCTGACCGGGCTGGCCAACCGGGCGCTGTTCCGCGACAGGCTGGGCATGGCCCTGCGCCGGACCGCCAGGCAGCCTGAATGCCGTTTTGCCGTTCTGACTCTGGATCTGGATCGCTTCAAGCAGGTCAACGAAAATTTCGGCCACAGCGCGGGCGACGAGGTGCTTTGCCACGTGGCGGTCAGCCTGTTGTCGTGCGTACGCGATACGGACACCGTGGCCCGCCTTGGCGAGGATGAGTTCGCCGTTTTTCTTGAGGAAACGGAAAGCAATTCTTTCGCCTTTCGGGTGTCCAGGCGCATCCAGGCCGCGCTTGAACGGCCGTTTCTCGTCAAGGGCCGGGAAATCGGCGTGAGCGCGAGCATAGGCATTGTGCTGAACGCGGAAAAATACGAATCCGCGGAAGATATCTTGCGCGACGCCGGCATTGCCCTGAACCGGGCCAAGACTGACCGGGGCATCTGCTACAAGGTGTTTACCCAGAAAATGCGGATGGCAATGCAGGGGGGCATCGTTTTTGAAACGGAGCTGCGCCAGGGGCTGAACTCCCAGGAATTCCGCATGAACTACCAGCCCATCGTGCGCATGGAAGACGGGGGACTGTTCGGTTTCGAGGCCCTGCTGCGCTGGCATCACAACGGCAAGGTGATTAGCCCGTCCCGGTTCATACCGGTGGCGGAAGATTCCGGCCTGATACGAAAGCTGGGCCTGTTCGCCATAGAGTGCGTGTGCCGGCAACTTGTGGAATGGCAGCAGCGGCACGCGGTTTCTTTTGTCACGCACTTGAATATTTCCGCCCGGCAGCTGGTTTTTCCGGGATTTCCCAAGGACGTGCGCCGTATTATCGACCGCGCCGGCGTCGATCCCTCGCTGTTGGTTTTCGAAATAACCGAAAGCGCCTTGCTGGAGCAGAGCGAGGCCTGCCTGCGTGGCATTCAGCAGATTTACGAACTCGGTGTGCGGTTCTGCCTGGACGATTTCGGGACCGGTTTTTCTTCGCTGAGCTATCTGCGCCAGCTGCCGCTCAGTTGCATGAAGGTGGACAGGAGTTTTGTCACGGATGTGGAAACGAACTCGCAGTCTCTGATCATCGTGCGCAACCTGGTGGGATTGGGCAGGGAGCTCGGGCTTTCGGTGGTTGTCGAGGGGGTGGAGCGGTATTCCCAGGTCCAGGCTTTGCTTGACGTGGGATGCTCTCTGGGGCAGGGTTATTATTTCTCCCCTCCGTTGCCCCCGAGAGAGGCGGAAAAACTGCTCTGACCCCCGGTACGGTCTGCCCGGCGATGATGCCGTATTTCTGGCGGGCAAGTGAATCGGGAATGGATTCCGGTCGCCACGCACGAGCATCGCATGAGCACCAGCACGCCCAGGAAAAAACGATCCGCCCTGACGTCCTTTTGTCTTTGGACGCTTCTTGGCCTGTTCGTTCTGGCCGGGGCGGGGGTTGGTTCGCTGTACCTGCTTTGCACCTTCAAACCCGAGCTTGTGGCCTCGAGCGTGCAGGAGCATTTGTGCGCCGCCACCGGCATGCCCTGGCAGATTCGGGGTGTTATCCGTCCAGTGCTTGCCCCTTATCCCGGCGTGACGGTATCCGACGTGAGCATTCTGGCCGCTTCCTCCGCGCAGGCTCCGCAAGCGGCCTCGGCCACGCCGTTGGCGCATGTAAGAAAAGCCCGCTTCTATCTGGATTTTTCCTCCCTTTGGGATTTTTCCCTGAATTTTCGCCTGATCGAGCTTGAAGAGCCCACGATCAACCTTGCCTATGACGAGCAGAACCGCCCGCTCTGGCGGCCTCTGCCGCAGGAGTGCGAGTTGCCGCCCGTCCAGCCGGCCTCCGGTTTCAACGCGACCTTGCCGTCCGTCCTTTCTTCCGCTTCTTCCAACGCGACCTTGCCGCCTCCTCCCGCCGCATCCTTGCCTTTGCCCCGGACGGACTCCATTGATCCTTCGCTGCCTCCGGAAGCCGGCGGGGGAGAGGGCGAAGCCGCGGACGCGATTGCGGAGTTCGCGCGGTTTCTGCGCCATGAGGAGGCCAACCTCAGACTGCCCGTCCACATCCGCAACGGTTCGCTGAACCGGTATACGGACAACGGGCGGCTGTTGCTGTCGTTTTCGAACATCGAGGCCCGGCTGCTCCCCCGGCCGGCGGCGGAAAATTTTCAGATTGCGGCCCGTTTTTTCCTGCCCGGCGCGGGGCTGGAAGTGAATTTTTCCCTGGGCGCCGGTTTCGGCGGGGAGGGCATTCTGGCCTTTGGCCGCCTTTCGGGCCAGGTGAGCATGACTCCGCCGGGCAGCCGCGCCGTTCACGGCGACTTTCGCACCAGCTTTTCCTGGGATTCCTCCGGCCGGACAGTGCTGTTGCCGGACGTTGTGTTCACCGCCGAGGGCGACGCCCTGTCAGCCCGGCTGACCGCCGATCTGCGGGAAATTCTCTGTACCGGCAAGGTGACCATCCACAGGCTGAGCCTGCCACGCTGGTTCGAGTTCGGCCGTCTACTGCCGCCTGGCCTGCAGCAGGCCCTTGACGGCCTGGTGGGCGACTTTGATCTGCACCTGGACACCCACAGCGCCGAGGCCAGAAATCTGCGCGGGGTGGTGGGGCCGCTGCTGGTCCGGGGCTATGTGGGCACGCCCGATTTCAGCGCGCCCGTGGTGGTGGTGGATCTTAATCTGGACCGGGCCAACGTTGATCTGCTGTTTCCCTTTCTCGCGGCCGTTGGCCGCTATGTGCCGGACCCGGTTTCCCCCCAATTCGATCATTCGGTGCTGGCCCCGTTCCCGGTGTTTCCCGGCCCGCCGCCGCCGGATGACCATAGCATTGACATCAGTTACGACGTCAAGGTGCGCGTGGCCAGGCCCAGAGTGCACGACGTGGACGGCGGTCCGCTGGAGGTGCTGGTCCTGCCGCTGTTCGAAAAGGGCGTGGAAAAAACCCGCGTCAGCTTTACCGGCGGCAACCTGCTGACGGGCAAGGTGGAAGGCCGGCTGGATATTGACGAGGGTTCCGTGCTCATGCACTACGACGCGACCGGACTGAAGCTCGGCCTTCTGCCCGAGAACAAGGAAAATTCCGTCCGCATCGACGGCATGATCACAGGCACTTGCGACATCACCGTCCCGGTGGGCATTGACGGAACCTGGGCCAACGACTGGAAACTGGAGTCCCAGGCCGTCATAACCGGCTGCGAGATAACCGGCCGCTACGACAATGCTCCGTGGCGCCTTTACGCGGGCAAGGCCAGAACCTCGGGCAAGGGGAGCATCCACGCGGTGCGGCAGGATGGCATCCGCATTGAGGGCCTTTGGGATCTGGCGGCGCAGGGCGTTAAAACCTCATGGAACCCCAAAGGCGACGACGCTTTGACCGGCAAGTTTGACGGCGGCCTGTACTGGCCGGTGATTCTTGACGGGCCGCCGCCCGAGCCCAAGGTTCGGCGCACCATCGAGCGCCGGGGCGTTGATCGCGTGGAGGGCAAATTGACCCTGAACGGCGCTCTGGTTGTGCCCCTGGGGTCCTGGCGGCCGTCCATGAACGGCCGGTTGAACACCGGCCTGAAGTGGTTCGTGTATGGCGAAACCGTGACCTTGAGCGGGGCCGAGTTTACCGGGTTCGGGAGCATTCTCTCCACAAACGGGCTGGTGGATTATTCCGGAAAAGAGGTAGAGGCGCGCTTTGAGGCCGATTGCAAGATCAACGCGCGGGAATGGCTGCGGGCCTGGCTTTCGGATGTCCCCAAAGGTTTTGTTCCGCCCAGGCTGATCACGGGCAAAACCGTGGTTTCCGGCACGCCCGGAACGCTGCGCTTTGACAAAATCAAACTGGAAATGGACGGCGCGCCCGTGAGCGGCGATATCGCCTGGCAGGAAAGCTCTTCCCGGAGCGGGGACCCCGGACAATGGACGGCGCGCCTGACCGCGGATCACGTGGATTTCGACAACCTGTTCCCTCCGCCGCCCGACGGGCAGGCGCCGGAACCGTCGTCAAAAACGCCCTGGAATCTCGCTTTCGCCAAAGGGTTGTCTCTGGATATCCAACTGCTGCTGCGCAATGCCAAACGGCAAAAGCTGAGTTCTTCCAGCGCCACGCTCACCGGAACGCTGCAACGGGATCGTTTTTCCCTGCACGGGGATATAGCGGGCTTTTACAGTGGGGGGGGAGTCATATTATTGCAGGGCACGCTTGTGCCGGAAAGATCCCAGGTTACCCTGCGCAAGGGCCTGCTGCAATTGCAGGGCATGGATCTCGGCAAGCTGCTGCACGATTATTCCCGCGACTCATCCTACGGCGGCACGGGAGATCTGGTGGTGGACGTGTCCGGCGTGTTGCAGTGCAACGCGGATATTCCGGCAAAACTGTCGGGCATCTGGAGCCTGAACATCAAGGACGGCCTGTACCCGGCCTTTGTGGGCAGTTCGGAATCCACGCTGCGTAACACCTTTTCCAGCGCGGCCATGAGCGGCATCATGGATCGGGGCGTGCTGCGCTGCAGCGATTTCACGCTTAAGGGGGCCATGGTGGATATGGCCGGCAGCGGCTGGTACGACCTGAACACCAGGGACATGGATCTGCGTATCAGCGTTACCGTGGCCAAGGTGCCCACGGTGCCGGTACGCTTTTACGGCAACGCCTCGGCCCCGCGCATGCGGGTGCGCGGCGTGGACATGGTGGTGCAGACGGTGCAGGCGGCCGGCAGCACCATGTTCGGCCTGGTACGGGGCGTGTTCGAACTGCCGGGCCGGGCCATGAGCGGCATAGGCTCTCTGTTCGGTTCCGGCGACAAGACCGACGACAAGGGGAAATCCCGCAACGGCCCTTCCACCGCGCCGGTAAAGCCAATAACCGCTCCGGTCAAGCCGTTGACCGCGCCGGTCGAGCCCGCGCCCTCGCTCGTCCCGCTGAAGCTCGCTCCGGGGGCGAAACAGAAGGGCAAGCGGTAGGCCGCGGGAGTTTTTCCAGGCTGTCCGAATTTTTTTCCAGCGGTCTCTATACGTTCGAGAATATAAAACCCCGCGCTTTTTTTACCTCCAACGCCATGCCGGGACTGGCGCGGCGTTGGGCGGCAAAGAAAACGCGGGATTGCAGTTGTGTGTTAGTCGGTAAATAACTCTCTCTCGCGGCGGCGCGAACAAAAGGCGCTCCGGTCCGGCCGCGCGGGCGTCGCGCGGCCGGACCGTTTTTTTACCCTTTGCGCAGTCCGTCCACGATGGCGTTCAGGCGGTTGGAAACGCCGGCCAGTTCGGCCACGGCCTTGTTGGACTGCTGGGCGCTTTCCGCCACTTCCGCGGTTATCTGGCTTATGCCTTCGGTACCGCGGTTGATTTCCTCAATGGTGGCCGACTGTTCCTCGCTGGACGTGGCAATGGCGCGCACTTCCCCGGCGGTATGTTCCACCATCTGTTCAATGCGCTCCAGAGCGGTCCCGGCTTTGTGAGCCGTTTCCGTGGACTGGCTGACAAAGGCGGCGGTTTGCTGCATGGCGCTCATGTTGGTGGTGGTGCCGTGCTGGATGGCGGTGATGGCCTCGCCCACCTGTTTGGTGGCCTGCACGGTTTTTTCCGCCAGTTTGCGCACCTCGTCGGCCACCACGGCAAAGCCGCGTCCGGCCTCTCCGGCCCGGGCCGCCTCAATGGCGGCGTTCAGAGCCAGCAGATTGGTCTGGTCGGCAATGTCGTTGATAACGCCGATAATCTGGCCAATGTCGTCGGCCTGCGCGCCAAGGCCGGACAGGCCGTCGCGCATGGCCAGACTCTGCTTTTCTATCTCGCCCATGCTGGCCAACACTTCCATGACCAACGCCCGGCCGTTTCGCGCTTCTTTCTGGGCGTCTTCGGCCAGGCCGGCGGTGCGCGAAGTGCTGCCGGCCACTTCGCCCACGGCCGCGTTCATCTGTTGAATGGCGGCGGCCGCGCCGGATACGCGGGAGCGCTGTTCTTCGGTGCGTCGTCCCGTGCGGTTGGCTTCTTCGGCCAGGCGTTTGGCGGCGGCGGAGAGTTCGCCGAGCACTGCCCCAATCTGTTCCGCCGTCTGCAATACCCCTTCCCGGCGGGCGAGTTCGGCCTGACTTCTGGCTTGATCGGCTTCAGCCAGGGAGGCGCGGGAAAGGGAAAGAGCGTCTTCGGCTTCCTTCATTTTGGCGTTGGCGGTACCGATCAGTTCCGCCAGTTTGGTCACCATCTGCCGCAGGCTGCGGTGCAGCAGGCCGAGTTCGCCCCTGAACATGCGCTCGTCTGTGGGGATGGCGTTCATGTCTCCCCCGGCCACGGCCTGCGAGGCGGCGGCCAGCGAGGCCACGGGACCGGCGATGGAGCGGGCCACCACAAAGGCCACGGCAACCATGACCACGATGATCACCAGGCCGACCAAAAAGATGCTCAAGGTCACGGACATGGCGTCGGCAAAAACCTCGGCTTTTTCCTGAAACATGATCAGGGTCCATTTGTCCTTGGTTGTGTGGGCTGAGGCCAGCCATTGCCGGCCGTCCAGGCCCACTTCCTGCTGTCCGTTTTTGGCCGCGGTCAGGGCTTTGGCGGCTTCGGCCGGCAGTTCGTCGATTTTTTTGCCGAGCCAGCGTTTGTCTTCCGAAATGTCCTTGCCCGAGTGGCGGGGATCGCTGAGCACCTGTCCCAGGCTGTCCAGCATGAGCACATAGCCGGTTTTGCCCACGGTCACGGATCCGGTTTCGCGGGTAAGGGTGTCAAGACTGATGTCAAAGCCCACCACGCCGGCAAAGCCGGAGCCGCTTGCCGCGGGAATGGGCGCGGCCACGGTGCAGACCGCCCCGCCTTGGGCCGAGTCCGAAATATAGGCCTCGGTCACCACCGCCTTGCCCGCCTTGGTGGCATCCTTGTACCAGGGCCGCTGGGGCGGGTTGTAACCGGGGCTCAACTGGTCGTCCGGGGCCTGGGTGAATCCGCCCTGCTTGTTGCCCACGTAAGCCAGTGCGTAAGCGGGAAATTTCCTGGTCAGGCGGAGCAGTTCCTCGTACAGGGCGCGTTCCCCGTCAGGCAGTTCCGCACCCACGGGGGTGTGATCCTCTTTGCGATCCACATAAGAGGTAAGGCGTTCGACGTTGTTTTGCACCAGGGGGGAAGCGACAAAAAAATCGGCTGTTGCCATGGCTGTTTCAAAAAAGTTTTCCACAAAGGCATTCATGCGATCGAGCTGGGCTTTGCTGCTTGACCGGAAGTTGTTGATAAACGCCTTATTCATTTCATGCGAGACCATAACGGTCACGCCGACGATGGAAAGCGCCACGGCCAGCATGATGGCCAGCATTACCTTGGTGCGTATTTTCATAAAAAACCTCGCCGCAAGTGATCGAACAGGTTGTCGGTGAAACGAAATTGGATAAATAACATCTTGATTTTGTCAAACTTTTTTTGACCTGTCCGCACATACGCTGTAACGGTGGACATGTCCAGAGCGAATCATTTTGCCTCGTAAAAGTTGACTGATAAAATCTGGTAAAAGTGTATTGTGCGTTTTGCCATCATTTGCGCTGGTGGCATCATGCACTGGGCGGTGCTGATATGGCTATATAGAAATTTATATTATTGTGACATTCGCCATACGCTCTATGAGTTGAAATAGGCATAGTAAGGCACCCGCAATAGTAAATAGATAAGTGTATGACATATATTTTTATCTCTTTTATCCGCAATGCGCTGGACAATAAAAATCCCATAAGGTATATTTCAAGCAGATTCTGCATGCCTAGTACTGGCATTGTGCTTTCCAGAAACAGACAGGAGGACGCCTATGCGCTGGTGGAAAAGTTTGAGCATAAAGGTAAAGTTCCTTTTCGGCATTGGCTGCGTTTTACTCCTCACAATTATAAATGCCGTTCTTTCTGTTTATGCGCTACACACAATTCGGGCGCGGGCGCAATGCTCCCGCGTCTCTTTCCGCTATCCTGCGGAAAGGTCAGCCCCTCTTGAAAAAAGACTCGCGCCTGGCCAAACGGAAAAAAACCAGCGTTTCTCAGGTGTTGCCGGCATATTTTTTAAGAGGGGGGAGGCAGGGCGGCCTGCAGCGGGAGTTGACCCGTCATATCCTAGAGCAAATCAATTTTGAAATTGTCCAAGAGTAGTATTGCCTCCGGCGGCCAAATGGGTTGAACCCCTTTGGAAACCCCATTTTTCTAAGCAGATTCAAGTGAATAATTTCAAAATTGAAATGCTCTAAGGACAAGAGAGAAGTATCCATATTTTTCGCTTGTCAGTGGTCCTGTTATGAATCAGCGCTTCCTTGAAACGACGAAAGTCTTGTCTTTGCGCGTATTTTTCTGGTATATGGGGCAGAGGGCGAAAAAAGCCGGCAACGCCTCTCGGCCGCGCCGCGCTTCCGGAATGTCCGGCCCGCCCCGCCCGGTCCGGCGAAACGCCGCCGATCCCCACTTCCGCCCGCGCCAGGAGGTGCCGCATGAAACGCCCGCGTATTTTCTCCCTGATTCTGCTCGTCGCCATCGCGTCCCTGTTTGCCTTTGCCCCCGGCTGCGCCAAGCCGGGCGCTTCCTCGACCAACATGGAGGAGAGCCTCTCCCCGCCGCCTCCGGCCGACCCGGACACGCCCACGGAAACGCCGTTGGAGCGGTAGCGGCCGGGCACTGCCCTCCCGGCTCTGGAAATCGTTGTCACGAGAAGACGGCCGTGTTTTTGCACGGCCGTTGAGATTGATGACAGACCCCGGAACGCCCGCCCAATGCCGGGTCAAGGGCTGGCAAGCCCTTGCGGGGCGTGGGGCAGAGCCCCACTCCCGCTAATTGGCTTCGACCACAATGGCTTTGCCGGCAGTCTGAACGGCCGTGTTTTTGCGCGCCCGTTTTCCGTTTTCGGAGAACGCGTTCCGGGGTTCAGACCGGCAGGAATTGCAGCCACACGGAACGGGAGCGCGGGCCGTCGCCCTCAAAGAGGTAAATGCCCTGCCAGGTGCCGAGCCGGGGCTCGCCGTCCTCCACGATGAGCATGAGAGACGGGCCGATGAGGGCTGTTTTCAGATGGGCGTCGCTGTTGCCTTCGGCATGGGTGAACGCCGGACTTCGGGGAACCAGGGTGCGCAGGTGGGCCGTCATGTCGGCCGTTACGGACGGATCGGCGGCCTCGTTGATTGTCAGGGCGGCCGTGGTGTGCGGGCAGAAGATCAGCAGGGCGCCGCTCTGCCAGCCGTTATCGTGAATAGCCTCGCGTACGGCCCGGGTGATATCCACAAAGCCCTCGCGGTCGCGGGTGGCGATGGAGAGTGTTTTCATGCTGCCTCCGGCGACGGTCGCATCTGATGTCGTGAGAATCCGGCCGATTTTTGAAAAACGGCGTTCTCGGCCCGCGGCCGAGAACGCCGTTTTATTGTGTGACAGAGAAGGAACGCGTCAATACTGCACGTAAGCCACGTGGGTTTGCAGGTATTCCATGAGGCCGTGCTTGCCGTCGGCCCCGCCGATGCCGGACTTTCTCCAGCCGGCATGGAAGCCTTGTATGGCTTCGAAGTTTTCCCGGTTCACATAGGTTTCGCCGAACTTCAGCCGGCGTAATCCCCACATGGCCGTGCTTATGTTGGTTGTGTAAATGGAAGAGGTCAGGCCGTATTCGCAGTCGTTGGCAAGGGCGACGGCTTCGTCAAAATCCTGGAACGTCAGCACTGGCAGCACCGGCCCGAACACTTCCTTGCGCGCTATTTCCATATCCTGCGTGCAGCGGCCGAGCACCGTTGGCTCGTAAAAATATCCGGTGTCGGTGTGGGGAATGACGCCGCCGCACAGCACCTCCGCGCCGTCGACCATGGCCCGCTTGACCATGGAGGCGATTTTCGCCTGCTGATCCCGGTTCACCTGGCAGGACATGTCCGGCGCGGGGGCGGCCATGGGATCGCCGTATTGCACGGCCTTCATGGCTTTGACCAACTTGTGGGTGAACTCGTCCGCGATTTTGGCGTCAACATAGACGCGCTCGGCGCAGTTGCAGACCTGGCCGCTGAAAATGACCCGCGAGGCCACTATGCACCTGACCGCAAGCTCCAGATCCGCGTCGGCGCAGACAATGGCCGGGGCCTTGCCGCCCAGTTCCAGGGAGACTTTGGCCACGTTGCCGGCTGTTCCGGCAATAACCCGCTGCCCGGCTTCCACGCTGCCGGTCAGGCTGACCATGGCCGTGATGTCGCTGCGCACCAGGATTTCGCCCAGGCTGGAGCCCGCGCCGGTAACCATGTTGAGCACGCCGGCGGGCAGATCCATGGCGGCCACCAGTTCGGCAAAAGCCATGTTGGCGGCCGGGGCCACGGAGCTTGGCTTGACCACGATGGTGCTGCCCGTGAGCAGCGAGGGCGCGACTTTTCTGGCCATGACAAACAGGGGAAAGTTCCAGGGGCAGATGCCCACGACCACGCCCATGGGCTTGCGGAACAGAAAGATGCTTTCGTTTGGGCGGTCGCTCTGGATGATGTCGCCTTCGAAAATGCGAGCCCAGCCGGCGTAGTAGTCAAAATACTCGGCCGTGAAATCCACTTCCGCCTGGGCCAGAGGCAGAACTTTGGCCTGTTCTGCCGCCAGGATTTTGGCCAGCTTTTCCCGGTTGTCGCGAATGGCGCCGGCCATTTTTTTCAGGTACGAAGCGCGCGTCGCCGCGGGCAGGGCTTCCCAGGCTGGTTGCGCGTTTTGCGCCGACTCAAGGGCGAAACGGGCGTCGGCCTCGCCTCCGCCCGGCACGGTGGCGACGATTTTTCCGGTGTAGGGATTTTCGACCTCAATGCGATCTGGTGAAGCGGATTCCCGCAACTCGCCGTTGATGAACTGCTTGTATTCACGCATGGCGGCTTCTCCTTTTTGCGCTCGATCCTATATGTGAAACCGCGTTCAGGCAAGGGGGCAGGCAAAAAAACGGCTTCGTTTCAGTTGTTTTCAGAGCGCGCAGGCCGCTGGCATTGTGGAATACCGCTGTCTTTGGCGTCAATATGGGCCGGGCGCCTGTTCCTTGAGGGTTCGCCACAAGGTGGTGTAGCTGATGCCCAGCTTCAAGGCTGCCAGCTGTTTGTCCCCGCCGTAATGTTCCACTGCCTGGCGCGTGAAATGAACGCGCGCGGCTTCAAGGTTTTCCTTGAGCGGGCGGGAGGGGTTCCAGTCCGGCGGGCTTTTCCCGTTCCGACCGGCGGGACGTTCGCTTTCATGCAGCAGGGAATGAAACAGCGCCGGGTCGGCCTCGGGCCTGTCCAGCAGGATCAGGTAGCTTTCCACAAACGCCAGCAGTTCCCGTATGTTGCCGGGCCAGGCTCGGCCGCGCAGCGTTGTGAGCATGTCCGGGGAAATGACGGATTCCGGCTTGCCGTGGCGGTGCAGAAGCCGCCGCAAAATCAGGAGGATATCCTCGGAACGCTCGCGCAGGGGGGGGAGTTCCAGCTTGAGGGTGGCCAGGCGGTAATAGAGGTCCAGCCGGAAGCGTCCGTTTCGTACCAGTTCCAGCAGGGGCTGGTGCGAGGCGCTGATGATGCGCACGTTGACCGAGAAGATGCGGCTGCCGCCCACGCGCATCACCTCTCTGGCCTCCAGAATGCGCAGCAGGCGCAACTGCATCTCGTGGCTGATTTCCCCGATTTCGTCCAGAAAAAGGGTGCCCTGATCCGCCATTTCAAACAGGCCCATCTTGCCGCCCCGTTTGGCCCCGGTAAAGGCGCCGTCCTCGTAGCCGAACAGCTCGCTCTCAATCAGGTTGGGCGCCAGGGAGGCGAAGTTTACCGCCACAAAGGGCATGCGACGGCGGGGGCTTTCCCTGTGCAGGGCGTGGGCGACCAGTTCCTTGCCCGTGCCGGTCTCGCCGCTGATGAGCACGGCCGCCTCGACCCCGGCGAAACGGCGGATCTTCTCCTTCACCTCGGTCATGGGCCGGCTTTTGCCGAGAATGTCGTCAATGCCGGTCCGGGCCACAAAGCCTTTGACGTACAGTTCTTCGCCAATCTTCCGGTTGATTTTTTGCAAGGAGGGCACGTCGCGGAAAAAAGCCACGGCGCAGCGCAAATTGCCGTGCATGGTCAGGGGAAAGGACCGGACCACGAACGATTCGCCCGCCATGTCCGCCACGTTGTCCGGCCGGGGGGACATGGTCCGCAAGACGTCCTTCAGGCCCAGGGGGCCGAAAAAAGGCGGCAGGGCCTCTTCGGGCGCGTCAAGGGGCAGGCCCAGCATCCGGAAAGCCAGCGGGTTGGAAAACACCAGGCGTTCCTCGGCGTCGATGCACAGCACCCCTTCCTGCAACTGGGTGAAAATGGCCACCAGGTCGGCGTGGCGCATGCTTTCTTCCCGCTTCTGCCGGGCAATGGCCGCGGCATGGTCCAGGGCCAGCCGGATGCTGTGCTCGCTGGGCCTGATGACAAAGCCGGTGCCGCCGAGCCCCTCTATGTAGCGTTTGCTCACCCCGCCGCCCACCAGCACGCGGAGGCCCTGGTCGTAAGCCCGCTGCACGGCCGTGGCGAGCGCCGCGTTCGACTTGTAGGAGATATGGTGGATGCGCATGTTCAGGATCGATTCCATCTCCTCAAGGTCGTGCCGCTCCTCCCGGAAGGCCGCCAGGATCACCTGATCCGACAGTTGCTTGGCCCGGCGCAAGGTTTTGATCACGTCCATGTCCGTACGGTCGATGGCCACGACGGAATGGCCGATGGTGCGGCGAATGGCCTCGCCCGTGCCGCCGTGGCAGAGAATGACCTCGCTTCCCGCCTCCAGGCAGGCTCTGGCTTTGGCCGGGCCGTTGTCAAAATCGACGGACTCGTAGCTCATCTGCTCGAAACGGCCGCGCAGGGCCAGTTTCATCTGGTCCACCAGTTCGGGGGAGTGAGCGAGAAAGGTCATGCGGTAGGGGGGTGTGGGCGCGCTTTGGGTCATGGCGGAATCCGATTGTATTGCAAATTGCAAATTTGAAATGCATTTTTGCAATACGGCCTTTGATCCGCAATGTCAACAAAGGAGGGCCGCCAAGTCCGAATAAAGGAAAAACGGCTCGGATCATCCCTTTGCTTTTTTTTGAATCCGAAAAGGGCGGTCTGGCATGGATCGTGCTCTATGGCTGAGCAGAGATATTCATGCAGGCGTGTCAACAGGGAAGGAGCAAGCTGGAATGAAACTTACCATGGCTTCCTATCATGTCACCGCGGTGGAAAAAGCGGATAAGACCGCTCTGGAAAACGGGGTGCTGTATCTGAATGTGGATGATTTGCGCGCCCTGGTGCTGGCGGACGATCGCATTGTTGATTTGAAGGTGGAGATAGCCTGCCCGGGCGAGGAAACGCGCATCGTCCACATCCTCGACGCCGTTGAGCCGCGCGTCAAGCCGGATGCGCCGGCGCGTTGCTTTCCCGGTTTTCTGGGCCTGCCGACCACGGTCGGTTCCGGCCTGACCAACCGCCTGGCCGGCACGGCGGTCATCGCCACGGCCACCAAGGTTCTGCTGCCGTCCGGGCAGGGAACCGGCGTGCAGGAGTTCAACGAGGGCGTCATCGACATGAGCGGACCCGGCCAGGCCCGTTGCGCCTGTTCCGAAACCACCAACATCTGCCTTTGCCTGACCTTCAGGGACAACCTGAACACCCTGGATTTTGACGAAGCCGCCCGCATGGCCCTGCTCAAGGTAGGGGAGCGCATCGCCAAGGTCACTCTGGGCAAGCAGCCGGACGAACAGACCGTGTACGAAGCCGGCATCGTCAATCCCGATCTGCCCAACGTGGCCTATATCAACCAGATCCAGTCCCAGGGGCACATCTGCCGCACCTTTTTGTACGCCATGCCCATGGAGGGCTTTTACACCCCCACCGTGCTCGACCCCACGGAACTTTTCGACGGCGCCGTGGTCAGCGGCAACTACCGCAACCACCTGCGCACCTGCACCTGGCTCCAGCAGAACAACCCCTACGTGCTCGAGCTGTTCAAGCGGCACGGCAAGGAG
Source organism: Desulfovibrio sp. (assembly GCA_031550695.1). Classification (GTDB taxonomy): domain Bacteria; phylum Desulfobacterota; class Desulfovibrionia; order Desulfovibrionales; family Desulfovibrionaceae; genus Frigididesulfovibrio. Next base: position 14,249 of record JAVBOI010000131.1, on the reverse strand, counting down.
TGCAACTTTGTCGGCCAGGTGATCAGCCGCGGCCACTACGACGATCTGAGCACCAAGATCCGCTCCGGCAACTTCGCGGCCAAGCTGGCCGCCCACCTGAAAGCCGACGCCGCCGTGCTTTCCATCGAAGGCACCGGCAACTCCAACGTCGACTACATGGCCACGGTCAAGGCCCTGGAAAACCGGGGCATCGCGGCCGTGCCGGTGGTGCACGAGTTTGGCGGCCCCGGCGGCGACGAAGCGCCCCTGTTCGACTTTGCCGAAGAAGCCGTGTCCGTGGTCAGCGGCGGCGGGGTGGACCGGCGCATCGAATTGCCGGCCATGAAGCGCGTCATCGGCGGCGATTCCATCCGCTTCACCAACTCCACCATGTACGACAAGAGCTTTGATCCGCACCAGGCCTTCACGGCCATCGCCCACTTCTTTTTCTGCGGGTTCCGCTCCCTGCAAAACCACGGCTGGCGCTGTGAAGAGTATTAAAGAGGGAAGACCATGATCAAAGTCATTCACTATATGAACCAGTTTGGCGCCGGCTTTGGCAGCGAGGACAAAGCGGATATGAAAACCGGGGTCTTTGACGGCCCCAAGGGCGCGGGCGCGGCCTTTCAGGCCTTTTTCGGCGACCGGGCTGTTATTGTGAAAACAATTTATGCCGGTGACAACTATGCCAACGAATTCAAGGAAGACTTCCTGAACGAGGCCATGGCGGTCATTCGCGAGGTAAAGCCCGACGTGCTGATCGCCGGGCCGGCTTTCAACTCCGGCCGCTACGGCCTGGCCTGCGGCAGCCTGCTCAAGCGGGCCAGGGAGGAGCTTGGCATTCCCGGCGTGGCCGGCTTTGGCCCGGATAACCCCGGCATCACCGAGTACAGGAAGGATTGTTACGGCATTCTTACCGGAGCGGCCGCCAGTTCCATGCGCCAGGCCATCGAACCCATGGGCGCTCTGGCTCTGAAGCTCGGCAACGGCGAGCCCGTCGGCCCGGCCCGGATCGAGGGGTACATCTCCAGAGGCGTGCGCCTGAACGTGAACACGGGCAAATCCTCGGCCGTGCGCGCCCTGGACATGGGCCTGTCCCGCCTTGCCGGCCGGGATTGGAAAACGGAACTGCCGCGCGTGGTCTACGACAAAGTGCCCCCGCCCCCGCCCGTGGTTGATCTGTCCAAAGCGACCGTGGCCCTGGTTTCCGAGGGCGGCGTGGTTCCCGCGGGCAACCCGGACCACATGGAAACGAACAACGCCACCAAGTGGCGGCCCTACGCCGTGTCCGGCGACGAACTCGCCCTCGGCCAGTATGAAGTCCGCCATGGCGGCTACCTGACCGGCGACGTGACGAAAAGCCCGGACCGCATGGTGCCCTACGACGCGCTGCGCGCCCTGGAAAAGCAGGGCGTCATCGGCAAGGTTCACCCGCACATGCTGAGCGCCTCCGGCAGCATGGCCAATCTGTCCACCATGCAGCGCCTGGGCCGGGAAATGGGCGAGTACCTCAGAAAAGAGGGGGTGGACGCGGTTCTGCTCACCGCCACCTGAGGCACTGGAACGCGTAGCGGCGCTACGCTCGCAAAAGAAATCGAACGCGCGGGCATCCCGGTGGTCTGCGTTACGGCCCTGTACAACGTGGCCGTGCAGGTGGGCACCAACCGCATCGTCATGGCCGGCAGCAAATTCCACTATCCCATGGGCCGGCCGGATCTGCCCCCGGCCGAGGAAAAGGAATGGCGGCTCAAGCAGACCAGGGCGGCCCTGGAAGTTCTCAAAAAGCCGGTGGACGACGTGACCGTGTTCACCCAGCAGGATTTGTTTCCATAACCAAGGCAGGATTTGGCCGCGCCGACGTTTTCTTGATTGGCGCGGTCTCCATGGAGTGGGCGGGCGTATCACGCCTCCGCCTGCCCGCTCCCTCCGGTGGAAAAACGACAGGCAAGGCGCGTGGAACAACAACCCGGCGCAGCGGACGCAAGCGCGTTCCGGCCCCGGACAGACCCGACTCCTCAGCACGGAGAGCGTAATGGAATCGTACCGCACACTCAGTCCCCAAAAGGCCAGAGAACTGTTCAAAAGCCAGGAGGCCTTCGCTCTCCTCGACGTCAGAGAGCAGGAGGAGTTTTCGCGCGGCCATCTTCTGCTGGCATCCTGCGCGCCCTTGAGCCGGCTTGAATTTCTTGTGGAAAAACTCGTTCCCTGCAAGAGAACGCCCGTACTGCTCATGGACGGCGGAAACGAAGGCCCGCATTCGCGCGCCCGCCGGGCGGCCGCCACGCTGGCGCGCCTGGGCTACTACGCTCTGTGCGTTCTTGACGGCGGCCTGATCGCCTGGAAAGAGGCCGGCTACGTTACGGTGACAGGCGTGGGCGCGTTGAGCAAGGGCTTTGGCGAATATGTGGAAAGCGTGCAGCAGACCCCCCGCCTCACGCCGGAGGAAATCAAATCCCTGGCCGACGCCGGTACGGACATGGTGATCATCGACGTCCGCCCCAGGGAGGAATACCTGAACATGCACGTTCCCGGCGCCGTTAACGCGCCGGGCTGCGAAATCACTTACCGCATTGCCGATTTGGCTCCCGATCCGGATACACGGATACTCATCAGTTGCGCTGGCCGCACGCGCAGCATCATCGGCACCCAGACCCTGCGCAACGCCGGCGTTCCCAACCCTGTGGCCGCCTTGAAGGGCGGCACCATGAACTGGCGGCTGTCCGGCTTTGACCTTGAGTACGGCGTCGTGCCGCGCACGGCCCCGCCCTCGGCCGAGGCCCTGGATGTGGCCAGGCAGCGGGCGGCCGTGGCCGCGGCCCGTTACGGGGTTTCTTTTGTCGATGCCGCCACGGTCAGGCAGTGGCGGGGCGAAGCCGAGGCAAGCCCCTTGTATCTTTTTGACGTGCGCCAGCCGGAGGAATACGCCGCCGGCCACCTGCCCGGTTCGCGCAACGCGCCCGGCGGACAGCTCGTCCAGGCCACGGACGAATACGCGGCCGTGCGTAACGCCCGTTTCGTGCTCATTGACGATACCGAGGTGCGCGCCGTTATGACCGCCCACTGGCTGATCCAGATGGGGCTGCCCCAGGTGTTCGTGCTCAAGGGCGGCCTTGGCGGTTCCGGCTTTGGCCGCGAGGGGCTGGAATACGGCCCGGAACCGGCGGCGGTGCCGGCGTTTCCCCCGGCAGTGGAGGGGCGCGCGCCGCGCCGCCTGTCCCCGGCCGTTCTGGCCGGAATGCGCGCCGGCGCCACGCCTCCGCTTTTGATCGACGTGGGCATGAGCGACATTCACCGCAAAGGCCATGTGCCCGGCGCGGTCTGGGTGCCGCGCGGCTACCTGGAACGGGCGGTCGAAAAATACCCGTCCCCCTCCACCGTCGTGCTGACGGCTGACAACGGCATACACGCGCTTCTGGCCGCCCATGACGCCATGCTCCTTTGGCCCGGAACGGAAGTGTTCGTTCTTGACGGCGGAACGCCGGCCTGGAGCGATGCGGGCCTGGATATGGAAACCGGCATGCCCGAGGCCTTAAGCCCGGAAGACGACATCTGGTACAAGCCCTACACCGACGTCAACGCCTCGCCCGACGCCATGCGCGGCTATTTTGACTGGGAATTCGGGCTGGTGGATAAAATTCTCGAGGACGGCTGCGTGAGTTTCCGCCTCTGATCGGCGCGGGCTTTCCGGCGGTTCCTGTATTGACAATGTTGTACCGAAACTGTGGCAGGCAAACACTGTAATTCTGAATCAAAAGGATTGGCTATGAACAAAATATTCGCAATCCTGGCAGTGCTGATTCTTTCCGTGGTTCTGGGCGGCTCGCCGGCTTCGGCCCAAGGCGACACCCTTACCGTGGGCATCGTGCTCAGCATCAAGACCCTGGACCCGCAGAGCACCACGGCCGGAGTCATGTACGGCGTGGCCATGCACGTCAGCGAAACCCTGGTTGGTGTGGAAAACGGCAAACTCGTCCCGCTGCTGGCCGAGAGCTGGAAAATGCTCGACGACAAGGTCACTTACGAGTTCACCCTCAAGCAGGGCGTCAAGTTTCATAACGGCGAGGTCATGACGGCCGACGACGTGGTCTATTCCTTCCAGCGCGCCTTGAGCCCGGCCGGCGCGGCCACCAAGGGCCAGTCCATGTATCTGGCCGAAGTGGGCAAAAAGGACGAGCGCACCATTTACCTGAAGTCCGTGGCCCCCATGGGCCAGGCTTTCCTGGGCAACCTGTCCCACCCCTGGGCCTCCATTTTCAGCAAAAAATACACCGAAACCCTGGGCCCGGACTACGGCCAGAACCCCCTGGGCACCGGTAAGTTCAAGTTCAAGAAGTCCGTTCCCGGCGACCGGGTGGAGCTTGAGCGTTTTGACGACTATCACGGCGAAAAGGCCAAGGTAAAAAACCTGATTTTCCGCACCATCATCGAGCCTTCCAGCCGCACCATCGAACTGGAGAGCGGTGCCATTGACGCGGCCACGGAAGTTGCGCCCATCGACGCCGGCCGAATCAAGGACAATCCCAAGCTGGAGTTCGTGGAAGTGCCTTCCTACCGCCTGCACCAGATGGGTTTTGACGTCACCCTGCCGCCCTACGACAACCCCAAGGTGCGCGAGGCCATCAACCTGGCCATCAACCGTCCCGGCATCATCAAGGCCGTGTTCAGGGGCTTTGGCCAGCCGGCCAGAGGCGTTATCCCTTCTTCCATCGACTATTCCCGCTTCAAGGAATCCCCGGAAATCGCCTATGATCCGGCCAAGGCCAGGAAGCTTCTGGCCGAAGCCGGCTTCCCCAACGGTTTCAAGGGCGTGCTCATGACCTCGGAGCGCTACGACTACCAGAACGTGGCCACGGTGGTGCAGAACAACCTGAAAGAAATCGGCATCGACATGCAGATCAGGATCATCGAGGCCGGGGCCTATAACGATTTCATCGGCAAGCCCAAGCACGATCCCTTCATCTACAACTGGGGCGGCAACGTGCCGACCTCGGACCCCTTCTTCTACCTGAACCCCCTGTACCATTCCAGAAACATCGGGCAGGCCAACCGCTACTATTACAGCAACCCAGAACTCGACAAATTGCTCGACCTGGGCGTGCAGGCCCCTGAAGGCGAAGAGCGGGCCGGCTATTACGCCAAGGCCTGGGACATCCTGAACCGGGATCTGCCCCAGATCAGCCTGCTGAACCCCATCAACCTCTATGCCAAGGTAAAGAACCTGAAAGGCGTGGAGTTTTCGCCCACGGCCATCAACTTCTACGGCAACGCTTACTTCGAATAGCGCCTTTGCCCCTTCCCGCCCGGAAACGGTCCGGGCGGGAAGGGCGGCACACGGCAGTATGAGACGAGGTACGGACTATGACCCGGTATTTGCTGCGAAGAATTCTGTCCATGATCCCGGTGGGGCTGGGCGTGACCTTTCTGCTCTTTTCCCTGCTCTATCTCACCCCCGGCGATCCGGCGCGCATCGTGCTCGGCGACGAGGCCTCGGAAGAAAGCATCCAGGAGTTCCGGCGGGAGCACCACCTGGACCGCTCCCTGCCGGTGCGCTACGGCCTGTTCATTTATGACGCGGTCGTGCATCAGGACATGGGGCGCTCTTTCATGACCCGCCGCCCGGTGATCAACGAAGTCGTCAACACCTTTCCCGTCACCCTCAAGCTGGCCACCGGCTCCATCGTGATCGCCACCGTGCTCGGCCTGGGTTTCGGCATCGTCTGCGCGGTCAAGCAGTATTCCATTTTTGACAACATCTCCATGGTCATCGCCATGCTGGGCATTTCCGTCCCGCTCTTTTATCTGGGGCTTTTGCTGATACTCTGGTTTTCCGTCCGACTGCAATGGCTGCCGTCATCAGGCTTCGACACCCTGAGCCAGCGCATTCTGCCCTGGATAACCCTTTCCGCCACGTCCATGTCCATCATCACGCGCATGACCCGCTCCAGTATGCTCGAGGTCATACGCTCCGACTATATCCGCACCGCCAGGGCCAAAGGCCAGACCGAGCGGGTGATCATCCTCAAACACGCGTTGCGCAACGCCCTGATCCCGATCATCACCATTGTGGGCATCCAGTTCGGCCACCTGCTCGGCGGCGCCATCCTGACGGAATCGGTCTTTTCCATCCCCGGCATGGGCCGGCTGGCCGTGGAAGCGATCAAGGCCCGCGACTACCCGATCGTGCAGGGCGCGGTGCTGTATATCGCCATGGCCTACGTGGTCATCAACCTGCTGGTGGATCTGCTTTACGCCTGGGTGGACCCGAAACTGCGCGGCCGCTACCGTTGATTGCCGGCCGCTGTCAAAGTTGGAAAAGACAATGAGGATGAAGCCAATGTAAGTCGAAGTGGGGCTCTGCCCCACGCCCCGCAAGGGGGCAGCGCACAGAGCCTGTGTCCCCGAGCCCCCTTGACCCGCGTATTTTGGGACAGGCTATTGCTTCTAGTTTTGTCATCCGTCTGGAATTTGTTCATACTTCAGAGGGTATCATGAAATTACTGCATAAAAACAGCAACCTGTACCTGACGCTGGTGCGCCTGCGCCGGAACAGGCTGGCCGTTGTCGGGCTGGTGGTTCTGCTTCTGCTGGTCCTGGTGGCCGTGTTCGCTCCTTTGCTTGCTCCCTATGACTACGCGGCCCAGGATCTGATGAGTTCCTTTGAGCCGCCGAGTTGGAAGCACCCGCTGGGCACCGATGATTTCGGCCGGGATATCTTAAGCCGCATCATCTACGGCGCCCGCGTGTCCCTTCAGGTAGGCGTGTTCGCGGTCTTTATCGCCATGATGAGCGGCGGAGCCCTGGGCGCCATCGCCGGCTACTACGGCGGCCGCATCGACGGGGCCATCATGCGCGGCATGGACATTCTGCTTTCCATCCCGCAGATTCTTCTGGCCATCGCCATCGCCGCCGCGTTGGGACCGGGTCTTTTGAACCTGACCATCGCCGTGGGTGTGGCCGCCTTGCCCACCTTCGCCCGCGTGGTGCGCGGAGCCGTGCTCTCCATCGTGGGGCAGGAATACATCGAGGCCGCCCAGTGCATGGGCGCGTCCGACGCCTGGATCATCATCCGGCACATCCTGCCCAACTGCAGCGCGCCCATTATCGTGCAGTCCACCATCCGCGTGGCCCAGGCCATTCTGGCAGCGGCCGCCTTAAGCTTTCTCGGTCTGGGCATCGAGCCGCCCTACCCGGAGTGGGGCGGCATGCTGGCCGGCGCGCGCGGCTACGTGCGCGATTACGCCTACATGACCGTCTTTCCCGGTCTGGCTATCATGATTACCATCATGGCCCTGAACTTCGTGGGCGACGGCCTGCGCGACGCCATGGACCCCCAGCTGAAGCGATAAGAGAATGGGGAAGGGATCAGGAGTCGAATTGCCTCCGGCGGCCAAAGGGGCACGGCCCCTTTGGAAACCCGAATAGGGGAGGGCGCTTGTTGCGGAAACTTTGAAGCTTTCCCGCTGGACGCGCTCCCGAACGATGGACCATTTAATTTGTTATTATACGTCGAATAGTTACCCGCCAAATGGGGTTTCCAAAGGGGGTCACCCCCTTTGGTCGCCGGAGGCAATACTGCTCTTGGGCAACTTCAGAATTAATTTGCCCTAAGGATACCGATATATGCTGCAACAACGCGAACTCTTTCTGGACATCAGGGATCTGAAAGTCCAGTACCATACGGATACCGGCCTGGTGAAAGCCGTGGAAGGCCTGAACCTGGGCCTGGCCAAAGGCGAGGTGCTGGGCCTGGTGGGGGAGACCGGGGCCGGCAAAACCACCGCCGCCCTTGCCATCATGCGCCTGATCGCCTCCCCTCCGGGAAGAATAGCCGGCGGCGGCATCTTTCTGGAAGGCGAGGACATGCTGGCCAAATCGGAAGAGGAAATGCGCCACATCCGGGGCGGCAAGATCGCCATGATTTTTCAGGATCCCATGACCTCCCTGAACCCGGTGTTGTCCGTGGAGGAGCAGATTGCGGAAATTATCCGTCTGCACCAGAAGGTGAGCGACCGGGAAGCTCTGGAAAAAGCGCGCGAAATGCTCGAACTGGTGGGCATCCGGCCGGAGCGCGGGCCGGATTACCCGCACCAGTTCAGCGGCGGCATGAAGCAGCGGGTGGTGATCGCCATTGCCCTGGCCTGCAGCCCCAAGCTGCTGATCGCGGACGAGCCGACCACGGCCCTGGACGTGACCATTCAGGCCCAGATTCTGGAACTGATGCGCCAACTGAAGGAACAGTTCAACACGGCCACCATCCTAATCAGCCACGATCTGGGCGTGGTGGCGGAATTGTGCGATTCCGTGGCCATTATTTACGCCGGCCGCATTCTGGAAAAAGCGGACGCCAAAAGCCTGTATGCCGAGCCGCTCCATCCCTATACCCAGGGCTTGTTCAACGCCATTCCGGATCTGACGGAAAACGTGGCCCGCTTAAAGACCATTCCCGGACTGCCGCCGGATCCCACCGATCTGCCCCCGGGCTGCTGTTTTGCTCCGCGCTGCGAGTTTGCGTCCCCGCTTTGCCACGAAAAATCCCCGGACATGATCGAAGCCAGGCCGGGACACTTTGTTTCCTGTTTCAAAACCAACGGCGCTCCCGGAGCCGCTGAGGAGGACAAGGCATGAGCAGCGCCGCAACAGCCGCCCCCCTGCTGGAAACGCGGGACTTGAAAAAATACTTTTTCACGCCCAAAGGGCCGCTCCATGCCGTGGACGACGTGAGCATAAGCATCGCCAGGGGCGAAACCCTGGGCCTGGTGGGCGAATCCGGCTGCGGCAAGTCCACTTTGGGCCGGGTGGTCATCCGCCTGCTGGAGGCCACGGGCGGGTCCGTGCGCATGGAGGGCGAGGATATCGTCACTTACGACAAGGGCAAGTTGCGCGATTTTCGCAAGCGGGCACAGATGGTCTTTCAGGACCCGTATTCCTCGCTGAATCCGCGCCTTTCCGTGGAGCAGCTCATTTCCGAACCCCTGCGCATCCACACTATTTACCCGAACGAGCGGGAAACCTCGGCCAGGGTCAAGGAACTCATGGATACCGTGGGCCTGGCCCAGCGTCTGGCCACCTCCTTCCCGCACGAGCTTGACGGCGGGCGGCGGCAACGCATCGGCGTGGCCAGGGCGTTGGCCCTGAACCCGGAGTTTATCGTGCTCGACGAGCCGGTGTCGGCCCTGGACGTGTGCATTCAGGCACAAATCTTGAATCTGCTCCAGGATCTTAAGGACGAGTTCCAATACACCTATCTGTTCATCACCCACGACTTGAGCGTGATCCGGCATATTTCCAACCGCATCGCCGTGATGTATCTTGGCAAGGTCATCGAGCTGGCGGATCGCCTGGAGTTGTTCGAAAACCCGCGGCATCCCTACACCCGGGCCCTGCTTTCCGCCATTCCGGTGCCCCGGCTGGACACCGAGCGCAAAGGCCGCATCCTTCTGGAAGGGGATGTGCCAAGCCCGGTCAACCCGCCGGCCGGCTGCCGTTTTTACGGCCGTTGCCCCTCGCGTCAGGACGATTGCCTGCAAAAGCATCCGGATTTGGAAGAAGCGAGTGCCGGCCACTTCCTGGCCTGTTATCATCCTGGCCCGTAACGGAGGCGTGATGGCACGAAAAAAACTGCGCGAGGTGATTGCGCCCGAACTGGACGAGGACGGCTCCCTGCGTTGGCGGGCGGCCGTTCCGCTGGTGACGAATCCTCTTTTGGCGGTAGAGGCCTTCCAGTTCGCCTTTGTTGGCGCGGCCGTGGTGCTCGTCACCCTGTGCGTGGGCGTATGGGTGACGGACGGCGTGCTGATGCCGGAGGGTGTAGCAGCCTCGCTCGCCGTGTCCGGTTTGGTGTTGCTCGCCATTTTGGGCGGTCTGGCGTTCGTGTCGATCGTGTTTTTCGGCAATCGCTATTTTGCCGTGTATCGGGCGGATTCGTCGGGCATTTACCACGAGGGCTCCAGGGGGCGGGATAAACGCGAAAGCGCGTTCATCCACTGGCGGGCCATGCCGGTTGTGGGCGCGGTAGAGGCCGCGCGCACGCACGGCCGGTTCATGCCCTGGGAAAAGGCGGATCGCTTTCACGACTTGTCGGCCATGCGGGCGATCATTCTCAAGCGCGGATTCTGGCACATCCTGCGCCTGTATACGCCGGACGCGGACACGCATGAGCGGGTGACCAGCTATCTGGAAGGGCGGCTGAAAAAGATGTAGGCAAAGCACGCCTGCTTTGACCCGCTTCGGCATATGTGCTTCGCATTACAGTTTTGAGGTGGGGGAAAAATGGCCGGATACGGATTTCGTCCGTACCCGGCCATTTTTCCGTATGCGGCAATGCATTTTTTCGATGCATAATCTTCGGTTGGTGGAAGAGCGGCTCTCATATCTTCCTCTGATTACGGACATGCTGAAAGAGTGCCCGTTTTGGGGCGGGGTGACCGGTTCCGCGGGTGATCGAGAAGGAAGCGAGACGATAGAGGTGTCGGTTGACAGTTGACGCATACATGCTTTTTCCATATAAAATTACTTTATTGTGCGTTTACATTGTAACGGCAACTATTCAGGGGGACAAAAAAATGCTCGATAAAATGAGTAAGCGAGATTTTCTCAAGCTTTCTGCCCTTGCAGTTCTGGGGACCGCCTTCCAACCTTTCGCCCTGGCCCGTTCCGCTCCGGCCATGCCGGCGGAGGCGACGACATCGCCGCAACCCCTCACGCTTCCCCAGACAGAAGCGCGAACGGAGCTGGCGTATCTTTCCGTGGACGAACAGATACGGCGCTTTAAGGCGGGTTTGCTGTCTCCCGTGGACGTGCTTGAGGCGCAGATTGAAAGGATTCATAAATATAACGGCCCGTTGAACACCAGGGGCGAGGAACCTGGGGACTTCATGAAATTCAACGGTCAGGTCAACGCAATAAGTTACGAGCATTTCGAACAGGCCCGCACGGGGGCCCTGGAGGCAGAGCGGCGTTATCGGGCCGGGACGGCGCGGGCACTGGAGGGAATCACCGTGGCGGTGAAGGATGAGAGCGAAGTCGCGGGTTGGAGGGTAAGCGCGGGGTCGCTGGCGCTCAAGGACGCGCCGCTGTGCAAAGATAATTCCGCCATTATCGACATGCTGCTGGCCGAAGGGGCGATTTTGCACATTCAGACCACGGTGCCGGAACTGTATATGCATGTTCAGACCTGGTCGCGGCTGTGGGGCGTGACGCGAAATCCCTGGAATCTGCATTACGGAGTTGGCGGTTCCTCCGGCGGTTCCGGCGCGGCTTTGGCCGCCGGGTTCACCACCCTGGCGACCGGTTCCGACATGGGCGGCTCGATTCGCGTTCCCTCGTCGATGTGCGGTGTTTACGGCTTCAGACCGCCGTTCGGCCGGGTTCCCACTTCCGAGATTTCTTATGAAACACTGGGGCCTATGGCCAGGACGTTCGACGACCTGGTGCGGATGCAGAACATAATAGCCGGACCGCACCCCAAGGTGCATGCGTCGCTTCGGCCGAAGCTGGTTTATCCACAAACCTACGACAGCCTGAAAGGCGTGCGGTTGGCGGTGGATTATTGCTCTTCGTGGCTTCCCGAAGGAGTGGATGTCCCGGTTAAAAAAGCGATGGGCGATGCGGTGGAGGTATTGCGGGGCCAGGGCGCCATTATTGAGGAAGTCGAATTGGGCTGGCGGGCAAAGGACATTTATGAAATCTTCATGAACGGGCTCTTGTCAAGCGGCATGGGCTCCATGTTCCTGGCGGGAGATGAACTCAAGAACGTCGCAACCACGTACGTCGCGTCCGCGCTGGCCGGCATGTCCGGCAAAGGGCCGGGGGATATGGCCCGCGCGGATGATCTTACGACCAAACTGCACCGCCAATTGCAGGCGAAGCTTTTCGAAAAGGGCTGTCAGGCCCTGATAATGCCCACCATGATGACGACATGCCTGCCCGCCGACCACGACCCCACCACCGATACCGTGCCGGTCAACGGCAAGCCGGTGAAGGGACTGCATTTTGTGGCGACGTTCATCTGGAACCTCTTGAGCCGCTATCCGGTGGTGGATGTTCCGGTGGGGATTGACGGCAATAACGTGCCGATTGGCATGCAGATTGTGGGCAATACTTTTGACGATCTGTCCGCCTTCCGGGTGGCTTACGGGTATTCCCGGGCCGGTTTGCGGCTGTACGACCGTCTGTTCCCGGATTACCGCAACCGGACTTAGAGCAAATCAGTTGTGAAGTTGTCCAAAAGTGGTATTGCCTCCGGTCGCGGGCACAGGCTCTTTGCGGCCAAAGGGTGTCGGGGACGCAGGCGCTGTGTGAGCCCCTTTGGAAGCCCCATTTTGTGTGGCAGGCTGAAGTAAATTATTTCAAAAGCACTTTTCGGTAGGCTCCGCGCGGAACTGTCCGGAACGATGAAACACCGGCCGTCTTTGAAGAGGCGGCCGGTGTTCTTTTGATTCGGCCGTCGGCTCTAAGCAGTCTTTTTTCTGGATAACAACCGGTCCCGCGCATACCTTTTCCCGCGTCGCGGCATCAATAAGAAGGGGGAGAAAATCGAAGGCATGCAGCCGCGCGGACAGATGACTAAGACCTTCAGGCTTTGCCTGGAAGACCTCAGGATCAACGTCGATATCGACGATAAGCGCGGAAAGGGCGTCTTCCATACGCTCCGGCACAGCTATGCAAGCTGGCTCGTCCAGAAAAATATGTCCCTTGAGAAGGTTGCCGACCTTCTCGGCCATAAGACCTTGCAGATGACGCAACGTTACAAGCACTTGAACGACTCGCACTACCACGAAGCCGGTGGCATCCTGAATAATCTCGGCTGAATTGACAGTTATCCCAAAATGGGTATATTAAAGGCAGGCATGGATATGAAGCGATTGGAGTGGATGGGGTCATCAAGAAAGGATCTGAAAACCTTGCCGGAAGAGGTGCAGGACACCTTCGGTTATGCTTTATATCAGGCACAGATCGGCGGGAAACATGTGACCGCCAAGCCTCTCAAGGGCTTCGACTCCGCCGGGGTCTTGGAAGTGGTGGAATCCGACCAGGGAGGCACTTACCGGGCCGTGTATACGGTCAGGTTCCGCAAGGCGGTCTATGTCCTCCATTGCTTTCAAAAGAAGTCGGCGCATGGGATCAAAACGAGCGAGCAGGACATGGATCTTATCAAGGCTCGCCTGAAGGCGGCGGAAGAAGACGCGAAGGAGAACGGGTATGAGTGACATCGAAATCACCCATAGTTCAGGCAATGTATATGAAGACCTCGGGCTTCCCGATGCCGAGGAAATGCTGGTCAAGGCGAAGCTTGCGACGACCATCCAAGGCATCATCGAAAGCAGGGGGCTTACCCAGACCAAGGCCGCTCAGTTGATCGGCCTGTCCCAACCGAAATTGTCCGACCTTCTCAAGGGGAAATTCCGGGGCATCAGCGAGGCGAAGATGATGGAATGCATCACCCGGCTTGGCCGGGACATCCAGATCGTAGTCAATCCCCATGAACGCCCGGCGAATGAACGTGGCCATATTGAGGTCAGCATGGGAGTATGAACCCAGATAACCCGCGCCAGCACTCGCTTTCCAGCCATCAAGCTCCGCTCCGGCGGGGCTTTTTCGTGTCCGATGTCTCTCCAAGGAACGTAAAAAAAGATTGTCAATTAAATCGTATAGGCACGATTTGTGTAAAACGTGTCATTGGATAATTTATGCATCGTTCGTTGCATGCTTTGAAAAAGTGCATCAATAAGTAGCTAATATTATTAAAAAAAGTCGTGACATGGGTTTCCAGGTGTGTTAGTAGATAGACAGGAGCCCAACCACAAACCCCGCACCGGGGAAGAACGAGGTAAAGACGATGGAAACCCGGCAACAGTTCGAACGGATGTTTTCCCATATCCCCGGCATGTACCTGGAAGCGGCGGACGTCGAGCAAATTCTTGGATTTGCCGACGGCACGATCAAGCAATGGATACACCGGAAGCATATGCCTTTCGCATACGTCAAAATCCGCTCGCGGACACGCATCCGTAAAGATGCCTTGGTCAATTGGCTTATGGAAAACGAGCGTCAGCCGGACGGCACGACGCTTAGGGGGCCATCCCATTGGGCGTAACCTGCCGGCGGATCTTCTTCCAGCTTGGCAAGAATTGTCGCTTTAAAGTCCTGTGCGTATTTTGCAGGGCGACCACTTCGCGCGCAATCCGTCAAGCCTTCAAGACCATATTTGATGTACCTGTTTTTCCAGCGCATTACGGTCGCGGAAGTCACTCTGCCTGCTTTTGCTATCT